>JBOGVU010000004.1:0-68645 GCA_050692915.1 Actinomycetota bacterium | reverse complement strand
CCGAGGGACGGGCCGACGTGGCGCACGGCAGCCGGGAGCGGTGCGAGTTCTGGTGCTCGCGCCTGCACGCCCACGGGCTGTGGGCCACGATGCGACGGGGCTGAGCGGTGGCCAGGCTTCCCAGGCGAGTGGAACGCACCCGGCGTGGGCAGTACCGGCTCCGGCTTCCGCCAGAGGAGCGGGAGATCCTGCGCTCCCTCCCCCGCCAGCTCCGCGAGCTCCTAGGCACCAGCGACCCGGCTCTCCGTCGGCTCTTCCCACCCGCCTACGAGGACGACCCGGAGCGCCAGGCCGAGTACGAGGGCCTCGTCTCGCCGGAACTGACCCGGGACCGCCTCGACGCTCTGGCCATCGTGGAACAGACCATCGATTCCTCGAAGCTCACGGAGGAGGAGATCACGGCGTGGCTGGGGGCCCTCAACGACCTCCGTCTGGTCCTGGGTACCCACCTGGACGTCACCGAGCAGATGTACGAAGAGGGTCTCCCCGAGGATGACCCCCGCTCCCCTGGCTTTGCCTTGTTCGCCTACCTCGGCTGGCTGGAGGAGCAGATCGTGGAGGCCCTGGCCTCCGGCCTCCCGAGGGGTGAGGGCACCGGGCCGGGGTAGAAACCCATGAAGGAGGTGCTCGCGGTGGCGACGCGTAGGCAGACCAGTGCCTCCAAGCGCAACATCCGGAAGGCCCAGCGGGTCGCCCGGAAGAAGCGAACGATCGCTCAGCTGCCCGAGGCGACCAGGCGGGACCTCGGTCGGCAGGCGGCAAAGGCCCGGAAGCGGAAGCGAGGTCAACTCTCGGGAAGGAACCTCGAGGATCGGACCCGACAGGAGCTCTACGACGTGGCCCGGCGTCGCGGGATCGAGGGTCGCTCCAGGATGGGCAAGTGGGACCTCATCCGGGCGATCCGCAAGGCCGGTTAAGGAGGTTTAGTCTGGGAGTGCTCGGACCTGCCGCTCGGTGAGCTTGCGGGTCGAGGGAGAGAGCCGGAGCCCCGCCATGCCGATCCGAGCGGCGATCCAGGCGCCTTCCTTCAGCATCTCGACCTTCAGCCCGCCGTCGTCCGCATGGACGACCCGCAGGATGGTCCCGCTTTGGGTCTTATAGACGTCCGGATCCGTCACGGATACCAGTGTACCAAGCTTGGCTTGCCCGTGCTTGAACCGCGGTCTGGCCTGGGCGCCGACCTCCTCGCGCCGAAGCTGTGGAGTCCCTCATCCCTCCGACCGGCGGCGACAACATCGTGCAGGGCAGCAAGGAGGACCAGTGCGCCACCCTGTGATTCGCCGAGCCCGGTAGGCTGGCTCGGTGGACGTCGACACGCCGGCCACCCGAGCCCTGTCGGGGTCGAGCCTCGAGTTCACGTTCGTCCGAACCGAGCGTCCGAATAGTGTCGAGGAGAGCGCTGAACTCCAGGGCATCGAGGTCGGCCAGCTCCTGCGGACGATCGTGATCCGCCGCGGGACCGGCGACTACGTCTTCGTCCTGGTCCCCGGCGGACGGCAGATCGACTGGCCGAAGCTGCGGGCGGTCCTTGGCGTGAAGCGGCTGTCGCTCCCCGACGAGGCGGAGGCTCGCGAGGCCACCGGCTACGAGCGGGGCGCGATCACCCCGTTCGGCTCGATCCGCCCGTGGCCGGTCGTGGCGGACGTCGCCGTGGAGCGCCCGGAGAGGGTGGCGATCGGCGGTGGGGCTCGAGGGGTGAATCTCCACCTGGCCCCCGCCGATCTGGTCCGGCATTTCCGGGCCACGGTGGCCGACGTGAGCCGGCCCGCCCGGGACTGAGCCGGGCGCTCAAGGGGCCAGCCGGGCGCTCACCGACAGCTCCACGTTCCCCCGCAGGGCCTTCGACACCGGACAGTTGTCCTTGGCGTCGTCGGCGGCGGTCCGGAACGCGGCCTCGTCGAGGCCCGGCACCGTGCCGGTGACGTCGAGCACGGAGGTCGTGATGCCCGTCCCCGGAACGAACGTCACTGTGGCCGCGACCTCGAGACGCTGCGGCGGGTTGCCCCCTTTGGCCAGCACATTGGAGAGCGCCATCGAGAAGCACGAGGCGTGCGCCGCCGCGATCAGCTCCTCCGGGCTGGTCAACCCCTCCTCCTCGCCGATCCGCACCGGCCAGGACACGTCCAGGGGGCCGAAGGCGCCGCTCCCCACTCGTTCGATCGTGCCCCGCCCGGTCGGAAGGTCCCCCTGCCAGGTCACCTTGGCGGTCTTCTCCCCTGCCATCGCTCATCCTCCTTCTCCGTCGGTCATTGCGTCAGCCGGTGGCGAGCTCCTCCAGCCTGGCCACCAGGCGTTTGGGCGCCACGAGCCGGTAGCTCTCCTCGACGAGATCGGTGAGAACGCCGAGGGGCGGGTGCTTAGTTGCGAACGGGATGGTGACCCAGCCGGCACGTCCGAGCCCGTATCCGGTGGGTACGGCGCCGGGGAGCGCCAGCGCCTGGTCGAGCGACTCCCGGAGCTTGATCGACATCGACGGCCAGGTCGGGCTCTCATCGTTCCCCAGGAACACGAAGATCCTCTTGCGCACCTTCACCACGGTCTCACCCCACGGGTGGTCCTCGTAGGCTTCCGGCAACCCCAGCGCGAACTCCAGGACACCTCGATGGGTACGCTTCGGATCGGCCAATGGGTGGCTCCCGATCGCCGGACCCTCCGATGATACGGGCTGGGTCGACCCGGGGAAACGTGAGAAGGGGGCCGGCCCGGAGGCCGGCCCCCTTCCCGAGAAGCGCCGACTGGCTGTCGGTGCGCTTGAAGATCCAGAGCCGTCGTCCCGGTCGCTCCCCAGGATGTAGGAGGTTCCGTCGCGGACGAAAGTCTCCACTTCCCAGAGATCGTTCTCGTTCTCGGTCAGAAGGGGTGTCGGAGGAGGTCTCTGAGTTCACAGGATAGTGGACAGGTGTGTCGGAGGGGTGATTCGAGCCATAAGCACATGCCCGGCGGTCCGAGGAGAGCGGATCCTGGCAGACTGAGCGGCGGATCAGGAGTCCGGAGCCAGTGGTGGGCGAAACCTGGCCGGGAGACCTCAGGCGTCCGAGTCTTTACGATCGGTCGTGCAGGGCCATCGGCACCGAAGGAGCTGGCAGGATGACGACCTTCCGAATCATCCCTCGAGGCCCCTTCTCCCTTGAAGCCAGCAGCCGCTTCCTCGAGGGCTTCGTACCCGCCGCCTACGAAGGCTCGCAGGTACCGCTGACCACCTTCACCTCGCCTTCCCCGTGGAGGGGAGGTGGGACTCCGTGGGCGCGTGTCTGCGCCAGCCCGGCAAGGCGGTGATCGCTGAGATCTTCGGCGAGGCAGACCGAACCGCGGTGCGCCGGCAGCTGGCACGGATCCTCTCACTCGACGTCGACGGATCGGGATTCGCGGCGGTCGCTCGACGAGATCCTGTGATCGGGCGGCTGCAGAGCGGGTATCCGGGGCTGCGCCCGGTCCTGTTCTGGTCGCCCTACGAAGCCGCGGCGTGGACGATCATTGGCCATCGGATTCGAATCGCTCAGGCCGCATCGATCAAGCAGCGCATGGCCGAACAGCGCGGCGAGAAGGTCGATGTTCACGGGGAACGGCTGTACGCCTTCCCGGGGCCACACCGACTCCTCTCGATGCGCGGATTTCCGGGGCTGTTTGGGCGCAAGATCATGCAGCTCCACGAGGTGGCCCGGGCTGCCCTGGATGGTCGGCTTAACGCTCACCGGCTCAGGTCGCGGCCTCCCGATGAGGCCCTTGGGGGCCTGAAGAGTCTTCCGGGAGTTGGCGACTTCTCCGCGGAATTGATTCTCGTTCGAGGCGCGGGCGATCCCGACTACTTCCCTCGGAAGGAGCGGCGTCTGCAGCGTGCCATGGCGGATGCCTACGGGTTCGCCGAGATCCCATCCATCGAGAAGCTGACCGAGATTGCGGAGAGGTGGCGTCCATATCGCTCATGGGTCAGCGTGCTGTTCCGGACCGAACTGGAGGGCCCGAACCCACGAGATTTCGAGAACTCAAGACAACCGTCGGTGGAGTTGACATAAGCGCATGGCTCTGCGCACGCGACCATAAGGCTCCTGTCACCGGCAACAGGGACCCTTCCCGGCCCCCCTCTAAAAGCCTCTTAAGCGTGGGAGAGAGATGACCCCGGACCGGTTACCGGCCCTCGAGGTTATCAAGATCGGGCCCGCATCTGCTTGCTCTGCTGTGTAGGAGGACCGACCGGCACAAACGACCACTGGAGCCCCGACTGGAGGCTTAGGCCGTGGGGGACTACGTCCTGACTGGTTGTGCTGGCTTCTCTGATCTCGTCCTGATCCGACGAGTGGCAGGTCCGTCTCGCTCCGTCGCATCTCTGACCAGTCATGGGCAGTCGTAGGATGCCACCGTTGACGCGGATGTGCGCTCCGCGGTCTCCAAGTCCCACCTGCGTGAACTGCCGCGGGAGGTGCTCCGAGAGCTCCTGAGAGATGCCGTTGGAACGAGGATTCCCGCGGGGTCGGTGACTCATAGGGAGGGTGAGGATCCCCGGCATCTCGAACTGGTCATCTCCGGCATCCTGCGGGCGTTCGTGACTGCACCCGATGGACGTACGATGACCGTTCGGTACTGCCGACCCGGGGCTCTGCTCGGAGCCATGTCCCTATTCACGACGGAGTTCGTGATGCCGGCGACGGTGCAGGCGTTCGTGGACGCGGAGCTGTTGAAGATGTCCCCGATGGTCGTCTCCCGAGCGGCGGAGCGAGACGTGCGAGTCGCCCGAGCCTTCCTGGGCGAGCTCAGCGAAAGGGCGTGGGCCTTCATCTACGAGATTCCCGGGAGTGCCTTTGCCACCGTGCGGCAGCGCGTGGCCCGACACCTGCTGGACCTCGCTTCGGAGCGGGGGCCGGGCCACCAGACAGGGCAGGAACTCGTCGCTGGGGTCAGCCAGAGAGAACTGGCGGAGGCCGCGGGGACGGTCCGGGAGGTCATCGTACGGGTGCTGCGCGAACTTCGTCGGGAAGGCGTTGTGCGGACACAGCGCGACGGGATCGTCATCATCGACCCATCCCGGCTCACCCTGGAACAGGGGTGGAACTCAGGTTCCTGACAGGAGTCGGCTAGACGTGGATACTGCCGTCGAGGAGGGAGCGATGGCTACGAGCGAGGGTATCCATATCGATGATGGGGCGACCGCAGAGCTGGCCTCCGCGCTCCGCGGAGAGCTGGTTGGTCCCGGTGAAGCCACCTACGACCTGCACAGGAAGGTCTGGAACGGGTCGATCGACCGGTTCCCCGCGCTGATCGCGCGTTGTGCCGGCACGGCGGACGTGATCGCGTCGGTTCGCTTCGCCAGGGAGCACGGCCTGCTCGTAGCCGTCCGAGGTGGGGGGCACAGCTTCCCGGGCCACTCTGTGTGCGACGGGGGCATGGTCATCGACCTGTCCCCGATGAAAGGGGTCCGGGTCGACCCCCAGGGCCGAACGGTTCGAGCCCAGCCTGGTCTCCTCCTGGGCGAGCTCGACCGCGAGACCCAGGCGTTCGGATACGTCGTCCCCGCGGGCTTCGTCTCGCACACGGGCCTGGCCGGTCTCACCCTGGGCGGGGGCATCGGGTTCACCATGCGGAAGTTCGGCCTCACTATCGACAACCTGCTCTCGGTAGACCTGGTCACGGCCGAGGGCCAGCTGGTCCGGGCGAGCGAGCGAGAGAACACCGACCTGTTCTGGGGCGTCCGGGGAGGAGGCGGCAACTTCGGCATCGTCACGGAGTTCGAGTTCCGGCTGAGTCCGCTCGGGCCACAGGTCGTGGCCGGGCCGATCTTCTGGCCGATCGGCGACGCGCCGAGCGTCCTGCGCTTCTACCGGGACTGGGTCGCCGACTGCCCCGACGACCTGATGACCCTGATCGTCGAGCGCAGGGCGCCGGGGATCGAAGGCATGCCTCACGATCTCGTCGGGGAGCGGGTGGTCGCCGTGGTGAGCTGCTACGCCGGGTCCGTAGAGGAAGGTGAGAGGGTGCTGCGGCCACTGAAGGGGTTCGGCTCACCTGCCCTGGATCTGTGCGTCCCCAGGCCGTTCGCCGAGCACCAGCGGATGTACGACCCCAGCTTCGAGCCCGGGTGGCACTACTACTTCCGTTCCTGCGACGTGGCCGAACTCAACGACGACATCATCGACGTCATGGTGGAGTACGGGCGCCAGATCGAGTCCCCGATCAGCAGCGTGGGGCTCTGGCAGATGGGCGGGGCGGTCGCCCGCGCCGGCGAGGACGATACCGCCTTCGCAGGTCGTGGCGCGGGTCACACCTTTAACATCAACGGGAACAGCCAGACCGCCGAGGGGTTCGAGGAGGAGCGCGAGTGGGCGCGCCGGCTCGGGACGGCCCTGGAGCCCTACCGCACGAGCCTCTACGTGAACTTCCTGATGGACGAAGGCCAGGAACGGGTCCGCCAGGCATACGGGGCTGCGAAGTACCAGCGCCTGAAGGCATTGAAGAGGAAGTACGACCCCGAGAACTTTTTCCGGCTGAACCAGAACATCCCGCCGGACTAAGGCTCGGTCGCGCCGGGAACGGCCCGACCGCAACCGTAGGCACACCGCTCATCACCCGAGGAGAACTTGCTCTCGGATAGCGGCCTGGCGAGGCTTCCCCGCCAGCTCATGTTCTCCTCCGTTCGCCCCCGCGGTCGGCGCTTCAGGAAGGGCGGGCGGACGTGGAATCCACCGTTCCCGATTTGAGGTAGGCGGCCCAGCCGATCACCGTCCCGGGGGCGGCGTCCACCCATCTCACGCGGCGGAGGAGTACCTGCCGCTCGGCGAGCAGCTCCGACGTCTCGGGGTCGAACACGAGCTCTCGGCGAACCCCGTCGGCCTCGGAGGCCATGGCCACGGCCATCCCGGGCCGCCCCACAGGGTCCGTCACCTCGCCGACAAGAATCACGCCGGGGATGCGCGCGGCGACCTCATACAGCGCGGCCCGTAGCTCCGGTGGGGCCGCCGTCTCCCGCAGGAGGTCTCCGACGATCGTGAACATCTTCACTGCCGCCGGGGCGCCCTCCGGTACCGGCTCCCCCGAAGTCTTGGGCCCCTCCGCCCGGCGCTGGATCTGTCCGTACAGCTCGTCGGGGTCGGTGGAGTATCCCGTGAGGTCTGCGTAGTACAGGCCACCTGGCTGGAAGGTCTGATCCGAGGGTCCGGATTCCTCCAGCGCCGGGCGACCCGACGCTTCCCACGTCGACCGGTCCCGGGGCCCGAGGAAAATCGGTTCGCCGCTCTCGTCCTCCCGCAGCCGCCCGGAGCCGTCCGGCGCGACCCATATCTCGCGGCGCTGCGGGAGCAACACGGAGAAGCTTCCCCCTCGCTCCACGTAGGTCCCCAGGTAGGCGTCCTCGGACCGGGTGTATCGGTACCGACCGTCGGATGGAACCGGGGGCTGGGCGCCGGCCACCCTCGCGGCCGACCGGAGGACCACCGCGGCCTCCGCCGAGATGGTGCCCCTCCCTGCGGGCAGAAGCATTGAGCCAACGATCAGGGCGAGGGCCAGCGCGCCCGCCCCTGCGGGGATGACGGCCAGCCTGCGTCGGCGAGAAAGCGGAGGGCGTACCGGCGAGCTCGTCTCCACGATCTGGAGCAACACCCGCCTCCCTTCTTCTCCCCTGGCCCACCCCTCGATCCCAACAGGATCAACTGGGTCGCTCCGCCGTAGCAGCTCCATCACGTCCAGCGTCATCTCTCCTCCTCGATGGCCGGTATGGCGCGCACACGCCCATCATCCCGGACATGTCCGGCTCCGGCCCGTTCTTTCGTGAGCTCACGCCCCAGCCGACGCCGGGCGCGGTGCAGCCGAACGGCGAAGGCGGCAGGTGTGTAGCCCATGGCCGCGGCGGCGTCCACCGCGTCCAGCCCGTCCCAGGCGACCAGCGTCAGGGCCTCCCGATCCCACTCCGAGAGGCGATGTAGCGCGGAGCGGATCGCCATCCTGGCCTCCACCTGATCCGCTGGATCGGGAGCGAGGTGCGGTCTGCGGGAGGAGTCACCTTCCACCCGAGCCCGCAACGCTTGTCCACGCCTCAGTGATCGCCGGTGATTGGCCACCACCTTCCGGGCCACTCCGAACAGCCACGGTGCGGAATCCTCAGGGACGATGTCCAGCCTGCGCCACGCTGCGAGGAATGTCTCGGACACGATGTCGGCAGCCTCGCCGGCCGGGACCCGACGCAGGGCGTACACCAGCACGCGATCGGCGTGAGCCTCGTACAGCTTCCGGAAGCGGATTTGGCGTTCCTCGTCCAGGGTTTCCTCCCTGCTGCTGTTTCTGAACCCTAACTGTCCGGGACCAGCTCCTCCTTTCACCTCGAGTCGCCAAATCTCAGCCCGCCCCGCCGAATCCGTCCCCGTCCAGGGAGGCAGTCGTTCCCCCCAACCCGGGCTCGCGGAGCCTGCTCGAACCGGCGCGGAACTTCGAAGGGCAATCGCGCGTCTAAAGTCCTGATATGCCGAGGAGGGCCCTGGCTGCAGTCCTGACCGTGGCCGCCGTTGCGGTGGTCGGTGGCGTCCTCCTGCTCAGACGGGATGCCTCCGAAGCTCCTCCCTCCTCGCCGCCCACGATCGAGCGGGCACTGGCCGCCTTCGTACGGGACCGGTTCGGCACCCGGTACGTCGGCACATGCCCACAAGAAGTTCCCCCCGATGGCGATATCCCCCGGGGCATGTGCACCGCGAGGTTCTCCGGCACCGACGGCCGTGCCGTGTACGGCGTTGGGCCTCCGTTCAGCGAGTGGGTCGGCGAGGCAACGCTCGTCCTCGACCCCTCCGGATCGTGGCGCGTGGAGAGCTTCGAGGAGTACCCGCCCCTCGGGACTTCCTCCGCACCCGGATCCTCCTCTCCAACCTGGGACGGGCCTGCGCCTCCGGATGAGTCCGGCGCAATCTCCGTAGCCGAGTTCAATCGGTATCTGGACGACACGGCTCTTTCGTGGGGGGATTCGCCGGCGAGAATCGCCCTGGAATTCCTCGACCTCGGAGACCCGAGCGACCCGGATCAGGCCGCCTCCGCCACTGCGGTCCTCCAAGAGGCGGCCCTCTAGGGGGGAGAACGGGCAGAGGTGACCGTCACCCTGGAGGGCCTGCTCGACGACTCCATCCAAGCCATCCGCTACCTGCTCCAGTTCGAGAAGAACTCGGGCGGCGCGTGGGACCTGGTGTCCGCGACCTGGGCGCCGCGGTTTGCGCACGGGAGGGGTCATCAGGATTTCAGCGTCGAGCCCTGCGTATGAGTCCTGCCTGCCGAGAGGAAATGGTGGTGGGCAGTATGAGCTTCGCCGAGTTGAGGACAGGGAGATTCCCTGCTCAGAGGGTGTCGGAGGAGGGATTTGAACCCTCACCCGGCGCGAGCCGGACTAGGCCCTCAACCTAGCGCGTCTACCAGATTCCGCCACTCCGACGCGGGACCAAGTATACGGTCCCGTCCCCTGGCCGGGTTCAGGCCGCGGACCAGGCCTCCACGTTCCACAGTGGGCCCTCCACGGTGGGGTTGGCCGCGGGACCGGCGATGCCGGCCCGCCACCCGACGGTGAGCCGGGGCCGGTACAGGGGAACGGCGACCGCCAGTTCGGCCAGCCGCGCCTGGGCCTCGCGGAGGGCCGGGGCCGATCCCTCCGTGGCCCGTCGGACCATCTCCGCGAGCACCTCGTCGGCGAGGCCGGTCAGGGACGTCCCCGCCCCCGGCACCTCCACCCATCGCCACAGCTCGGGCGAGGGGCCGGTGCGCACCTCCACCAGGGCCAGGTCGAAGCGGCGGGAGGGCAAGAAGGTCCCCTGGAGCACGTCCGCCTCCAGGGGCACCAGGTCCACGTCGATGGCCGCCCGCTCCAGCTCAGCCTGGACGTACCGCGTCACCAGGTCCGGCAGCTCCCCCCTCGGGTACACGATCTCTAGCTCCTCGGGCGCAGCGGCGCCGGGGGCGGGCTCGTTGCCGTACCGGGCCCAGGCGGGCTCGGCCCCTTCCTGCTCGGGGACCAGGAGCCCGTGGGCCGGCTCGGCGTCATCGCGCAGGGCCACCTCGAGGAAACGGCTCCGGTCGATGGCGTGGGCGATGCGTCGCCGTAGGTCCGCGTCGCTCACCGACTCGGCGTTCATCGCCAGGGACACCACGTCCGGGCCGGTGGCGCTGGAGGTCCCGCCGCCGGCGATCTCTGCCAGGCGCCGGCCCCACGACACTCCGGCCATCGGGGCCACCACGTCCAGCTCCCCGCGCTCCAGGAGCTGGAGGGCCGTGGTGGGATCCGGCACGAACTGCACCTCGAGCCGTTCAACGGCGGACCGGGGACCCCAGTGGGTGGGGTCGGCGACCATGACGATCGAGTGTCCCCGGGTCCAGCCGTCGAGCCGGTAGGGCCCGGCCGTCACCGGCGGCCCCTCGTCCCACCCGGCCACCGATCCCGGCTCACCGACGTGCGCGGGGAGCACGAACCGACCGGCGGCGAACAGATCCCGCCACCCCGGCCATCGGCCGTCGAGCACCAGCCGGCCGGCCTTGGGGTCGTCCGACACCACGTCCACCAGCCGGTCGAACCCGGTGGGGTTCCACGCGTCCACGCCGGGGTCCGTCATCACCCGCCAGGTGAACGCCACGTCCTGGACGGTCACCGGGGTCCCGCCGCTCCACGCGGCGTCCTCGCGGATCCGGAACCTGATCTCGGTCCGGTCCCCCGCCGGCGCCACCTCGGGCTCCGCGGCGAGCAGGGACGGCTCGTACCGGAGATCCGGGGTGATCCGGAAGAACGAGGGCAGCAACGGGCGCAGGAGGTCCCGGGACGCCGGGGAGGGGTCTGTGGCCGGGTTCAGGGTCGGGGGCTCTTCCGGGTAGCCCACCCGGACGGTCCCCGCCGGGGAGCGACGATCGGGGGGTGGCTCGAGCTCGTCGGCCGGACACGCCGCGAGCAGAGCGAGGACCGCCAGGAGCGCGGCCCTGAGCCGGCGACTACGCGCCGAGCCGGAGCGTGGCGGCATCGTACCGGCCCAGCGGGTCGACCACGAACCCCTCCACGCCGGGGCGGACCGCCAGGTGGGAGCGGAACCAGACCACGGGGATCACGTGCATCCGCTCCAGGACCAGGCGCTCGGCCTCGGCGTAGACCTCGGTCCGGATCTCGGCGTTCGCCTCGGCCCGCCCTCGCTCCAGCAGGACATCGAGGTCCCGGTCGGAGACGTTTGAGTGATTGTCGGCCGACCCCGATTCGACCAGGGGCTCCAGGAGGGCCTGGGGCCGGGGATAGTCCGCCGTCCACACCAGGCAGAACAGGTCCTGTCCCCCGTCCTCCAGCACGTCCTGGAACCGGATCGGGTTTCGGGCCCGGGGCGTCACCATGAGCCCGGCCTCCCCGAGCTGCGCCACTAGGGTCCGGGCGAGCTGGTCGGCCAGGGGCGACGCGGGGTAGTCGAGGGAGAAGGTTCGGCTGGCTCGAGGCACCTCGGCGGCCTGGGCTCGGGCGGCCTCCAGGTCGCGCAGGCACCGGCCCCCGCAGGTGTCCGGTCGGTAGCCGGGCAGCGAGGGGGGGATGATCCCAGTGGCCGGGATGGCGGCGCCGCCGTACACGTCGGCCGCCACGACGTCCCGGCCCATGGCCAGGGAGACCGCCCGCCGCAGGGCCGGATCGGCGAAGCGAGGGTCCTCCTGGTCGAAGCCGCAGTACAGGAGCTGGGCCAGCTCGGTGATGCCGTGGTCCCCGTAGCTGCTCTCGGCCTCGGCCAGGAGCGCCGGCGGTATGGGGGCCACGTCCAGCTCGGCGGCAAGGAACTCCGGCCAGGCATCCGAGGCCACGTCGAAGGTTCGATACTCGAGGGTCGGGACGAGAGGGAGGGTCCCGAAATAGCCGTCGAAGCGCAGCAGGAGCAGCGGGGTTCCCGGCGAGATGGGGGCGGCCAGACGGTAGGGCCCGTTCCCGACCGGCTGGGACGCGAAGGACCCCCCGCCGGCGCCCGGCGGGACGGGAGACAGCGCCGGATGGCCCAGGAGCGAGACGAAATCGCGCCAGGGGCGGACGAGCGTCACCTCCAGGGTGCGGTCGTCCCGGGCCACCGCCCCCGATAGCCTGGTCACCCGGATCTGCTGCTGGTATCGATCGAACCCTTCGACCGACTCGAGCAGGAACGCGTACGGCGCGGCCGCCAGAGGGTCGGCCAGCCGGTTCCAGGCGAACACGAAGTCCTGGGCCCGTACCGGGCTGCCGTCGTGGAAGGTCATCCCTTGACGGAGGTGGAAGACGAACCGGCTCCCTCCTTCCTCGACGTCCCACCGCTCCGCCGCCCCCGGGATCGCTTCGTGCGTGGTGGGGTCGTAGCCCACCAGCCCATCGAACAGCTGGGCGGCCAGCTGGAGCCCGTCGGCCGAGTTCAGCTCGCGCGGGTCCAGGCTCGTGGGGAGGGAGGTGGCCAGGCGGAGCGAGGTCCGAGGCGTGGCTCCCACCGAGGGACCCGCCACCGGGCCCTCCTCAGGCCCGGGAGGGGTTGTGCAGCCGGCCGCCAGGAGCGCCACGGCGACCAGGAGGACGAGCAGGGATCGGGGCCCCTGGGCCCCTACACCCACTTCCAGGCGAGGTAGAACGTGGTCACCGCGAAGACGACGGCCGTGGCCACGGTGACCCGGTCGAGGTTCCGCTCGACCGCGGTGCCGCCGGCCAGACCGGACCCTCCGCCGAACATGTCGGACAGGCCCCCGCCTCGTCCCGCGTGGAGCAGGATGAACAGCACCATCAGGATGGCGGAGATCACCTGGAGCACGATGACGGTGGCGATCAGCATGGTGGATCCCTTCCGAACTTGGGCCTTCAGGCCGTGGACTCTATCACGGCCCGGTCCTCTAGAGGGAAGTGGCACGCGGCGAGCTGGCCCCGGTGGTGCGGCGTGAGCCTCGGGTCGTCCTCCTTGCACACCGGGAATTGCGCCCTCGGGCACCTGGGATGGAACCGACAACCGGAGGGGGGGTCGATCGGCGAGGGCACATCGCCCTCCAGGATGATGCGGTGCCGCTGGGCGGCGAGCTCGGGATCGGGGATGGGGACCGCGGACAACAGGGCGCCGGTGTAGGGGTGCTTGGGGTTCACATAGAGCGTCTCCCCCGGCGCGATCTCCACGATCCGACCCAGATACATCACCGCCACCTGGTCGCTCATGTGCTTCACCACCGACAGGTCGTGGGCGATGAACAGGTAGGTCAGGTGGAACTCCTCCTGCAGATCCTCCAGCAGGTTCAGGATCTGGGCCTGGATCGAGACGTCGAGCGCGGACACCGGCTCGTCGCAGACGATGAGGCGAGGCCGGAGCGCCAGGGCCCGGGCCACCCCGATCCGCTGGCGCTGGCCGCCCGAGAACTCGTGGGGGAACCGGTTGTAGTGCTCGGGGTTGAGGCCGACGAGCTCCATCAGCCGCTGGACCTCCGTCCGGACCTCCCGGTTCCACCTCCGCCGGGCCGGGAGGGCCAGGAGCCGGCGAAGCACCTCCACCAGGATCGCCAGGCCCAGCAGCCCGAACGGGAGCGCCAGGGGGACCTCGATCGATGCGGAGAACCCCGCCACCACCGCGATCACGAGGGCCGCCAGCGCGATCAGGGGCCCCACCAGCCGGGCGGCCGGGGAGGCCCAGGGGCTGCCCATCCCGGTCCGTCCGGCCAGGCCGTGGATCTGGAACGGCTCCCCGATGATCGAGCCCACCGTCTTCCGCGGGTTCAGCGAGGCGTACGGGTCCTGGAAGATCATGGCGATCTCCCGTCGGAGGGGCCGCATCCTCCGGCGGCTCAGGCGTGTGATGTCCTTGCCGTCGTACTCGATCGACCCCTCGGTCGCGTCGAGCAGACGCGTGACCAGGCGGGCCGTGGTGGATTTCCCACAGCCCGTCTCCCCCACGAGCCCGAAGGTCTCGCCCGCGGGGATCTCGAGGTCGATCCCGTCGACGGCATGGACCTGACCGACCTTGCGCTGGAGGATGATGCCCCGGGTGATCGGGAAGTACTTCTTCACCCCGCGCAACCGGACCAGTGGCTCTCCGTCGGAGCCGGGGCCGGGCCGGCGTGCAGTGACGCTCACGTCTTCACCGCCACGTCCTCGTTGAAGATCCGCTCCTTCTCGGCCAGCGGAAGGTGACAGGCCGAGGCATGCTTTCCGTCCTCACTGAGGAGCGGTGGCACCTCGGTCTTGCACACGTCCATGACGTAAGGACACCGCGGGTGGAACGGGCACCCGGACGGCACGAAGATCAACGACGGCGGGAGGCCCCGGATCGGGCGGAGCCGCTCCTGCCTGGGCTGATCGAGTCTGGTGATCGACTGCAGGAGGCCCCACGTGTACGGGTGGCGCGCGCCGTAGTAGATGTCGTTACGTCGCCCGGACTCGGCGATCCTCCCCGCGTACATCACCTGGACGTGGTCGGCGTGCTCGGCCACCACGCCGAGGTCGTGCGTGATGATCACGACCGATGCATCGAACTCGTCCTTCAGCCGGCCGATCAGGTCGAGGATCTGTGCTTGGACGGTCACATCGAGCGCCGTGGTCGGCTCGTCCGCGATGAGGAGATCGGGGTTCAGGGACAGAGCCATTGCGATCATGGCCCGCTGGCGCATCCCGCCCGAGAACTCATGCGGGTACTGGCGGACCCTCTCGTCGGGGCGAGGGATGCCTACCCGGCGGAGCATCTCCACGGCCTGCTTCCGGGCATCGCGCTTCGAGATGTCCTGGTGGGTGCGGATGGCCTCCACGATCTGCTCCCCCACCCGGTAGTAGGGGTGGAGCGAGGTCATGGGATCCTGGAAGATCATGCTGATCCGGGACCCCCGGATGTCCTGCATGTCCTCGTCCGGCAGCTCGAGCAGGTTCTGGCCCTGAAAGATGACCTCGCCGCTCACGTGGGCCGACTTCCGGCTGATCAGCCCCATCACCGTAAGGAACGTCACGGTCTTGCCGGAGCCCGACTCCCCCACCACGCCGAGGGTCTCCCCCCGGTCGACCGAGAACGACACGCCGTCAACGGCCTTCACCAGGCCGTCGTCGGTCGGGAAATGGACGGTCAGATCCCGCACTTCCAGGAGCGGCTCCCCCACTACCCGTACCTCACCCGCGGGTCGAGGAATGCGTAGGCCACGTCGACCAGGAGGTTCGCCACGATGATGAAGAGCGCCGCGAACACGGTGACCCCCATCACCGCGGGGAAGTCGTTCGTGGTCAGCGCGTCGATGACGTAGTGGCCAATGCCGGGGAGGTTGAACACCTGCTCGGTGATGACGGCCCCACCGAGCAGGATCCCCAGGTCGAGCCCGAACATCGTCACCACGGGAGTCAGCGCCGCGCGGAGGCCGTGCTTGAAGATCACCCGACGCTCCGACAGTCCCTTGGCGCGAGCCGTCCGGATGTAGTCCTCGCTCATGGTCTCGATCAGGTTGGAGCGGGTCATCCGAGCGTAGAAGGCGGCGAAGGTCAACGAGAGCGTGATCCAGGGCAGGACGAAGCGGCCCCGGAGCACGGACTCCCAGAGCGTCTCGTCGATGGGCAGGGTGCTCCCCGGGAACCAGCTCAGCTTGAACCAGAACACGTACAGCATCACGTAGCCGAGCCAGAACACCGGGGCGGACACGCCGAAGAGCGCAAAGAGCATCCCGGCCCGGTCCCGGGTCGACCTCGGTTTGATCGCCGACATGATCCCGATCGGGAGCCCGATGAGGACCCACACCACCGAGGCGCCGACCGCCATCACGGCGGTGACGGGGAGCCGTTGGTAGAGCTGCTCTTTGACCGGGACGAAGTTGTTGTAGGAGAAGTACACCTGCTCGTTCAGGAAGAACCCCGGCCACGGGACCAGGCCCTTGGCGAACCGGCCGTACTGCACGTACCAGGGCCTGTCCAGCCCGAGGTTCTCTCGGGCCTGCTGGATGATGTCCGGGCTGGTCCGCCGGCCCGCGGCCCTCCGCGCCGGGTCGCCCGGCGGAAGCTTGTAGAAGATCAGGAACGTCAGGAAGGACACGGTCACCAGCACCAAGGCCAGGAACAGCGTCCGCCGGATCAGGTACCGTCCCATGTCGCCCCCGATTATCCCCCACGAGGGGAGTGGGGGCCCCGACGGACCCCCACTCATCCCCTCGCCCGTCGTTCCTAGGCGGAGCCTCCGCCCGCGAGCGACAAGCCAGCGAGATCGGGCTGACCCGAGAACTGGTCGTAGTCGAAGTTCCGGACCGCGTCACTCACGATGAACGCGTCGCGGAAGAAGCTGATCGGAACCCACGGCACGACCTCTTCGGTGATCTTCCGGTCGAAGTCGGCCCAGCACTGGAGCCGTTCGTCCCCGAGCTCCATCTCGTCGCACGCCAGGAAATCGGCGTCGACGCTGGGGACCTCGGTGACCTCGTAGCCGTGCTCCTCCAGGACGTCCGAAGGGGCCCCCACCAGGGCGTAGTTGCAGCACGAGTCCGGACCGACGGCCGCCGATCCGAACAGCGCCTCGCCGAACGTGGTGGCGTCCGAGTAGTCCTTGGACCACCCGGGGCCCAGGCACAGCGCCACGTGCGCACCGGGGTCGTTGCAGCTGTCGTACATCGTGGTGCGCTCCTGCGTCG
The DNA here is from genome assembly GCA_050692915.1 of Actinomycetota bacterium. Classification (GTDB taxonomy): domain Bacteria; phylum Actinomycetota; class UBA4738; order UBA4738; family CALAEC01; genus CALAEC01. The sequence goes on along the minus strand of JBOGVU010000004.1, from coordinate 52,097 downwards.
TGACGTCCAAGGTGAGCCCCAGCGGCTCGAGGTTCTGGCTGATCAGCGCCGACTGGTCGGGGTATGGGTCGGCCTCGTCGGTGACCGAGACGACGTTCTCGCACACCGGGTCGTCACAGACGCCATCCCCATCCGAGTCGTACGCGGACTGGGCCATCTCCTCCTGCGCCGCGGCGATATCGCCGGAACCGTCCGGCGATGGATACGGATCGTAGTCCGCGTTCAGGAAGTTCGTCAACGGATCCGTGATGGCGTGGTTCGCCACCTCACCGAACAGCGGTCCGCCCCGGATCTGGAGCAGGCCGGCCCGGTCGAGGGCGAAGTTCACGGCCCGACGGACGTTGACGTCGTCGAATGGAGGCTCGGCCACGTTCATCGACACGTAGTACGTGCCGTCGCCGGTGAAGGAGAACAGCTGGTCCTGGCGCTCCGGATCCCCCTGGTACGCCTGGATCTGCTGGGCCGGCGGAATCGCGTCGAGCATGAGATGCATCTCGCCGCTGTCGACCCGAAGGGCGCCGTCGTCGGTCGTCAGCCCGATCTGGATCTCCATCCGGTCGAGGTACGCCTCCCGGAGGGGGTCCGTGTCGGCGCTCCATGACGGGTTCCGAACCAGGACGATCGACCGCCCGGGCTCGTAGCCGGGGAAGGGCTCGGCCGGCGGCGCCGTGGCCTCGTCCGCCCCCTCGAACATGTACGGGCCCGAGGAGATCAGGAACCGCCCGTAGTCCTTGTCGTGCCCGTCGGCGGCCCCATCGGGGATCGGCGCTGTCGCCGCCATCATCATCCGGAGCGGGAAGTCCCCGGCCGGCCGGCTCAGGGTGATCTCCAGGGTCTTGTCGTCGACCGCGGTCATCCCGGAGATGGTGTCGGCCTCACCTTCGGAGAACTCGTCGAACCCCTCGATCACCGAGTAGTAGAACGGGTACCCGGCGCCGACCGCCGGGGTGGCCTCCCGCTCCATGGCGTTGATGAAGGACTGGGCCGTGATCTCCGTGTCCTGATACGGGGGGGCGAAGGTCACCCCGTCCCGGATAGTGAAGGTGTAGGTGAGCCCGTCCTCCGAGACCTCCGGCAGATCCGTGGCCAGGTCCGGCTGTGGCTCATCCCCTCCGTTCTCGGCCGTAGTGAGCGGCGTCGTGATCAGCGTCCGCAGGAGGCAACAGTGGTAGAAGCCCCACGTGACCGAGTAGTACTCCTTCTGGGGGTCGAAAGCGTCATCGACGTCCGACTCCAGGCCGGCCAGGAGCGTTCCGCCCCGCTGGGCCTCTTCGCCCTCGGCTGCGGGCGGCGCCGCCTCCTCGCCGCAGGCGGCGGCCGCGAGGGCCAGCACCCCGGCGAGGGCGATCAGTCTCGTATATCGCTTCACGTCATCCCCTCTCTCACGTACCCGAGTACCACCGAGTGCTCCAGGCCGTCTCCTCTCTCTCGCCGGTCATCGCTTCACCGAGCCGTGCGTGGGTCGAGCGCGTCCCGCAGACCGTCGCCGACCAGGTTGAAGGCCAGGGTGGTCAGGAACAGGAACAGGCCGGGGAACAGCATCATCCACCAGGCCACGGTGAAGATCCCGGTTCCTGCGTCGGCGAGCATCTTCCCCCATGACGCGGTCCCCGGCTTCACCCCGATGCCCAGGAACGACAGGGCCGCCTCGAACAGGATGTTCGCCGGGATGATCAGGGTCGTGTACACGATGATCGGGGCGGTCACGTTCGGCAGGATCTCCCGGAAGATGATCCGGGCGTCTCCGGCGCCCTGCGCCCGGGCGGCCTCGATGAACTCCTTCTCCCGCAGGGACAGGACCTGGCCGCGGACGATCCGGGCGATGTACGGCCAGGAGAACAGCCCGATCACGTAGCTGACCAGGAGCACGCCCGGCCGGATCAGCCCCCCGAGGCAGCCGGTCCGGCTGAGGCTGCACGCCGCCACCAGGCCCAGGGCCAGCAGGAGGATCGGCAGGGACAGGACGATGTCGATCAGCCGGGAGACGAAGGTATCGACCTTGCCCCGGTAGAAGCCGGCGATCAGGCCCAGGGTCACGCCGATGACCAGCGCGATGCCGGTGGCCACCACGGCCACCGTCAGCGAGGTTCTGGCCCCGTAGAGCACCCGAACGAACAGGTCCCGCCCGGCCGTGTCGGCCCCGAACCAGAACTCGCCGGTCGGGCCGATCGGGAGCCCGATCTCGCTCAGGGCCTCGGACACGAACACCTCGTTCTGCTCGTGGCCCACCACGCCGGACAGGAGGGGGGCCCCCACGGTGGCGAGCACGATCATCAACGCGATGAACACGACCCCGGCCACGGCAAACTTGTCTCGCCGGAACCGGCGCCAGAAGAGCTGGCCCGGGCTCCGGCCGACGACCTGCTTGCTCGGCTCTCCGCCGAACTCCGGGCCGATCGGTTCGGCCGCGACCGGCTCGCTGGCGACCTGCGCCACTCGTGCGCCCCCTCAGGTCCAGGACCAGCAGATACTAGTGTCTGGACCCAGCCCAAGCAACGCTGGGTCCTCTCGCAGTAATACGCCACCACCCCCTCCGCCGGATTGCCCCCCCCCGAGCGGGGTTTCGAGCCCTTATCCGGTCTGACCGGCCTAGGGGGCTAGCGGAGGAGGGACACCAGGCGCGGGAGGATGTCGACGCCACGGATCGTGCCGATGGAGCCGTCGGCGGCGGACCGCTCGCCGAAGGCCGTGACCCCGTCCGCCTGGACCCCCGGCCCGCATACGAGTAAGGGGACCGGATCGGCGGTGTGGGCCTTGCGGAGGCACGATGTGGCGTGGTCGGCGGTCACGGCCAGGATCACGCCGCCGGGGTCGATGGCCGGGAGGACCTGGCCGAAGAAGGCTCGGTCGATCACCTCGATGACGTCCCGCTTGTCCTCGGCCCGGCCGTCGTGGGCCGGGATGTCGGGTCCCTTGATGTGGACGTACAGGGCGTCGTACCCACCCAAGGCTTCGACCGCCACCGCCGCCCAGGCCGCGTACCGCTCCTCCGGGTCGGGCGGCGAGGGCGCCGGAACTTCCCCCATCCCCAGGGCCATGGCGATCCCCCGCTCCACCGGCATCTCCACGAAGCACCCCCACGACGGGCCGAACCGCTCCCGGATCGGGGTCAGCCGAGGGAGGTGGTCGCCGGCGTCCCGCGTCAGGATCAGGTTAGCCGGGAGCCGGCCGTCCCGCCGGCGCCGGGCGTTCGTCTCCGATGCATCCAGGATCCGGGCCGACTCCCTGACGAACGCGTTCGTGAGGTCGGCGGCCCGGCGGGCCTCCTCCGAGGCGTCCAGCGGCTCGGCCCAGGCCACCTCATCCTCGAACGTCTCCAGGGCCACCCCGAGGCTCCCCACCTTCGCGTACGCCGGGTCGGTGTTGGAGACCTCGGCCGACAGCGGGCCCTCGGTGGACCGGATCACCAGGGCGCCCCGGTGCTCCACCGTGGGGCGCAGCTCGAACGTCGCCGCGGGGAGCTCCAGCCGGCCGTTGACCTCGTCGGCCAGGGCCCGGGCCTCCTCGCTGGACAGGTCCCGGCCGACCCGACGGTCCACGATGTGGCCGTCCTCCCCGGTGGCGAAGTTCACCCGGTGCGCCAGGTCGTCGTCCCGGAACTCCATCCCCGACCCCAGCGCTTCCAGGACTCCCCGACCGGGATGCTGCTCGGCGGGGTCGTAGCCGAGGATGGCGAACACGGCGATGTCGGACTCCGGGGCGATGTCGGGGCCCACGGTGTGCACCAGGCCGACGCGGCCCCGGGCGGCCAGGTCGTCCAGGAACGGCGTGGCCGCGGCCTCCAGCGGCGTCCGGTTGCCCAGGATGGGATCGGGCTCGTCCCCAAGTCCATCCAGGCACGCGTACAGGAGCTTCGGTGGGGCCATGGTCAGTGCTTCACGATCAGGGCGAAGTCCTCGGGATCGAGGCTGGCCCCGCCCACGAGCGCCCCGTCGATCTCCGGATGGCCCATGAACTCCCGGACGTTGCCGGCCTTGACGCTCCCCCCGTACTGGACCCGGACCGCCTCGGCAACGTCGGTCGAGTACATGGTCTGAAGGACATCCCTGATGGCCCGGATCGCCTCGCCGGCGTCTGCGGGGCTGCACGCTTTCCCGGTGCCGATGGCCCACACCGGCTCGTAGGCAACCACCAGACGGGCCACCTCGTCGGGACCCACCTTCGCGAGGTCCTCCCGAACCTGGGCGATCACCACCTCGGTGGCCCGCCCGGCCTCCCGCTCGTCGTCCGTCTCGCCGACGCACAGGATCGGGGTCATGCCGTGGCGGAAAACGGCGCGGAGCTTGCGGGCTGCGGTGGCGTCGGTCTCGCCGAAGTGCTGGCGGCGCTCGGAGTGGCCCACGATGACGTACGCGACCCTGAGAGCCTGCAGCATCGGGGGCGACACCTCCCCCGTGAACGCTCCCTTCTCCTCCCAGTGCACGTCCTGGGCTCCCAGGGCGAACGGCAGCTTGTCGGCCTCGATGATCGTCTGCACCGCCCGCAGAGCGGTGAACGGCGGGCACACCACGACCTCGACGCGCTCGGTGTCCTCCTGGTCGAGCATGTAAGAGAGCTTCTGGACGTCCTGGATCGCCTCGAGGTGGGTCTTGTGCATCTTCCAGTTCGCGGCCACGATGGGACGGCGAGCCATTCAGCCCTCCATCAACACGGCCACGCCGGGAAGGGTCCTCCCCTCCAGGAACTCCAGCGACGCTCCCCCGCCCGTGGACAGGTGATCGACCGAGTCCTCGAAGCCGAGCTTCCGGATCGCCGCCACGCTGTCGCCCCCGCCGACCACCGTGAACGCGTTCGCCGCCGCCACGGCCTGAGCCACGCCGCGCGTCCCCAGCGCGAACGGCTCCAGCTCGAACACGCCCATGGGCCCGTTCCAGAAGATCGTTCTGGCGTCGGCCAGGACCCGGGTGAACTCCTCGACGGTCCGCGGCCCCACGTCGAGCCCCTTCAGCCCTCGAGGGATGCGATCGGCGGGCACCGTCTCCTTCCGGGCCTCGGGCGAGGCCTCCGGCGCGGCCACCATGTCCTCGGGGAGTACGATCACCACCCCTCGCTTCTCGGCCTTGGCCAGCGCGGCCCGAACCGTGTCCAGCTGATCCTCCTCGATCGGGGAGTCGCCCGTTTCGGCGCCCTGGGCGGCCAGGAACGTGAACGCCATGGCCCCGCCCACCAGCAGCGCGTCCACCCGATCCAGCAATGCGTCGATCACACCGAGCTTGTCGGACACCTTGACCCCGCCGAGGATGGCCACGAACGGCTCCTCCGGACCCTCCACGAGCAGGGACAGGACCTCCACCTCCTTCTGCATGAGGCGCCCCGCGACACCGTGCAGAAGCCGGGCCACCCCGACCACCGAGGCGTGGGCCCGATGTGCGGCGCCGAACGCATCGTCCACGTACGCGTCGGCCAGCGAGGCCAGCTCCCGGGCGAACCTGGGGTCGTTGGTCTCCTCGCCGGGGTCGAACCGCAGGTTCTCCAGGAGGACGACCTCACCCTCACCGGGCCGGGCGATCCAACCATCCATCTTGCCGACCGGGAATCCCCCCATCTCCTCCAGGCGCCGGGCCACGGGATCCATGCGGAGCTCTCCGACCACGTTCCCCTCGGGGCGCCCCAGGTGCGAGGCCAGGACCAGGGGTGACCCCCGGTCGCGAAGCTCATGGATCGTGGGCAGGGCGGCGGCGATCCGTGTGTCGTCGGCCACCCGGCCGCCCTCCAGCGGGACGTTGAAGTCGACCCGCATGAAGACCCGCCGCCCGGCCAGGTCGCCGAGGTCCTCGATGGTCCGGAGCCGCGCCACGCTCAGCGCTTCGAGGCGACCAGCTCGGTCAGCTCCACGAGCCGGTTCGAGAAGCCCCACTCGTTGTCGTACCAGCCGATCACCTTGACCATGTTCCCGATGGCCATCGTGGAGAGCGCGTCGAACACGCACGAGTGCGGGTCCCCCACGATGTCCGAGGAGACCAGCGGGTCCTCCGTGTACTTGAGGATGCCCTGGAGGCGGCCCTCGGCGGCTGTCCGGAACGCCTCGTTGATCTCGTCGACCGTGGCCTCCCGCTCCAGGAGGCACACCAGGTCGGTCACCGAGCCGACCGGCACCGGGACCCGGAATGCCATGCCGTCCATCTTCCCCTTGAGCTTGGGGATGGCCAAAGAGGTGGCCTTGGCCGCCCCCGTGCTCGCCGGCACGATGTTGATGGCCGCGGCCCGGGCCCGCCGGAGGTCCTCGTGAGGCAGGTCGAGCAGGTTCTGGTCGTTCGTGTACGCGTGGCACGTGGTCATCAGGGCCCGGTCGATGCCGAAGGCCTCCTCGACGACGCTGGCCATGGGGACCACGCAGTTCGTGGTGCAGGAAGCGTTGGAGATCACGTGATGGGTGGCCGGGTCGTAGTCATCCTGGTTCACGCCGAGGACGATCGTGATGTCATCACCCTTCGCGGGGGCGCTGACGATCACCTTCTGTGCCCCGGCCTCCAGGTGCTTCTGGGCGCTCTCCCGGTCCGTGAACAGCCCGGTCGACTCGATGACGATCTCCGCGCCCAGCTCCTTCCACGGGAGCGCGGCCGGGTCTCGCTCGGCCAGCACCTTCAGCTCGTCGCCGTCCACCCGGATCCCCTCGTCGCTCACGCCGACGTCCGCGTCGAGGGTCCCAAGCACCGAGTCGTACTTCAGCAGATGAGCCAGGGTCCTCGCATCGGTGATGTCGTTCACCCCCACGAAGTCGAGGTCCGCACCCTGGCGCTTGGCCGCCCGGAAGAAGTTACGGCCGATTCTTCCGAAGCCGTTGATACCGACCTTCACCGTCATCGTCGCCGCCTCCTTGTGGTCTCGCGGTCCATCCTACCCGCCGGGCCTTCACGCCCACGACCGAGCTCAGGCCAGGCGTTCGTCCACCCGTTCGGCCAGGGGTAGGGAGGCCTCGGGGTTCGCCCGGCCCACCGGGCCGCTGAGCGTCACCGCGGCCACCAGGTCGCCCGACCGCCACACGTAGCCGGACGACTCGCGCCGGGGGACCAGGAGGCGCCACCCGTACCCCTTCTCCCCGAGGCCGGTGGCCGGCACCTCCTCTGGCGTCCCGGCGTGCCCCCCCACCGGGAGCAGCCGGAGGTAGGCGACCAGGGCCGAGGCGACCGTCGGGTCAGCCATGCGGACCACCGTGGAGGACGCCGCGCCGTCGGGGCCGGCGAACGATCGCCGGTACCCTTCCACGAACCCCTCCGCGAGCCCGTCCGCGAGCGGGGGGAGGTTCGGAAACCGCCGCCTCAGGGGCAGGACGTCCCGGATCGACGCGATCGGCCCGGCCTGGTCCGGCTCCAGCCCCTCGGGGACCTCGCCGGCCCGGAGCACCACCGGGGCCAGACCGGAGCCGCCGGCATCCGACGGCCCCGACCCACCGTCAGGCCCGTCGCACGCCACTGTCAGCGCGACGAGCGCAAGCGCCAGGGCGCGGCTCACGGGTGAGGAGCGTACCTAGTCCCGGCCGATGTCGCGGTGATCTCGGGTCACCGGCAGGCCCTTCTCCCGGAAGTACGCCAGGAGGTCCTCGGCCACAACCACCGACCGATGGCGCCCGCCGGTGCACCCCACCGCCACGGTCAGGTACGACTTCCCCTCTGCCATGAACCCCGGGAGCACGTAGTCGAGGAGCCCCCGGAGGCGGCTCATGAACTCGGCGTACGTGGGCTGGCCCGTCACGAACCTCTGGACGGGGGCCTCGGTCCCCGGGAGAGACCGGAGCCAGTCGATCCAGTAGGGGTTGGGCAGGAACCGCACATCGAGCACGACGTCTGCATCGCGGGGAACACCGAACTTGTAGCCGAACGAGACCACCGCCACCTGGAGGCCGGCCTCCGGGGGGGCCTTGGAGAAGGCGTCCCGGACCCGCTCCCGGAGCTCGTTCGGGGTCAGCCCGGTCGTGTCGATGACCAGGTCGGCCTCGCCCCGGAGGGCCTCCATGATGGCCCGCTCCCGGCGGATCCCCTCCTCACGCCGGTCCTCCGGGGCCAGTGGATGCTTCCGCCGGGTCTCGGCGAACCGGCTGACCAGCACCTCGTCCGAGGCCTCCAGGAACAGGATCCGGGTGGCGATCCGCCGCTGCCTGAGCACGTCGAGGGCGTTGGCCAGGTCACCGAAGAACTTCCCGCCGCGGGCGTCGGCCACGATGGCCACCCGCTGGGGACCGCCGGTGGCCTCCACGAGCTCGGCCATCTTCGGGATCAGCGCCGGGGGCAGGTTGTCAACCACGAAGAACCCCAGGTCCTCCAGGCACTTGGCCGCCTCCGATCGGCCGGCCCCTGACAGGCCGGTGATCAGGGTGAACTGGGGCCCGGTGGGGAGCCGGCGAGGCTCCTCCCGTCTGGCCGGCTGGGCGGTCACGCCGAGGCCGCCTCGGAAGGCCGGTGGAGGCGAGACGCGACCTCGGCGGCCAGGCGGGGGCCCACCCCCGGGGTGGCCGCGATCTCCTCCTCCGAGGCCCGGGCCAGCCGGGCCAGCGAGCCGAACTGCCGGAGCAGGGCCTTCTTCCTGGCCGGGCCGATCCCCGGCACCTCGTCGAGCGGCGAGGCCATGGCCCGGCGCTCCCGGAGCCGCCGGTGGTAGTCGACCGCGAACCGGTGGGCCTCGTCCCGGACGTGCTGGAGGACGAACAGCGCCTCCGAGCCCCGGCCTATCCGGAGCGGCTCCGGCTGCCCGGGTAGGTACACCTCTTCCAGCCGCTTGGCCAGGCCGATCGCGGGGACATCGAGGCCGAGCTCATCCAGGACCCGGAGGGCCACGTTCAGCTGGCCCCGCCCGCCGTCCACCACGACCAGCGAGGGCGGGTAGGCGAACCGGCGCCGCTTCGCCACCGGCTCGTCTAGCTCCCTGAGGTACCGGGTGAACCGCCGCCGGAGCATCTCCTCCATGGAGGCGATATCGTCCTGCCCGGGGACGCCCTTGATCTCGAACCGGCGGTAGTCGGAGCGCTTCGGGAGGCCGTCCTCGAACACCACCATCGAGCCCACGGTTGCCGTCGGACCGATGTTCGAAACGTCGTACGCCTCGATCCGCAGCGGCGGCTGGGCCAGCCCGAGGGCCTCGCCGAGCTCGGCCAGAGCCCGGGATCGGGCCGCGAAGTCCGAGGCCCGCTTCAGCTTGTGGCGGAGGAAGGCCTCCCTCGCGTTGGTGGTCACCACCTGGAGGAGGCGACGCTTGTCCCCCCGCTCCGGGAGGGCGATGCGCACGGCGCTTCCCCGGCGACCGGACAGCCACTCCTCCAGTACATCGCGGTCCCGCGGCCACACCGGCACCAGCACCCGGGCGGGGACCTCGTCGCGCTCCATGTACAGCTGCTCCAGGAACGAGGACACCAGCGCCGGCGCGTCGAGATCCTCGACCCGGTCCACCACCCAGCCCCGGCGGCCGGTGACCCGGCCCCGCCGGACGAAGAACACCTGGAACGCCGCCTCCAGATCGTCCTCGTCGAGCCCGATCACGTCGAGGTTCTCCCGCTGGGACAGCACCATCTCCTGGGACTCGATGGCCTTCCCGGCGGCAGTGAGGCGGTCCCGGAACCGGGCGGCCTTCTCGTACTCCTCGGTCGCGGAGGCCGAACGCATCTCCACCTCCAGCTCCCGGAGGATGGGACGGTGGTTTCCGGCCAGGAAGTCGGCCAGCCGGTCCACGTGCTCGCGGTATCCCTCATCGGTCACGCCGGTCTTCTCCGGCACGCACGGCCCGGCGCACCGGCCGATGTCGTAGTAGAGGCACGGCCGGCCGGCCCGGCGCCGCTGGTCGAAGAAGCCGTTCGAGCAGGTCCGGACGGGGAACACCCGGGTGAGGGCGTCCAGGGTCTCCCGGATCGCGTACGCGTGGGCGTACGGGCCGAACGACCGCATGCCCTTCCGCCGCTTCGACCGGGTCACCATGGCCCGGGGCCACCGCTCGGCCACGGTGAGCGCCAGGTACGGATACGACTTGTCGTCCCGGTACCGGACGTTGAACCGAGGGCGGTGCTCCTGGATCAGGTTGTACTCGAGGTGGAGGGCGTCCACCTCGCCGGAGGCCACGATCCACTCGACCCGGTCGGCCGCCTCCACCATGGCCTCGGTCCGGGGATGGAGGGGACGGCCCCAGTACGCGCCCAGCCGCTTCCGGAGGGACTTGGCCTTCCCCGCGTAGATGACCCGGCCGTCACGGTCACGGAAGAGGTACGCCCCCGGGGCGTCGGGGACAGAAGCCGGGTCCGGTCTCGGGATGTCGTCGGTCACGCTGCCCGTCCGGCCCCATTGTAGGGCTCCACCGGGCGAGCGCGAGGGATTCGGTCGGTCCGCTAGCCGCCTTCGCCGTCTGCGACGGCTACCACGAACGTCCCGGTCATGGTGGTCGGGTGAACGTCACACTGGAAGAAGTAGTTGCCGGGCTCGTCGATGGGGTCGACCTCATAGGTCATTGCGGCCGGTGCGGGGAAGATCTCTCCCTGGAACAGAGGTTGCCCCGCTGGAGGCTGTTCTGTGTAGATGGCGACGTTGTGGGTCTGCGGGGCTGCTCCGTCGTCCTGGTTATCGAATTCGATCGTGAAGGCCTCGCCGGCCGGAGCAGCCAAGCAATCCGTGTCGAACCCGGTTCCCGCCCCTCCGGGCGGGGCGGTGATGGCCAGCTCGGTCCCCTCCGGCTCACAGGGGGGCGGGCCGGTCGGCGGCCCGGCACCCCCGCCGCCCGCAGCCTCCTCGGGGGCGGGCACCGCCAGGAGGGGGGCGTCCTCGCTGCGGACGGCCATCTGGACCTCGGTGTCGCTCTCGTCCCGGAAGGCCACGTACACGGTCCCGTCGGCGCCGGCGCCCACCCTGGGCCGGACGCCCTCGGCCGTGGAGGCGGGCAGCTCCTCCTCGGCGAACTCGTCTCCACCGGCGTTCGAGGCGTAGGCCAGTCCGTCGGCGGTCTGCCAGGCGATTTGGTGGACTCCCTCGGCGTCCAGGGCGATCGAGGCCGGGGAGCCGGTGGCCCCCGAGCCGACGTCGGAGACGTCCCACGGCCCGCCATCGATCGAGTGGGCGTGCTTGACGTCGCCGGTCCCCGTCAGGTACGCCAGGTGAGGGTTCCCGTCGGCGTCGGGGGAACCCGCCATCCCCACGCCGCCGTCCTCGTCCACGGTCTCGCTGAACCACCGCGTGCCCCGCCGCTCCCCCACCAGCGTGGCCCCGTCGGACCCGAACGCCACCACCGGCCCGTCGGGGGTGACGACGACCGCCGTGCCGGCCGGCTCCTCCGGCGCGGACGCCTCCGCCACGGTCTCCAGCGTCCAGGCTCCCTCGCCTTCCGGCGTGGCCAGCCTGATCAGCGAGGCTGGGCCCTCGGCCTCATCCAGGGCGGTCTGGAACGCGATCAGGGGCGTCCCGTCCCCGTCGGCGGCGATCGACAAGCCCACGGCCCCGATGTCGGCCACCGTCTCCCGCTCCTCGGCGAACTCGCCGCCGGCGTTCGACGAGTAGAGAACCTGGCCGCCGGCGGTCCAGGCCACGTGGTGCACCCCGTCGGCGCCGACGGCGATGGCCGTCTCCGACGCCCCGTCGAGCTCCTGCTCCTCGGCCACCGGTCCCCGGGTCCAGGCTTCCCCCACAAGGTGGGCGTGCATCACCGCCGGGAGCGTGGGAGCCAGCGGGTCGGGCGCGGGCGCCTCCCCCTCGACCTCCTCCTCCAGGGCCACGTAGGCCAGGTGGGGGTTGCCGTCGGCGTCCGTGGCCAACGAGAGCCCCGCCCCGGCATCGCCGGTCGAGTCCACCACCAGCGAGAACCACGAGGGTCCCTCGGGCTCCCCGGACCGGACCACGATGTCGGGCGAACCGCAGGCCGTGGCCACCAGCGCGATGATGCCCAGGACGGGCACGAGCCGACTCAGCACAGCGGGACGTGTTCTATCACAGACCCGGCGGCTCACGCGGGGGTCCGGGCGGCCGCCGCCGGCTCGGGGGCCTCCAGAACCGCGGCCAGGAACCGGCCGGTGTGGGACCCACGTGCGTGAGCGACCTCCTCGGGCGGCCCCGAGGCCACCACCTCGCCGCCACCCTCGCCCCCCTCGGGCCCCAGGTCGATAAGCCAGTCCGCCGTCTTGACCACGTCGAGGTTGTGCTCGATCACGACCACGGTGTTCCCCGCCTCGACCAGCCGCTCCAGGACCGACAGCAGCTTCCGGACGTCATCGAAGTGGAGCCCGGTGGTGGGCTCGTCCAGGATGTAGAAGGTCCTGCCGGTGGCCCGCCGGGAGAGCTCCGAGGCCAGCTTCACCCGCTGAGCCTCGCCGCCGGACAGGGTCGGCGCGGGCTGGCCGAGCTTGATATAGCCCAGCCCCACGTCCGAGAGGGTCTGAAGGTGCCTGGCGATCACCGGGATGTTCCGGAAGAACTCCAGCCCCTCGTCCACGCTCATCGCCAGGACGTCGGCGACGCTCCGCCCCTTGAACCGCACCGCCAGCGTCTCCCGGTTGTACCGCTTCCCCTTGCACTGCTCGCAGGTGACGTACACGTCGGGCAGGAAGTGCATCTCGATCTTGATCTGGCCGTCCCCGGCGCAGGCCTCGCACCGGCCTCCCCGGACGTTGAACGAGAACCGGCCTGGCTTGTACCCGCGGACCCGGGCCTCGGGGGTCTGGGAGAACAGCCGGCGGACGTGGTCGAACACGCCGGTATACGTGGCCGGGTTCGACCTGGGCGTCCTGCCGATCGGCGACTGGTCCACGTGCACCACCTTGTCGATCTCCTCCCATCCCACCAGCCGCCGGTGCTTCCCCGGAACGATCCGGGAGCGGTTCACCTTCTGCTGGAGGGCCCGGTGGATCACGTCCTCGACCAGCGTCGACTTGCCCGAGCCGGACACGCCGGTCACGCAGATCAGCAGCCCCAGCGGGAACGCCACGTCGATCCGCTTGAGGTTGTGCTCGGCGGCCCCCTTCACCTCCAGGGTCCGGCCGTCGGGTTGCCGGCGGACCCGAGGCGTGGGGATGCTGCGCCGGCCCGCCATGTACGCGCCGGTGATCGAGGGCTCGTGGTCCAGGATCCCCTCGACCGAGCCCGCATACACGATCTCACCGCCGGCCTCTCCGGCCCCCGGGCCGATGTCCACGACCCAGTCGGCGGCCCGGATAGTGGCCTCGTCGTGCTCCACCACGATCAGCGTGTTGCCCAGGTCCCGGAGCCGCACCAGCGTGTCGATCAGCCTGCGGTTGTCCCGCTGGTGGAGACCGATGGACGGCTCGTCCAGCACGTACAGCACGCCCACCAGCCCCGACCCGATCTGGGAGGCCAGCCGGATCCGCTGGGCCTCGCCCCCGGCCAGGGTCCCCGCGGTCCGGGCCAGCGTGAGGTAGTCGAGCCCCACGTCCACCAGGAACCCCAGCCGGGCCCGGATCTCCTTGAGGAGACGCTCGGCGATCATGCGCTCGCGGTCGGACAGCCGCTCCGTGAACGCCCCCAGGAAGTCGAGCGTGGCCGACACCGACATCGAGGTCAGCTCGGCGATGTTCAGGTCGGCCACCGTGACCGCCAGCGATTCCGGCTTCAGCCGGGCCCCCTTGCACGACCGACACGGGACCTCCCGCATGTACTGCTCCCACCGCCACCGGGCGTGATCCGAGTCGGTCTCGGCGTGGCGGCGCTCGACCACTGGGATCACGCCCTCATAGGTGGTCCAGTAGGCCCGCTGGCGACCGTACCGGTTCCGGTAGCGGACGTAGATCTCCCGGTCGGAGCCGTACAGGACCACGTCCTTGGCTGCCTGGGAGAGCCGCAGCCAGGGCGTGTCCAGGGAGAACCGGTGTCCCTCCGCCGTGGCCTCCAGCACCCGGCCCCAGTACTCGAGCCGGGCGGAGGCGAACGGGGCCAGGGCGCCCTCGCGGATCGAAAGGTCGGGGTCGGGCACCACCAGCGCCGGATCGACCTCGAGCCGGGTCCCCAGCCCGTCGCAGGAGACGCAGGCCCCGTACGGGGAATTGAACGAGAAGTTCCGAGGGGCCAGCTCGTCGAACGACAGCCCGTCGAAGGTGCAGGCCAGCTTCTCGGAGAACGTGACGATCTCCTCGCGGCCGTCGGTCTGCACGGCCAGGGCCGCCAGGCCCTCCGACAGCTCCAGGGCGGTCTCCACCGAGTCCGCCACACGGCGGCGGATGTCCGGCTTGGCCACGAGTCGGTCCACCACGACCTCGATGTCGTGCTTGTAGTACCGGTCCAGCCGGATCGGCTCGGAGAGCTCCCGGACCTGGCCGTCGATCCGGGCTCGGGAGAACCCCCGGCGGGCCAGGTCCTTCAGGAGGCGCTCGTACTCCCCCTTCCGTCCCCGGACCACCGGCGCCAGTACCTGGAACCTGGTCCCTTCGGGCAGGCTTATGACCTGGTCGACGATCTGGTCGGGGGTCTGGCGGCCGATGGGCCGGCCGCACTTCGGGCAGTGCGGGTGGCCGATCCTGGCGTACAGGACCCGCAGGTAGTCGTACACCTCGGTGATCGTCCCCACGGTGGACCGGGGGTTCCGGGACCCGGACTTCTGGTCGATGGAGATGGCCGGCGAGAGGCCCTCGATGAAGTCAACGTCGGGCTTCTCCATCTGGCCCAGGAACTGGCGGGCGTACGCGGAAAGCGACTCCACGTACCGGCGCTGGCCCTCGGCGTAGATCGTGTCGAAGGCCAGCGACGACTTCCCGGAGCCGGACAGGCCCGTGAACACGATCAGCCGATCCCGGGGAAGCTCCAGGTGGACGTTCCGGAGATTGTGTTCTCGGGCGCCGTGGACGACGATCCGATCGGTGCCCATCAGCACCATTGTACCGACGGCGACGGCGGCCTCAGGACGGTGGGACGGTCCGGGCGAACGACACCCGGATGGCCGCGGAGACCAGCGAGGTGCCGGCCGTGGCCGCCAGGGCCGCCTGGGGCATCCCCAGCACGGAAAGGACCCCGATCAGTAGGAGGCGGCCGTCCCGGCCCCCCAGGAGCCAGCCGATCCGCCGCTCGGAGGGGGGCTCCAGGCCGAGGGCCGCCACCCGGTCCTTCGTGGCCATAGACAGCATGGCTCCGGTGGTGGCCGCGGCCACCAGGACCACCACCACGGCCGGGGACGTCCCTGCGGAAGACGCCCAGACGCCCAGGGCGGCGCAGATGGCCGCGTCGCCCAGTCGGTCGAGGACCCCGTCCAGCAGGGTCCCCCGGGGCCCGGCCCGGAGCTGAAGCCGGGCCACCTCGCCGTCAACCCCGTCCAGGACCGAGCAGAGCTGGGCCATGAGGCCGCCGGCCACCCCGAGACCCGCGGCCAGGAAGGCCGCGGCCACCAGCCCCACCACGAACGCCGCCGCCGACAGCAGGTCCGGGTTCGGGCCGAACCGGACCAGCAGCCAGGACACCGGCACCGACAGGCGCCTGTTCAAGAGCCGGGCCACCGGGCCGTCACCGGGCCGGGGCAGGCCGGCCCGGAGCCTGCGGGCGGCCAGAGCCAGATCTTCGGGCGTGTCCACGTCCTGCCACCACGCCTCGGCCCGGATGGCCACGGCGGCCACCGGCACGGTTCTCCCGAGCTCGGTCACCGCCACCGCCAGGGACCCGTCGCCGCGCGCCCTGCTCCTCCGGATCGCGTCGAACACCTCCCGGGGTAAGAGGAAGGCGCCGGCGTCCACCGTGGGCGAGTCCACGTCTTTCCCCAGCTCCTGCACCCGCCCGTCCGCCCCCATACGGACCTTGGTGGCCTCCTTCCACACCTCCGGCTCCGGCGAGGGGTCGACGAGGACGGCCGGCCCGCCGGCCCTCGTCAGGTCCCCCAGGGCATCCTCGGCGAACACGTGGTCGGCGCTGACGGCCAGGAAGCCTGGCTCGGCGCCCAGGACGGGCTCGGCTGCGGCCAGCGAAGCCCCGTTGCCCTCCTCCCAATCGGAGGCCTCCACCACCTGGACCCGCCCCGGCGCGGCGCGCTGGGCCACGGCGGCCACCGGGCCGGCGTGATAGCCGACCACGACGACCACGAACTCAACCTCGTTCGTCAGCAGGGTGCGGATGGCGCGCTCAACCAGTCGCAGGCCCCCCAGCCGGACCAGCGCCTTCGAGCCGCCCCCGGTCACGGCCCGGAGCCGCTCGGACCGCCCGGCGGCGAGCACCACCCCGACGCGGGGCTTGGGGATGTCGGTCATCGGCGGCATCGTACCGGGGCTCAGGGGCCCAGCCGAACCGTGCCCCCACGGACCACCAGGCGGACCCGGCCCAGGGCCTCCAGATCCTCGAAGGGGTCCCCGGCCAGCCCGACCATGTCGGCCTCGATCCCCTCCCGAAGAGGTGACAGCGTCATGGCGCCCAGGATCGCGGCCGCGTCGAGGCCGGCCTCGGCCAGGTGGCGGACCTCTCCGACGTGGATCCCGGGAGGGATGGGCCCGTTGCCGAGGTCGGTTCCGTACCGGACCCGCCCCCCGGCGGCCACGAACCGGCGGAGGTTGTCCAGGGCCGTCCCTAGCTCCGGCGTGTCCCGCCCGTAGGAATGGATGTCGAGTGTGCTGACCACGGCCACGGTCCGGGCCAGGGCCTCGACGAGGTCATCGGCCAGCCGCTCGGTCCACGGGCAGTGCGCCAGCTCGTCCACGCCGGCACCAAGCGCCCGCTCCGTCTGACCGCGGCCCTGGACGTGGGCCGTCACCGCCAGACCCCGCTCGTGAGCGGCGTCGCATACTGCCAGGAGCTCGCCGTCGGTGAGCGTGGGCCCCGCCTCGGAGTTGAGGGCGATCTTGATCACAGCGGGGTCCTGGTCCGCGATCCGGGCCACGGCCCGGGCCGCCTCGTCCGTCCCGGCCACCTCCATCCCCGTCCCGGCGGGCGCCCACCCCGAGGCGGTCGGGTAGCCTCCCGGAGCCGTGATCATCGGGCCGGCCGCAGCGATGGCCGGACCGTCGAAGTCCGTGGCCTGGGAGATATCGGCCAGGGGGAAGATGTCCTCGGCGGGCCAGGCCAGGTCCCGGACGAACGTCACCCCGCCCCGGAGGACCGCCCTCGGATCCGACAGGCAGATGTGGACGTGGTGGTCGAGGACGCCGGGGATCAGGAACCAGTCGCCCCGGATCTGCCGGTCCGCCTCGGGCGCCTCCCAGGCCGGACCGGCGAAGGTGACCCGAGTTCCTTCGAGGACCACGGCAGCGGCCTCGATGACCTCGCCCGAGCCGATCCAGGCCCCCGTCCCCCGAACCAGCAGCCGCCCCGTGGTCACCTCGGCACGAGGATAGCCGTGGGGGGTGGGCCGGCGCCCACCCCCCACCAACGTCAGCCCGCGAACGCTACAGGGAGAACTCCTGCGTCTGCGGGTTCAGGTGATCCAGCTTGATCGCTCCGCCGGTCGCGGAGTCGCTCAGCCGGAACACGTTCAGACCGGCCTGGATCTCCGACTCGTAGATGAAGTTGTTGTACCAGTAGCTCGACCACGCACCGCCGATCTGGCACTGCCCGCCGCAGAAGGGGCCGGGCCCGAGCGAGGGCGGGTCGGACCAGCCGACCGTGACCGGGTTGGCCGGGTCGGTGAAGTCGGTGGCCCACGTCCCGGCCTGGTAGTTCCCGCTCACCGCGACGTACCGGCCGCTCCGAAGGGGCACGATGTTGTAGACGTGGATCGTGCAGTTCTCGTCGGCCCCCTGCGGGTTTGGGAGCACCCACTGGCCGAGCTTGGCCCCGGTGTCGGCGTCGTAGAAGAACATGCTCTTCTTGATGTCGGGGTCCGTGGCCTCGCACTCTGCCGCGCCGCCACCGCCAGGCTCCCACCCCAGGACGATGACCTCCCCGTCCCAGGTGAAGCCGGCCGAGTGCCACCGTCCCCCGATGCCGACCTTGTTCCCGAACGCATCCGATTCCTCGATCGTGTAGAGGAACTGTGGGTTCTCGAGAGTGCCACCGCCGGGCGCGCCGATCGAGAACACGTTCGCGGCGTGGCCACTGGCGCACACCAGCTTGTTGACGTCTCCGAGGATCGCACCGGCGTCGTGGCAGCCGTTGTTGCTGCCGAGCGAGCCGCCGGTGAGCGGAACGTAGCCGATGTGGCTGGCGCTGGACGGATCGTCCGTGGGCACCTCGATGATGTCCATGGCGTCGCACACTGGGCGACCAGCACCCGACGAGTTGTTGCTGTAGACGAGCAGGCGATCGCTCTCGAGATCGGGGACCAGCGTCGCCGTGTGGGAGCCGCAGCCGTCCGCGGTGCCCCGCTGCGCCGCTCCCGCCGCGCTGAACTCCACCGCGGTGAGCAGCGTGGGGTTGTCGAGGTCGCTGATGTCCCAGACGTGCACGCCCTCGAAGCCCACCGGCACCGGCTCACCGTCGCAGGTCCGTCCCGCCGGGGCCGGCGAGTTCCACGATCGGACCAGGATGTCCTCCCAGACCACGATGTCGCCCTGGTCACCATTGCACTCTGGGTGGGAGATCTCCTTCGGGTTCCCGGGTGCGGAGATGTCGATCACCCGGAACCCGTTGTAGTTCCCGTTGAACGCGATGTCTCCCCAGAACGCGATGTCGGAGTTGATCACCCGCTGTCCATCGGGGACGCTGAACGTCCCTTCCTGGGGGCTGTGCCCCAGGGCATGGATGTTCGTGGTGCTTGGCCGCGTGGCATGGTCGGCCTGCGCCGGCACCCCCACGGCCACCAGGGCCGTCATGGAGACGGCCAGCGTGGACCATCGGATTCTCCTTCTCACGTGTCCCCACCTCCTCGTCCTATTGGCCCGCGCGTGGCCCCACGGGAATCGCCCATGGCAAAAGCACGTGCGGGGTCAGGGACCCTTCGACCCTAGCCGTTGGGGAGGAAACCCGCAAACCGGCTGGTCGCCCCTCACGGTCCGGCCGGGCCGGGGAGCGAGAGAGGGCGACCTCACGGCCGCCCCTCTCTCAACCGGGCGAAACAGACGAGGGATCCGTCCCCGCTACCCGATGGTGAACTCCTGGGTCTGCGGGTTGAGGTGTCCGAGCTTCATGGCGCCGGCCACCACCTTGTCGCTGAGCAGCCAGGTGGTGAAGCCCCTGGTGATGTCGGACTCGTAGATCATCCCGTTGTACCAGTACGACGACCAGTCTCCACCGGTGGCCGTGGGCACGAGCGGGGCCGGGTCGGCGTAGGCCACCTCCACGGCGTTCTCGGGGTCGGAGAAGTCGACCACGCTGATCCCCGACTGGTAGTTGCCGCTGACGACCACGTCCCGCTTGGCGGTGGGCACGATGTTGTAGTTGTGGATCGTGCAGTTCTCCGTGTTCGTCTGCGGCCGTGGGAGCACCCAGCGGCCGACCTCGTCTCCCGTGTCCGCATCGAAGAAGAACATGGTCTTGTTGACCTCAGGGCTCGTCGCCTGGCACTGCGCCTGACCACCACCACCGGGCTCGTGCCCGAAGATCACGGTCTCTCCGTCCCAGGTGAACGACGCGGAGTGCCCGATGCTCACCCCTTCGACCGCCCGGGAGTACAGGATCTGGGGGTCGGTCAGCGATCCGCCGTCGGCGGGGTCCATGCTCCACACGGTGAGCCCGTTCCCGCCGGCGCAGGCCGCCTTCAGGGCGTCGCCCAGGATCACCCCGGTGTCGTGGCAGGACCGCTGCGGCATCGGGTGGCTGGTGATGGTGGCGTGGGCCGGCAGGCCCGCCTTGATGGTGTTGCCGTCGTCCAGCGACACCATCACCGATGGGATCGTGATCGTCGGGTCGGAGCCCCCCATGGTGATCGGGGCCCCGGGCACGTTGTTGGCCACGATGACCGCCGACGCCCCGGCCGCCTGCGCGTTGCTCGCCTTCTGGACGAAGGAGCAGGTACCCCGGTCGATCAGCGCGATGGCCCCGGCCGTCAGCGTGAACGGCTCGCATCCGTCGGTGGGCGTGCCGGCCGGCGGGGTACTGACGCCGTCGTTGACCAGTTCGATGTCGCCGGAGATGCCGCCGGAGGTCGGCGCTGGCCCGAAAGCCGCCCCCGTCGCCCCGTAGACCCCCGCCGCCGAGGACGGAGGATCGATCGTCACGAGGTTCGGCAGCCCACCGCCGATCGTGGGATCGCCGGACGGCTCGAACCGGAGGAACGCGGCGTTCTCCGGCGCGTCCAGGGGGACCTCCACGATGTCGATCCCCGGATTCGCGCCGCTCGAGGCCGAGTTGTAGACGAGCAGCCGGTCGTTCTCCAGGTCCGGCACGCCCGTGGCGGTGTGCGACCCCTGGGGGAGGTCGACCGAGGCGATCAGGTCGGGATCGGATGGATCGCTGACTTCGAAGACGTGCAGGCCCTCGAACCCCGGCGGAACGAAGTCGCCGTCACAGGAGCTGCCGGCGGCCCCCGTGTTCGAATTCCACGATCGGACCAGGATGTCATCCCAGATGATCACGTCGCCCTGGTTCCCGGCCGTCGAACCGGGCGCGCACTCCGCGTAGTTGTTTACCTCGACCGGGTTGTCCCGCTCGGTGATGTCGATGATCCGGAACCCCTCGTAGGTGCCCTGGTAGGCGGTCTTTCCCCAGAAGGCCAGGTCCGAGTTGAACCTGCCGCCCACGGGGATCCGGGCCGAATGACCCATCGGGTGCATGTTCTGCGTGTAGTCGAACGTGCTCACCTCTTCCGGCGGGGGCTCCGCAGCCGCCGCCAACGGCAAGCTGAGCAATCCGGCCATGGAGCCCACGAGCACGATCGTGCGCATCCTTCGGTGCATCCGCTTCCTCCTTGTTCGACCGACGTTCATCGGAAATCTTGTTCGGGCTCGCGGCGGAGGATCCCTGGGCCGGGACGGATACTCAGGGAAGCACCGCACGTGGACAACGGCGGAAGCGTTGGGCCATGAACGGCAAGCGATCCTGATCGTGCTCCCTCCCGGTGCGGGCGCTCGAGGATGGAAACGAACCCTAACCCGCTGTCGGTCGGGTGAACAAGTCGGACCTCCGGCGGAGGGACCCCTCTCCGGCAGATGTGTCCGAATCCCCGGTCAGAGGGTCAGCCGACCCCGGCCTCACGGAGCGCCTCGAGCTCCTTGCGGAGGTCGCGGACCTCGTCCCTGAGCCGGGCCGCGTACTCGAACCGGAGGTCCTTGGCGGCCTCGTGCATCTCCTCCTCCAGGGTCTGGATCAGCCGGCCGAGCTCCTCCCGTGGGAGCTCCGGATGCTCGCGGGGCCGGCGACGTCGCCGCTCGGGCTTGGGCGCGCCCCGCCCCTCAGCCTCGATCGATAGGAGGATGTCGGCGACCTTCTTCCGGATCGTCTGCGGATCGATCCCCTGCTCGCGGTTGTGGTCGACCTGGATCTTTCGGCGGCGTTGGGTCTCCGAGATCGCCCGCCGCATCGAGTCCGTGACCTCGTCGGCGTACATGAGCACCGTGCCCTCGACGTTCCGGGCGGCCCGGCCGATCGTCTGGATCAGAGAGGTGTCGGATCGCAGGAACCCCTCCTTGTCGGCGTCGAGGATCGCCACCAGTGAGACCTCCGGCAGGTCGAGCCCCTCCCGGAGCAGGTTGATGCCCACCAGGACGTCGAACTCGCCGAGCCGGAGGTCGCGGAGGATCTCGATCCGCTGGATCGTGTCCACCTCCGAGTGCAGGTACCGGACCCGGAGCCCCATCTCGATCAGGTAGTCGGTGAGGTCCTCGGACATCTTCTTCGTGAGCGTGGTCACCAGGACACGCTCGTCCCGTTCCGTTCTCCGCCGGATCTCCTCGATCAGGTCGTCGACCTGGCCCCGGGTGGGCCGGACCTCCACCCGCGGATCCACCAGTCCGGTAGGCCGGACGATCTGCTCGACCACGCACTTCGACACCCGAAGCTCGTGGGGGCCCGGGGTGGCCGACATGAACACGGCCTGGCCCACCCGGCCGGTGAACTCGTCGAAGGTGAGGGGGCGGTTGTCCACCGCGCTGGGAAGTCGGAACCCGTGCTCGACGAGCGTGCGCTTCCGGGTCATGTCCCCCTCGTACATCCCGTGGATCTGGGGCACGGTCACGTGGGACTCGTCGATCACGCACATCCAGTTCTCGGGGAAGTAGTCGAGGAGCGTGTAGGGGGGCTCCCCGGGATGCCGGCCGTCGATGTGCCGCGAGTAGTTCTCGATGCCCGAGCAGAAGCCCATCTCCCGCAGCATCTCCAGGTCGTGGTTGGTGCGCATCCGGAGCCGCTGGGCCTCCAGCAGCTTGTTCTGCGATTCCAGCAGCTCCAGGCGCTCCGCCAGCTCCTTCTCGATCCCGGCGATAGCCCGACCCATCCGGTCGCGGGAGGCCACGTAGTGGGTGGCCGGGTACACCCAGGCCTCGTTCAGCTCCTCGATCACCTCGCCGGTGATCGGGTCGATCCTGGTGATCCGTTCCACCTGGTCGCCCCACAGCTCCGCCCGGACGATGGTCTCCTCATACGCCGGGTGGATCTCGATCGTGTCGCCCCGGGAGCGGAACCTCCCCCGGGACAAAGCCTGGTTCGTCCTCTGGTACTGGATGTCGGTGAGCCGCTCCAGGGCGAAGTCCCGATCAAGCGGGACGCCCTTGATCACCCGGAGGACCTGCCCCATGTACTCCTCCGGCGTGCCCAGGCCGTAGATGCACGACACGCTGGCCACGATGATCACGTCTTCCCGGCTGAGGAGGGCCGCGGTGGCCGAGTGACGGAGCCGCTCGATCTCGTCGTTCACCGTGGCGTCCTTCTCGATGTACAGGTCGGTCTGGGGGACGTAGGCCTCGGGCTGGTAGTAGTCGTAGTAGGACACGAAGTACTCCACGGCGTTGTCCGGGAAGAACTCACGGAACTCGCTGGCGAGCTGGGCGGCCAGCGACTTGTTCGGCGAGATCACCAGCGTGGGCCGCTGGACCCGCTCGATCGTTCTGGCGATCGTGTACGTCTTCCCGGAGCCGGTGATCCCCAGGAGCGTCAGGCGGTCCTCGCCGGCCCGGAGACCCTCTGCCAGCGCGTCCACGGCTCGGGGCTGATCGCCCGCTGGCTCGAACTCGGAGACGACCTTGAACTCCGGCACGGTCCGATGGTAGCGCGCGCTCAGCTGTTGAGAGGCCGACGGCCGGAGAACCCGGAGCTGGCGTCGTGCCAGTGCTCCACCCGCTCCTCCCCGAGCCGCCAGCACAGGTAGACCGTGCGGCCCTCCCGGCGGGCAGGGAAATCGACCAGGCCGCTGTCGGGGTCACGGAGGATGATGCCGGCCGCGGCCAGCGCCTCGACCTCTTCGCGGAGCACGCGCACGGCCTCCAGGTAGGCGGCGCCCTCCGGCCCGCCGCCGTCCGAGGGGGAGGCCCGGCGGACCACCTCGGCCGAGCGGATGACCGTGGCCCTGGCCCCCCGGATCCGGGTGAGGCGATCCCTGAGGGCCGGAAGCTCCGAGTTCGCCTCCTCGACGGTGAAGAACCGCTCGCCCGCCATCGGCCGAGGTTACCCGTCCCGGGCCTCGGGAAGGCACCGGAGCCGGGGAAGGAGCTCGGAGGGGAACGCCGCCGCCAGGCCCGGCTCGGATCGCAGCAGGCTGGCCGAGACCTCCTGCAGGGTGTGGCCGTTCTGGGCCAGCTCCTGCGTGTCGAGGAACACCTGGCTCGTCTGGACCTGCTGGACCAGGGGCCGGTCGTCCCCGTCGTCGAACCGGGCCCGGATGTGGGCCTCGATCCCCGTGATGTCGATCCGGCGTCCGCCCTCGGCGACCGGGTCCGGCTGAGAGCCGTGGTCGGCCGTGAGGATCAGGACCCACCGCCCTCTCCCCACCCGGTCGTCGAGGAGCTCGACCAGCTCGGGCAGCTCCGCGTCCTGCTCCCGGATGGTGTGCCGCATCTGCTGGCTGTGGAGGCTCCACCGGTGGCCCACGAAATCGATCAACTTGTAGTTGAGATAGAGGAGGTCGGGGACGTCGTCCCGGCCGAATCCCTCCCGGCGGACCACCTCCTCCACCAGCCGCGTCTCGAACGGGATCCGGGCGGGGGTGTCGAAGCCGTTCCTGAGCAGCTCGATGGGCTCCCCGAGCCACGCCCCGTCGGCCCGGCCGTCCAGGAGGTCCGCGTACCGGTGGTACTCGGTGATGAACGGCAGGTCGTTCACGTACCCGGGCGTGGAGAAAGCGACCCTGCTCGTCGATGTGACCCCCCAGAACCCGTCCGGGCTCTCGTACCCGCGGCGGCGCTTGAGCACGGCGATGTCGCGGTCGCCCCCGCCCCACATCGAGCCGTGGCCGAGCAGCCCGAGCTGCACCTGCGCGCTCCCGATCAGCCCGATCAGCGGGACGTTGTCCTCCGACAGGTCGTACAGGTCCCCCACCGAGGGCTGGCGAAGATGGGCCGGCCCCTGCTCCCACGGGTCGCCGATGCGGCCGTCGATCCGGAGGGCGTTCCCGATCAGGCCGTGCCGCTTGGGGAACGTGCCGGTCCCGATGGTGGCGTGGATCGGGGCGCTCGTGGAGGGCGATGAGCCCACGGTGGCCCGCTCGTACCACGTCCCTTCCCCGATCAGCCGCCGGAGGTTCGGCCACGCATCGGGCCATTCGTCGAGGACCCCCCGGCCGCCGCCGTCCCACACGAGCGTGACCACCAGCCGGGCCGGCTCCGCCCCCCGAACCGGGGCCTCGCGCAGGGGAACGCCGTCCGGGGCGGGGAGATCGAAGTCGATCAGCCCGGCGATGGTCGGGGCCACGTCGGCCACCGTGACCGGACGCAGGACCCGCCGCCTTGGCTCGATCAGCCCCGGCCCGTACACGAGCATCGGCACGTCCTGCAGATGATCGGCCACGCCGGCGTGCGGAAACCCCGGACCGATCACGTTCGGCTCGACGGGGACCAGCTGGAGCTCGCCGCTGCGCTCCGGGTCGTAGCCCCGCCAGATCCGGAGCAGGTGTCGATGGGGAAGGCGGCACGTCCGGCGAGCCACGGGGCCGGAGGCCAGGACCTCGGGGGGCGGGCCGGCGGTCGGGGCGATCGGCGACGGCGTCGTCGGCGGCGAGGGTTCGGCCCGGGGCTCGGTCTCCGTCGTGCACGACCCCGCCACCAGGAACACGGCCAGCGCCAGGCGGACGCTCAGAGCTGGAGCGCGCAGTTCTCGCACTCGAACACGGCACGGCGGACCATGGCTGCGTGACCGCCGCACCGAGGACACCGCCGGCACCGCCCGCCGCCGGAGCACTCGATGGGCTCGGAGGTCTCCCCCGCCTCGTCCCACGTGGTGGCGTCCGCCGTGGGCCGGGGAGCCTGGATGGACAGGAGGTAGAGGGGCTCCGGCCCGGCTCGGAACCCGTGCGGGAAGGCCGCGGCCCGCCCGAGCACCGACCCCGGCTGGAGGGGCACGGCCCCGTGGATCCGGGCCTCCCCCTCCCCGCTCAGCACCACGGTCCATTCCTCCGAGTCGGGATGGGTGTGCGCGTACGCGACCTGGCCTGGGGCCAGGGCCTGGATCGAGAAGTAGAACTCGCTCCCCTGGGAGATGGGGACGCGGCGGAACCCCGATGGGCACAGCCGGACGAGCTCCTCGGCGGCTGCCCGGAACACCCCGAGGTTGTCCAGGACCTCGTCCAGATGGCCGATACCCCTCTCCTGCACCGCCGCCATCAAAGCCCCGGGGGTGCTCCCGCGCAAGCCCCGGTCAGCGATCGAGGCCGATGACACCCGGCAGGTCCTCGAGCGAGGTGATGCGGATCGAGTCCGAATCCGGGTGCCGGCCCCGGCGGTCGATCAGCACCGGGATCATGCCCACGGCCCTGGCCGCGTCCACGTCGAACACGGGGTTGTCGCCCACGTACACGGCCCGCTCGGCCGTGGCCCCGGCCCGGGCCAGCGCGATGCGGAAGATCTCGGCGTCGGGCTTCTCCACGCCCTCAACACCCGAGATCACGGTTACGTCGAAGAACGCCTGGAGCTCGAGCGCCTCCAGGAGCTGCTCCAGCCATTCCTCGAAGTTCGAGATCAGCCCGATCGTGAGGTCGGTGGACCTGAGCCAACGAAGGACCGGGAGCGCGTCGGGGTGGAGGCGGTACGTGGCCAGGTCCCTGAACCGCCTGTACAGGGCGTCGGCCAGCCGGTCGTGGTCCTCGGCGATCCCCACGTCGGACAGGAACGAACGGTACAGCCTGTCCCACATGGCCCTGGACCGTTCCGGCGAGGTCGACCACAGGCGGGCCTCCTCCGAGGTCAGGAACTCGTTGAGGGTTCGCGAGGAAGCGGAGACCACTTCCAGGACGACGGCGGGGTCCACGCGGTGGCCCTCCCGGCGGAGCACCTCGGCGAAGAGCTCCGCGAACGACGGGTGCGGATAGAGGAGCGTCTCCCCGGCGTCGAAGAACACCGCCTCCACGTCCACGCTAGTCGCCCCCGGCCCGGAGCTGCTCCCACAGGTCGTCCACCTGAGCTTCCAGCTGGGCCACGTCGCCATCGTTCCGGATCACGACGTCGGCCACGGCCTCGCGTTCGGCGTCACCGATCTGGGCCCCGATCCGGGCCCGGGCCTGGTCCGCGGTCAACCCCCGGTCCCGAACCGCCCGGGCCACCCGCTCCTCCTCGAGGGCGGTCACCACCACGACCACGTCGCAGGCGTCGTGGAACCCGGTCTCCACGATCAGCGGAGCGTCGAACACGATGATGTCGTCCGTCCCCCGACGCGCCTCCACGGCCTCCGCGAGCATCCGGAAGACCTCTGGGTGGACGATCGACTCGAGGGCCCGGCGCCGCTCGGGGTCGGAGAACACCGCGGCGGCGATGGCCGCCCTGTCGAGCTCGCCGGAGGCGGTCACCGCCTCGTCGCCGAAGAGATCGGATACCTGGCGGTAGGCTCCGCTCCCGGGCTCCAGGGCCCGGCGGGCCAGCTCGTCCGCGTCCACCAGGATGGCTCCTCGATCCGCGAGCATGCG
This sequence comes from Actinomycetota bacterium, assembly GCA_050692915.1. Classification (GTDB taxonomy): domain Bacteria; phylum Actinomycetota; class UBA4738; order UBA4738; family CALAEC01; genus CALAEC01. The sequence continues at coordinate 25,298 of JBOGVU010000004.1, read as the reverse complement.
AGCCACGGTGGACTTGCCGGCACCGAGGCCGCCGGTCAGGCCGACCAGGAGCATGGCGGAGTCGGGAGCCTAGCCGCGGCCCTCGCGCCGCTTCAGGTCCTCGACGATCGACTCGAGGGAGACCTCGCCCTCGTCCTGGTCGGTGGCCTCTTCGGCGGACGTCGGCTCGGGGGCGATGGCCTCCGCCTCCTCCTCGGCGGCGGGAGCGGGCTCCGGAGCGGGCTCTGGCGCAGCCTCGGCCTCGGCTTCGGCCGGCTCGGGCTCGGCGGGCTCCGGCTCGGCGGACACTGGCTCGGGCTCGGGCGCCTCGGGGGCGACCTCCGCCTCGATCTCGGCAACCGGAGCGGCCTCGTCGACGCCGCGCATCGAAAGGGACACCCTTCGTCGGGCCACGTCCACGTCCTCCACCTTCACCCGGACGCGCTCGCCGACCTGCACCACCTGGTCGGCGGACTCCACGTGCTGCTCCGACAGCTTGGAGATGTGCACCAGCCCCTCGATGCCGTCCGCAACGCGCACGAAGGCGCCGAACGGCACGATCTTCGTGACCTCGCCCTCGATGACCTGTCCGGCCCGGTGGTGCTCGGCGAACTCCTTCCACGGGTCGGCCTGGGTCGCCTTGAGCGACAGCGACACGCGCTCGCGCTCCATGTCGACGTCGAGGACCTCGACCTCGACCTCCTCGCCGACCGAGACGACCTCGCTGGGGTGCTCGACGTGACGCCACGACAGCTCGGACACGTGCACGAGCCCATCCACGCCGCCGAGATCCACGAACGCGCCGAAGTTGACGATGGAGGACACGGTTCCCTTCCGACGCTCGCCCTTCTGCAGCGACTCGAGGAACTTCTTCCGGCCCTCGCTCTGCGACTCCTCCAGGAAGGCCCGGCGTGACAGGACCACGTTGTTGCGGTTCCGGTCGAGCTCGATGATCTTCGCCTCGAGCTCCTGGCCCACGAAGGGGTGGAGGTCCCGGACCCTGCGCAGGTCCACCAGTGAGGCCGGGAGGAAGCCCCGGAGCCCGATGTCGAGGATCAGCCCGCCCTTTACAACCTCGATCACCGGTCCTGTGATCGTGCCGCCCTCGGCCATGATCTTCTCGATCCGGCCCCAGGCCCGCTCGTACTGAGCACGCTTCTTCGACAGGATCAGCCGGCCCTCCTTGTCCTCCTTCTGGAGAACGAGGGCCTCGATCTCGTCGCCGACCTTCACCACCTCGTCGGGGTCGACGTCGTGCCGGATCGACAGCTCCTTGATGGGGATGACACCCTCGGACTTGTAACCGATGTCCAGGAGCACCTCGTCCCGGTCGATGCGCACGATCTGGCCGGTAACCAGATCTCCGTCGTTGAAGTCCTTCAGTGACGCCTCGATCGCCGCGGGCAACTCCTCGGGAGTGAGGTCCCGCTCGACCGTCGCTTCGCTCGTCGTCTCGATGTCCGATCAGCTCCTTCCGCCCACGCTGGGCCCCGCGCAGAGCCGTGGGAGGTCCGTGCGGGAACGCCCTCGCGGGCACCCCTAATAGTAGGAGAACGCGCTGACCAGCGTCAATACGAGGTCAGTGGCCGGCGGGGGCGGCGTCGGCCCAGTTCGGGCCGGAGCCGACGTCGACCCGGAGGGGCACCGACAGCCCGTAGGCCGCCTCCATCTCCTTCCGGGCGGCCCCGGCCACCTCGTCCAGGGCGCCTTCCCGGACCTCGAACACGAGCTCATCATGGACGGTCAGGACCATGGTGGCCGGGAGCGATCCCATGGCCGCGTCCACCCTGATCATGGCGAGCTTCATGATGTCGGCCGCGGAGCCCTGGATCGGGGCGTTCAGCGCCATGCGCCGGCCCAGATCGCGGATCCGTGGGTTCGGTGACTGCAGCTCCGGCAGGTACCTGCGCCGGCCCAGGATCGTGGCCGTGAAACCCTCCGCGGCGGCGAAGGCCACCTGGCGGTCCAGGAACTCCCGGATCTTCGGGAAACCCGCGAAGTACGCGTCGATGAACTCCTGGGCCTCGTCCGGCACGATCCCCAGCCGCTGGGCCAGGCCGTACGCGTTCATCCCGTAGGCCAGGCCGTAGTTCACGACCTTGGCCCGCCGGCGGAGCTCGGAATCCACCTGATCCGGCGGAAGGCCGAACACCTTTCCCGCGGTGGCGGCGTGGATGTCGGTGTCGGCGGCGAATGCCTCCGCCAGGGCCTCGTCCCCGGAGAGGTGAGCCAGGACCCGGAGCTCGATCTGCGAATAGTCGGCCACCACCAGGACGTGGTCCGGGGAGGCCACGAACGCCTTCCGGATCTGGCGCCCCGTCTCCCCCCGGATCGGGATGTTCTGGAGGTTCGGGTTGAGCGAGGACAGGCGACCCGTGGCCGCCCCCACCTGGTTGAACGTGGTGTGCAGGCGGCCGGCGGAGACCAGAGGAGGGAGCGCGTCGAGGTACGTTGACTTCAGCTTCGCCAGCTCCCGGTAGGACAGGAGCGCGTCGATGATGGGGTGGCGGTCCCGGAGCTTCTCCAGCACGGAGGCGTCAGTGGAGAGCTGGCCCTTCGGGGTCCGCTTCCCCGAGGCGAGCTTGAGCTTCTCGTACAGCACCACCCGGAGCTGGGGCGGGGAGTTCAGGTTGAACTCCTCTCCGGCGTGGGCGTAGATATCCTCCTCCAGCGTCCGCATTCGGTCGCCGATCGTCTCGGACAGCTCCTTCAGGTAGTCGATGTCCAGGGCCACCCCGGCCGCCTGCATCCGGGCCAGGACCCCGGCCAGGGGGAGCTCCACCTCCTCCAGCAGGGAACGGACCCCCTCTCGCTCCACCCGCTCGGCCATCGGCGGCGCCAGGAGCGCCACCGCGGCGGCGTGGCCGGCCGGCTCACGCCAGGCCTCCCCCAGCGGCAGCTGCCCCTCCTCAACGGTGTCCTCGGCCCTCCCCAGCACGTCGGCCCCCAGGTATCGCTCCGAGAGGGCGGACAGCGGATACGTCGCCTCGGCCGGATCGAGCAGGTAGCCGGCCAGGAGGGTGTCGAAGGCGACCCCGGCCACCTCGATCCCCAGGCGGAGCGCGGTGGCCCCCAGCTCCTTGGAGTCGTGGACCCACTTCGGCCGGTCTGGGTCGGCCAGCCAGGCCGCCACCGACTCGGGAAAGGTTCCGTCCAGTTGCAGGGTCCGGCCGATCCCCTCCCCCGAAGACAGACCGATGGCCACGGGCTCCCCGCCCCGGGCCACCAGGGCCACCGCCAGGGGGTCCCCCCGGTCCAGCATAGCCACGGCGTCCCGGGCCGAGGTCTCCGCGAGCGCCAGCTCCTTCACCTCCGCGGCCGCCGGGGCCACGCCGGCCTCCTCCAGCCGCTCGAGCAGGGTCCGGAACTCCAGCGCGTTGAAGAGCCGCCGGACCGCGTCGTCGTCGCGGTCGGCCAGCACACAGCCGTCCGGATCGATGTCGAGGTCGAGGTCCGTCCGCAGCCGGGCCAGGTCCTTGTTCAGTCGCAGCCGGTCGCCCGCCTCGGCGATGGCCGCGGCGAGCTTCGGCGAGAGCGTCCCGGCGTTCGCCAGCACGGCCCCGACGTTGCCGTGCTCCTGGATCAGGCGGCTGGCCGTCTTCTCCCCCACCCCGGGCACGCCCGGGATGTTGTCCGAGGGGTCGCCCTTCAGGGCCACATAGTCGAGGTACTTCTCCGGGGGCAGGCCGAACCGGGCCTCCACGGCGGCCTCGTCGTAGTCGACGATGTCGGAGATCCCCTTCCTGTTGAACATCACCCGGATCCCCGGACCGACCAGCTGGAAGAAGTCTCGGTCGGCGGTGACGATGACCGCCTCCATGCCCTCCCGGCGAGCCCGGACAGCGAGCGTGCCGATGGCGTCGTCGGCCTCGTGGCCCTCGACCTCTACGATCGGCACCCCGAGCGTCTCCAGGACCTCGCGGATCAGACCCATCTGCTCCCGGAACTCGTCGGGGGCCTCCGTCCGCCCCGCCTTGTACTCCGCGTACCGGGCCAGGCGTTCGGTCGGGGGGCCCTTGTCGAAGGCCACCGCGATCCGGTCCGGCCTCTCCTCCGCCAGCAGCTTGATGAGCATCGAGGTGAACCCGTACACGGCGTTCGTGATCTGTCCCGAGGAAGTGGCCAGCGAGGTGGGCAGGGCGAAGTACGCCCGGTAGGACAGGCTGTGGCCGTCGAGGAGGAAGATGCGCTTCTTCGTCACCTGCACGGCGATTGTAGACTCCCCCCGTGACCCAGCCCTCCCACGAGTACCTCGAGGCGCTCTACGAGATGGCCGAGGAGGGGATCCCCACCCAACAGGCCCGTCTGGCCGAATGGCTGGACGTCAGCCCCGCGTCCGTGTCCGAGGCCGTGAAGCGGCTCGGTAGACACGGCCTGGTAGAGACGGGCGGGGACCGACGCCTCCGGTTCACCGCGGAGGGAAAGCGGGTGGCGGAGGCACTCGTTCGCCGGCACCGGCTGGCCGAGCGGTTCCTGGTCGAGGTGATCGGCCTCTCCTGGCACCTGGCCCACGAGGAGGCCACGGCATGGGGCCCGGCCATCTCGGGGCGCGTGGAGGGCCGGCTCGTCGAGATGCTCCGGGACCCGGCCACATGCGTCCACGGCAACCCGATCCCCGGCTCTTCTCATGCCGTGGACCAGTCGGACCTGCGCCCCCTACACGAGGTGCCTGCGGGGACCCGGGCCCGGCTGGAGCGGCTCACCGAGGACCTCGAGTTGGAGCTGGACGTGATGCGGTTCTTCGAGGATGCCGGCCTCATGCCGGGGGCCAGGATCCGGGTGCTGGCCGTGGCTCCCGACGGCACCATGACCCTCGAGGTCGGCGGGGAGAAGGTCGGTCTGGGCTCCCACCTGGCGGACAACCTGTGGGTCCGGGTCGGAGCTTGACTCGAATCCGACTCCCCGCGTAGTATTAGCCGCACTTGAGCCTATCCGTTAGGGCTACCTGATTATGTAGAGAGGAGGCGACGTTGGGCGCGGCGTTCCTGATCACGCTCCGGGAGGGCATCGAGGCCGCCCTGGTCATCAGCATCATCCTGGCGTACCTGAACTCGGTGGGCCGGCGGGACCGCCACGGGACGGTGTGGGTCGGGGCCGGGGCCGCGGTGGCCCTCAGCCTGGTCGTCGGGGCGATCGTGTTCGCCACGGCCGGCGCGCTGTCCGAGACGGCCGAGGAAGCCTTCGAGGGTATCGCCAGCCTCCTGGCGGTGGGTGTGCTGACCTGGATGATCTTCTGGATGCGGCGGCAGGCCCGGTTCATCCGCGGCGAGCTCCAGGAGCGCGTCGACGTCGCGCTGGCCTCGGGCACGGCCCTGGCCCTGCCGGCCCTGGCGTTCGTGGTCGTGGTCCGGGAGGGCCTGGAAACGGTCCTCTTCCTGTTCGGCGCTATCCGGGAGGAGGTCACGGGCTCGGTGGCCCTCGGGTACGTGGGGGCCGCCCTCGGCCTGGCCACGGCGGTCGTGCTCGGCTACCTGATCTATCGGGGTGGGGTCCGGCTGAACCTTCGGACATTCTTCAAGGTGACCGGCGGCCTGATCCTCGTCCTGGCCGCGGGGCTGCTGGCCGGCGGCATCCACGAGCTCCAGGAGATCGCGTGGCTGCCGGGCGAGTCCGCCATCGCGTTCGACGTCTCCGGCGTCCTGTCCGACGAGGCAGGGGTGGGCGCCTTCCTCCGGGCCATGTTCGGCTACAACGCGAACCCGTCGTGGCTGGAGCTCGGCGCGTGGCTCGTATATCTGGGTGTGACCGGGTTCCTCTTCTTCCGGCCCCAGGCGGCGGTTGTGGCCCGGCCGACCGGCCCCGAGGCCGCCGACGCGGCCGCCCGGCGTTCCTGAACCGCTAGACTCCGCCGACGTGAGCGAGGACAACCCGCTCCCCGCGGGGGTCGCTCCGGAACGCGCCGTGGAGATGGCCAACCAGGCCATGCAGGGGACGCTGATGGAGCGGATGGGGATCGAGTGGCTCGAGGTCGGCAGCGCCCGATTGGTGGCACGCATGCCGGTTGCGGGCAATGCGCAGGTCGACGGCCTCCTCCACGGCGGAGCCACCGCCACCCTGTGTGAGACCGTGGGGTCGTTCGGCACGGCGGTGGCCGTCGGCCTGGACCGCCGGGTGGTGGGGATCCAGCTCTCGGTGAACCACCTCCGCGCCGTCGGCGAGGGCCACGTGACGTGCGCCGGCGTCCCGGTGCGGGTCGGGCGGCGGGTGGCCGTCTGGGACCTTCGGGTCAGGGACGACCGGGAGGACCTGGTGGCCACAGCGACCCTGACGGTGTCGATCCAGGACCCGTGACCGGAACCCTGATCAACGCGGCCGCGGTTCTGGCCGGAACGGCCGTCGGGACGCTGCTCGGCGGCCGCCTCCCGGAGCGGATCCGGGAGACCGTGATGCACGGTCTGGGCCTGTTCACGCTGGTCCTGGGGGTCTCCCAGGGACTGGAGGCGTTCCGACCTCCCCTCTCCGACGTCACCAGGGGGGCGGTGCTGATCATCCTCGGGAGCGTGCTGGTCGGTGGCGTCCTGGGGGAGCTCCTCCGCATCGAGCGGGGGCTGGACCGGGCCGGCGAGGCCCTCAAGGCTCGCTTCGGCCGCGGACAGGCCCGGTTCACCGAGGGGTTCGTGGTCTCGTCGTTGGTGTTCTGCGTGGGGCCACTGACGATCCTGGGATCGATCCAGGACGGCCTCACCGGCGATTACCAGCTGCTGGCGATCAAGTCCCTCCTCGACGGGTTCGGCGCGCTGGCGTTCGCGTCGGCCCTCGGCTGGGGCGTGGGCTTCTCGGTGATCACGATCCTGGTGTACCAGGGCGCGCTGTCGCTGTCCGCCACGGCGCTGGCCGACGCGTTCTCCGACGCCATGATCGCCGCGATGTCGGCGGTGGGCGGCATCCTGATCATCGGGATCGGGCTACGCCTCCTGTCACTGCGCGAGGTTCGCGTGGCGAACCTTCTCCCCGCGCTGGTCCTGGCGCCCGCCGCCGTGGCAGCGCTCGAGGCGCTTCGTTGAGTTTTGGCGGACAACATTGCGTCCAACCGCCGATTTTTCGCGCGCGAGAAGGTGGCCGCTACCTGCGTCGATACTTCGGAACCGTTGGGGCGCAACACCTCCCCCCCCGTTGACTTCGAGCCGAGCGCCTGTTAGTTTTCCGCCCGGTCCCGAGCGGCCGCAGGGACCGGCGGGGGCCGGAAGGCCCCGGGGGAAGATTCGAGCATCGGGTTCGCTCGAGGCCCGGACCGGAACCCGGACCGGAGGGCTGTCGTCGGATTCGAAGTCGCTCGGGACCAAATTTTGGCGGGTCCGTAGAGCCGAGTAGATAACGCTCGCGTATGGGGAAGGCGTGAGCGGCTCCAAAGGCGCTACGGGCCCGCCTTCATCTATTCCACCAGCACCAGCACCCCGCTCATCCCCCGATCCGCGTGGAGCCTGCAGACGAACGCGTATCGGCCGGGTTCGGGGAGCAGGGACCCGATCGGGTCGATCGTGATCCGCTCGCCGGGCTGGATGGTCCGGTCGTAGTCCGTCCCCTCGATGGTGACGTTGTGGGGGTTCCGGCCCTGGTTGCTGAACTGGACGGCCCGGTCCAGGGGGATCGCCAGCGAGGGGTGGGCGTCGTGGAAGTGGTAGTCGATGGCCGTCACCACGTAGGGGCGAGCGTCGGGGTCGGGCCCCGTATCGCTTCGGCAGGCCGTCAGGACGACCAGGAGCAGCAGGACCGTCCGACTCACAGGATCCGGTGGAGGAACCGCCGCAGACGCGGATGCTCCGGCCGATCAAACATTCGGCGCGGATCGCCATCCTCGAGGACCTGGCCCTCGTCCAGGAACACCATGCGAGTGGCGGCTTCCCTGGCGAAGCCCATCTCGTGGGTGACCACGACCATGGTCGTCCCCTCCGACGCCAGGGCCTTCATCACATCGAGCACCTCCTGGATCAGCTCGGGGTCGAGAGCAGAGGTGACCTCGTCGAAGAGCATCACCTTGGGGCGCATGGCCAGGGCCCGGGCGATGGCCACCCGCTGCTGCTGCCCGCCCGAGAGCCGACCCGGATGGGTGTCGGCCTTGTGGGCCAGCCCGACGTGGTCCAGCTCCTTGCGGGCCGCCTCCAGGGCCTGCCCGTGGTCGAGCCCAAGGACCTTCTCCAGGGCCACCGTGATGTTCTGGACCGCCGTCTTGTGAGGGAACAGGTTGTACGCCTGGAACACGATGCCCAGCTGGGTCCGGACCCTGTTGAGGTTCGTCCGGACGTCGGTGAGCTCGACGTCCTCGAACCACACCCTCCCCTCCGTGGGCTCTTCGAGCAGATTCATTGTGCGGAGGAGGGTGGACTTCCCGGACCCGGACGGTCCGATGACCACCACCACCTCTCGGGGCTCCACCTGGAGGTCGATCCCCTTGAGGACGTGGAGGGATCCGAACCACTTGTGCACGCCCTCCAGTCGGACCAGGGGCCCGCTCACGCTCCGACCCCGACGAGGCCGCTGCGCAGCCGGCGCTCGAGCCTGTTCACGGCCCAGATCGACGGCAGGGTGATGGCCAGGTAGCCGATGGCCGCCGCGGTGAAGAACGAGGCGTTGAACGTGTCCGAGTACCCCTCCCGGGCGGTCGTGTACAGCTCCAGCTCCCCCACGGCCAAACCGAGCACAAGCACGAGAGACGTGTCCTTGATCAGGATCACGAACTCGTTCATCAGCGGGGGGATGACTCGCCGGACCGCCTGAGGGACCACCGCGTACCGCATGGCCTGGGCGTAGGACATGCCCAGGGACCGGGCCGCCTCCAGCTGGCCCCGCTCGATCGACTGGATCCCGGCCCGGAACACCTCGGCAGCGTACGCCCCCGTGTTCAGGACGAACACGATGACCGCGATCGTGTAGGGGGCGGAGAGCTGGATGGGCCCGATTTCGATGGCCGGGCGGATCCCCAGCCCGATGGCGAACCCGAAGTAGAACACCGAGAGCTGCCAGATCAGCGGCGTGCCCCGGAAGAAGTTGATGTACACGCGGGCGGGGGCCCGAACCACGGCCCGCTTGGACATGGCCAGCATGGCCAGGAAGAGCCCCACGATGATCCCGCCCACCTCACCGGTAAGGGCCAGGATGACGGTGTTCAGGGCTCCCCGGATGAACGCGCCCAGGTGGCCCTCCAGGATCCCGGCGTTGAAGAACAGCTTGATGAACAGGTCGGGGTCCCCGAAGGTCCGGAACGCCAGGATGATGAGCCCGACGACCACCGCCTGGATCCCCAGGACGGCCCCGGCGATGGACTGCTCCCGGGACCGCTTGGTGGGCATCCGACCGTACATGGCGAAGCCGAGGGCGATGGCCACCGCGCCCAGGCCGAGGCCGATGTCGAGGATCACCGCGGTGGGCGTGGACAGCAGCCCCTCCACCAACCGCCGGTAGGGGACGATGCCGTTTGCCAGGGTCGACACCACGGTCCCTCCCAGGGCCAACCCGATGGAGGCGATGCCGATGCCCAGGATCATGGCCGCCGACCGGGCCAGCCGTCGCTCGGCCGGGGACTCCAGCTGGTCCAGCTGGCTGCCCTGTTCCTTGGTCACGGCCATCGATCCGCCTCCGAGAACGAGAAGGGGGCCCGCCCGCAGTCGGACGGGCCCCCTTCGCCGCGCGCCGCTAGGAGGGCTGGAACTCCGGCGGGACCTCTACGCCGGGAAAGTACCTCTGGAAGATCTCCTGGTACGTCCCATCGGCGATGATCTCCGCCAGGGCCTGGTTGACGGCGTCGGTGAGCTCGGGGTTCTCCGGAGAGAAGGCGAACCCGTACTTCTCGTCCGTGTCGATGGCCTCCACGATCTCCAGCCCCGGGAGGCTCTCGATGATCTCCGCGGAGGAAGGCTCATCGTTGACCACCGCCGTCACCCCGCCAGCGGCCAGGTCCTGGAAGGCCGCGGGCGCCCCCTGGAACGTCCGGATCTCCGCTCCCTGGGGCACGAGGTTGTCCTCTGCCCAGGCCTTGCCGGTGGTCCCTCGCTGGACGCCGATCACGTCGCCCTCGCCGATGTCCGCGACGCCGGCGATGTCCGGGGTCTCCTCCGTATTTACGATCAGGGACTGCCGGGAGTTGTAATAGGGCTCGGAGAAGTCGACGACCTGCTCGCGTTCCTCCGTGATGGTCGAGGCCGCGGCCACCACGTCGAACTCGCCGCCGGCCACGGCCGTGAAGATCGTGTCGAAGTCGGCCCGGACCCACTCGACCTCCAGGCCGAGTCGGGTGGCGATCTCCTCGATCAGGTCGACGTCGAACCCGACCTCGTCGCCCCCCTCGACCGACTCGAACGGCGGGAAGTCCAGGCACGAGCCGACCGCCAGGACCCCCTCGGTGAGCGTGGTGAACTCCGGGGTGGGGGATTCGGTCTCATCCGCCCCCGCGCCCGGTTCGATGGGCTCCTCCTCCGCGCAGGCCCCGGCCACCAGCACCAGCGAGAAGAGAACCCCCATGAGCAGTCGAGCCTTCCGTGTCGCCACGTCGCCTCCCTTCATGTCCCGTCCCGGGCGGCCGGGGGACGGCCGCTTGGGGGAATGCTAGTTGGTCGGTGCGCGCTTTCTCAACCCACCCCGGCCAGGGCGGCCAGCCGCTCCCCGATCAGGGGGGCGAACTTGAAGCCGTGCCCGCTACACGGGGACCCCACCACCAACCGCCCCCGGCGCTCCAGGACGAACGACTCGTCGTCGGTGTTCGTGTACAGGCAGGTCTCCACGAGGTGGGGCTCCGGGTCGGCCTCCGGGAACCGGCGATGGATCCAGGACCCGATCCGGGCCACCGACCCCTGGTCCGGCCCGCCCTCCTCGTCCGGGTCGATCTCCGGGCCGACCCGGTGCTCGGCCGCCTTGATCCCCTGCCCGGGGTTGCGGAGCGCGTAGCCCAATGGGTCGGCCCACTCCACCAGGGTGGGGACCGGGAGCGACTCGTCGAGCCGAAAGTACGCCACCGTCTCCCGCGTGGGGCGGACGGGGAGGTCCACTCCGGCCGGCGTCAGGAGGCCCCTGGCCCACGCCCCGGCCGTCACCACGGCCCCGCGGGCCCGGTAGGCCCCATCCTCGGTGTCGATCTCTACCGCGTCGTCCCCCGGCCTGACGGCCACCACCCGCGTCTCCTCCACCAGCTCAGCTCCCCGGCCTACCGCCGAGGAGACGAAGGCCCGCAGGGCCACGTCGGCCGCAACGATTCCCCCTTCCGCCTGGAACAGGAACGGCTCCCCGGGCTCGGCGGCCAGGGCCGGGAACCGGGCGGTCACCTCGGTCCCGTCGATCCGTTCGAAGGGCACGCCTCGCGCCGCCATGGCCGCGGCGTTCTGCTCCAGACCGCTCCCCCCGTCGAGACCGCCGGTCACCGTCAGGATCGTCTCGCCCGTTTCATCCTCCAGCCGCCGCCACAACGGGAGGGCCTCCTGCATCATGCCGACGTACAGCGGGTCCGGGTGCGAGAAGCGGAAGATGCGGGCGGCGCCGTGACTGGACCCACGGCGATGGCCCACCCGGAACCGCTCCACCAAGACCACCTCTCGCCCCTCCCGGGCCAGCGCCGCCGCAGTGGCCGAGCCCATGATGCCCGCCCCCACCACCACGACCTCGGTCTCTGGCCGACCGGCCACGTCGCTACCCCGCGGTGATCCGGCCCCCGGGCGGGAGGGCCGCCCGATACCGGTCGTAGATCCGGTCGTACGTCCCGTCCGCGGCCATGTCCGCCAGGGCCTCGTTCATGGCGGTCAGCAGGTCCCCGTTGCGGGGGTCGACGGCGATGCCCAGGCCCGCCCCGGTGGGGACCGTCTCCAGGATCCGAAGGCTCTCCCGGGCGTCGGTGGCCGCCATGGCCTGGACCTCGTCCACGATGAGCGCGTCCACGGCCCCCGCGGCCAGCGCCACGGCGGCGGCCTCGACATCGGGGTACGGACCGACCTCGATCGCCTCGGGCTCCAGGGCCGAGATCGCCCAGGCATGCCCGGTGGAGCCCTCGACCACCGCCACGTCGTCGCCTTCCGCCAGGTCGTCGAGCCCGGTCAGGTCCGGTCGGGCGTCCGCGTTCACCACGAACGCATGGAGGACCCGCACGTACGGCTCGGACAGGTTCACCCGGCTCTCCAGCTCCGCGGTGATCGGGGCGCCGGCGACGACCACGTCCGCCTGGCCCTCCTCGACCGAGGAGAAGGGGTCCCCCTCAGCCAGCACCAGCCGGGACTCGAGCCCCAGCCGCCGGGCCACTTCCACGACGATGTCCACTTCGAACCCGGTCGGCCCCCCCGGTCCGGAGAACGAGTACGGCGAGGTGGGGGCGGCCCCCACGGTGAGCAGCCCGTCCTCGAGCGTGGCGACCTCGGCGCTGGCCCGTCCCACGGTCATGGGGGTCTCCGGCCGGGGGAGCAGGAGGAGGACCCCCCCCAGGAGCAGGAACGCGGTCACCGCCAACGAGGGAAAGGCGCGGGTGGGCCGGGAGCGGGGCGAGCCTACGCCTCCCCCGGCCGCGGCGTCTGGTCTCGCTCGACGTCGGCCCAGGTCATCGGGACGGCTGGGGAGTCTATTGGAGGGGCCTGGGGCCGGCAACCACGGTCAGCCCACCAGCTCGGCCGCGCTTCCCTCCAGCGAGATACCGTCGGGCTCGACCTCGTAAAGGAAGATGAGGGCCCGCCGATCCAGCGCGGCCACCTCGTGGGCATCATCGAAGGCGATGGTCTTGGCCACCCCCTGGAAGGGGGCGTCGACCGTGAGGCTGTCCAGGTACGTCTTGATCCCCGCACGGATCGAGGCGGGATCCTCGGCCCCGCCCTCGATCGCCGAGCGGATCCCTTCCCCGATCAGGCTGGCCGCGTCGTAGCCCTCCGCGGCGAACAGCGGGGCTCGGGTCTCCCCGTAGGCCGACTCGTAGGTCGATCGAAAGCCCCCCTCCCCCTCGAGGTTGCAGGGGCATGATAGGAAGACATCCGACGCTGTCTCGTCGGCCAGGTCCAGCAGTGTCGTGGACACGGATCCGTCGCCCGAGTAGATGGGGATGTCCAGCCCGGCGTCGCGGGCCTGGGCCACGATCAGCCCCGTCTGCACGTCGAAGCCCCCGTAGAAGAGGGCGTCGGCTCCGGAGGCCGCCACGTCGCCGATCAGCTCCGAGTACACCTCCGTGGGGACGATGCCCTCCACCTTCTCGACCGCGGCGCCGTTCTGGCCTGCGGCCTCGGCCACGGCCTCCGCCAGGTCCTGCCCGTACTCGGACTCGTCATCAGCCACAAAGATGCTGGCATGTCTGGAGGCCATCCACTCCCCCATCGGACCGCCCTGGTCCTCCTCGGTCGCCACGGTTCGGTACCAGTACTCCCAGCCTCGGTCGGCCAGGTCGGGATCGATGGCCGAGGGCGTCACGAAGGCGATGGCCGCGGCCTCGTAGGTGTCTCCGGACTCCTCGGACTCTCCGGCGAACGCCGGACCGATCACCGCGACGGTCTGAGGATCGGCCGCCACCCTCTCGGCCACGCCAGGGGCCCTGACGCGGTCGCCCTGGGTGTCGGCCCGTTCCAGGGTCACCACGGCCGGGAAGTCATCGTCGGCGTTCAGCTCGTCGATCCGAAGCTGGGCGGCCTGGAACGCGTGGATCACCAGGGACCGGAAGTCACCGCTGAGGGCGCCCTGGAAGTACACGGTGACCCGAGGCTTTCCGGCCGCCGCCTCGTCGGGCTCATCGGGGCCGCCGCCGCACGACCCACCCACGAGCGCCACCGCGGCCAGGAGGGCCAGCCATCGCTTCCGCATGCTTCAACCAGTCTCCTTCTCCACCGTGGCCCGGAGCGTAGGCGTGGGCGGCCCGGGGCGTCCAGTTCGGGCCCGGCGGCCCGGCCTCCAGCCGGCGCCGAGGTCGGCGACATCCAGGCGACACTTCTGCGACCGTCGGAGCATTCCCTGAAGGACCACAACCGTGGTTCGATCCGACCATGGCTCCACGGATCCCAACGATCCTCGTGGCCGGGCTGTTGATTGGCTGCTCCACGGGGACGGCCGAGTCCCCCCGGGGAACGCCCAGTCCCACGGGGGACCCGGAGATGTGGCGGGACGCCCCGGCCCAGGAGCCGTATCCGTTCGTGACCCCCGTCCCGCCGCTGGCCGGCACCCCGATCGACGGGGTGTACCAGCGGAACTACGAGGCCGGCTCCGACCCCATCCCGTGTCGCCGGTGCGCCCCGTACCGCCTCAACAGCGGCCTGGCCGTCCTGACGCTGCAAGAGGGCCGCTTCCGGGTGGAACATCCCGCCTGGGCGTTCTTCAGCGGCGGCCACTACTTCGTCGAGGGCGCCCGCCTGATCCTGATCAACGACCCCAACTGCCCCCAGACCAGGGGCGTCTACCGGTGGGCCCTGGAGGGCGGCTCCCTCTCCCTGGAGGTCCTGGAGGACGACTGCGCGTTCGACCTCCTCCGGGCCAGGTACCTCTCCGCGGCTCCCTGGACGACCTCCTAGGCGCGGGCCCGGGCATCCACGGCGGCCCGGGCCACGATCAGGTCCTCCGGGGCGATCCCCACCGACTTGAACACGGTGACGTCCTCGGGGCCGCGGCGCACCGTGGCGCCCCGAACCACCTCGCCCAGGTCGGCCACGACGTGGTCACGCCCGATGCGCCCCGAACGAAGGGGGATCAGTAGGTCACCGGCCTCGGCCATGGCCGCCTCCCGAGTCTCCACCGCGACCCGGGCCCGGGCGACGGCCTCATCGTCCAGCTCCCGCATGTCGGGGCGGTACGCGCCGATAGCGTTCACGTGCATCCCCGGCTGAAGGAGGGTGCCGTCGAACACGGGGCGCTCGCTGGTGGTGCAGGTGCACACCACGTCCGCCTCGGCAACGGCCTCCGGCCCGGCCACGGCCGCATCCAGGCCGGCCGCCCTGGCCCGCTCGGCCAGAGCGTTTGCGGGGCCCTCCGACCGGGACACCACCCGAACGGTCCGGAAGGGACGGACGGCCAGCATCGCGTCGAGGTGGGCGTTCGCGGTGGCGCCGGCCCCGAACAGGACCAGCCAGGAGGCGTCGGGGCGGGCGAGGTGGCGGGTGGCCAGGCCGGAGACAGCCGCGGTCCTCAGGTTCGTCAGCGCCGCGCCGTCCAGGACCGCCTCCGGGGACAGCGTGTCAGGGTCGAACAGGACGTATGCGCCCTGCACGAACGGAAGGCCCCGCTCGGGGTTCGACGGGTTCAGCGTGACGAGCTTCACCCCCACGCCCGGCTCCCCAGCGGCCGGCATCAGGAGGAGCTCGCCGCCCGGGACCTCTACGTGGGTTCGCCGAGGGGCACCCGGGAGCGCGGGGCCGGAGAACGCCCGCTCCAGTGCGTCGATGGCCGCCGGCATCGGGAGGAGACCAGTCAGCTCGTCCGCATCGATCAGCGGGAGCCGCACTTCACCCGCCCAGGTAGGCCTCCTGCATCTGCGGGCTGTCGCGCAGCGCCTGGGCCGTGTCTGCCATGACGACCTCCCCGCCCCTGAGGATGTAGCCACGGTCGGCGATCGACAGGGCCATCTTGGCGTTCTGCTCTACCAAGAAGATCGTAGTGCCCTGCTTGTTGATCTCCTTGATCCTCTGGAAGACCTGCTCCACCAGGATCGGTGCCAGGCCCATCGACGGCTCGTCCATCAGCAGAACCTTCGGGTCCGCCATCAGCGCCCGTCCGATGGCCAGCATCTGCTGCTCGCCTCCGGACAGCGTGCCGGCTCGCTGGGACAGCCGCTCCTGCAGGCGCGGAAACAGCTCGAGGACCCGGTCCTGATCCCGCTGGATACCCTCGGTGTCCTTCCGCAGCTGTGCCCCGATCTCCAGGTTCTCCCGCACGCTCATCCTGGCGAAGAGCCGCCGGTTCTCGGGCACCATAGTGATCCCCTTGGCCACGATCCTCGGCGTGGGAAGGCCGTCGACCCGCTCCCCCTCCACATGGATCCGGCCGGCCCGAGGGGGGGTGAGCCCCAGGATGGCCCGCAGCGTGGTGGTCTTCCCCGCGGCGTTCGGGCCGAGCAGGCACACGATCTCCCCCCGGCGGACCTCCAGGCTGACGTCGGTGAGCACCCGGACCGCGCCGTAGCTGGCGTGAACCCCCTGGAGCTCCAAGACGGGTGCGCCGTCCGCCGTCATGCGCTCTCCTCGTGCTCGGTTCCCAGGTACGCTTCGATCACCCTCTCGTTGCTCGCGACCTCGTCATAGGTCCCCTCGGCGATCTTCCTTCCGAAGTCGAGGGCCACCACGCGGTCGGAGACGCCCTTGACCACCGGCATGTCGTGTTCGATCAGGACGACCGTGTAGCCACGCTCCCGGCGAAGCCGGCTGACCAGGTCGATGACCTCCTCCTTCTCGCGGGCGTTCATCCCGGCCGTGGGCTCGTCCAGCAGCAGCAGCTTCGGCTCCGTGGCCATGGCCCGGGCGATCTCCAGCCGACGGCGGTCCGCGTACGCCAGCCCGGCCGCGAGCTCGTCGGCCCGGGGCAGGAGGGCGGTCCCGAAGAACGCCAGCATCTCCCGGGCCTTCTCCTCGATCCGCCGCTCCTCCTTGATGGTCGCCGGGAGCCGGAGGATCGTACCGAAGACTCCAGAATGACTCCGGCTGTGCTGGCCCACCATGACGTTCTCCAACACGCTCATGGCCGGGAACAGCCGGACGGCCTGGAACGTCCGGGAGATGCCCAGCTTGGTGATCTGGTTCGGCTTGAGGCCGGCGATGTTGTGGCCGTCGAACCCGACGGTCCCCTGCTCGTGTTCGTAGAAGCCCGTGACGATGTTGAATAGGGTGGTCTTGCCGGCCCCGTTCGGGCCGATCACGCTGACGATCTCTCCCTCATCGGCATGGAAGTCGACGTCGTCCACGGCCGCCAGACCGCCGAACCGCTTCGACAGATCCTTCACCTCGAGCAGGCTCATGGCTCCCGCCTCGCCTCTCCGGGATTGGCGGTCAAGGCCGCTTCACCCACTGCGAACTCCCCTCCGAACTGGGCCTCCTCGGCCACACGTTCGTGAAGCTCGCGGCGGCGTCGGGCGCTGGCGATGAGACCCTCGGGCCGCAGGATCATGATGCCGACCAGGATGGCCCCGTAGAACAGCAGGCGGTACTCGGCGAAGTCGCGCAGGACCTCGGGGAGCCCCACCAGGACGACGGCGCCCACGATGACGCCGGGGATGCTGCCCAGGCCCCCGAGGATGATGGCGGCCAGCACGGTGATCGACACCAGCAGCTCGAAGCTGTCCGGCGTGATCACGGAGAGCTGCACGGCGAAGAACGCGCCCGAGAGGCAGCCCACGGCGGCCCCCATGGCGAACGCCAGCAGCTTGTACTTGATCACGCTAACTCCCATGGCCTCCGCCACGTCCTCGTCCTCCCGCATGGCCGCCCAGGCCCGTCCCACTCGCGAATACTGGAGCCGCCAGGAGACATAGATCGCCAGCAGGATGAACACCAGGACGAGGTAGTACAGGTTCTGGGGATTCCCGAAGTCCAGCACCTCCGGTGTCGGCGGCTGGATCTGCTTGATCCCCTGGGAGCCCCCCAGGAACGAGGCGGCCCAGTCGGACCGGACGATGACCCGGACGATCTCCCCGAACCCCAGGGTCACGATGGCCAGGTAATCCCCGCGTAGCCGAAGGACCGGCGCCCCGATCAGCACCCCGGCCAGCACGGCGATGGCGATCACCAGGGGCAGGGCCACCCAGAAGTTCGTGAACGGCTGCTCCGCGGCGACCTGGGAGCCGCTCCCGAACTCTCCCACGCCCTCGGTCACCAGGCTGGACTGGAGGGCCGTGAACAGGGCCATGCTGTAGGCCCCCACGGCGAAGAAGGCCACGTACCCGAGGTCGAGCAGCCCGGCGTACCCGACCACGATGTTCAGACCTAGCCCCAACAGCACGTAGATCCCCACGGTGACCATGGCGTGGCTGAGGAACACCCCCACGATCAAGGGGACGATGGCGAACACCCCCGCCACCGCGGCGAAGAACCCGATCCCCGCCCGACCGGCTTTCATGGTGCCCCGGGCGCCACCGCCGGTTCGCTTCCGCACCGTGACTGCGGCCACGCCGATGGCCACCAGCCCGAGCGCCAGCGCCAGGATCAGCAAGAGGCCGGAGCTCTCCTCCTGCAGCAGCCCCTGAACGGCCAGGATCGCGGAAAGGGCCAGCGAGGCCAGGCCGAGACCGAAGGCCAGGCTCTCCTGGGTGCTCGGCGGCAGGACCCCGCCCTGGTCGCCCCCCGTCCGGCGCTCGCCCGCCAGCCGCTGGAGGATCGCCTCGCGATGGGTGGTCAGGTAGCTGACCACGCCCCCCAGGACGAACATGCCGATGGCGCCAGAAACGGTCAGGCCCCCACGGCGGTACAGCCACGAGGTCTCCAGGCCCAGATTGTCCAGCATGACCCGGAGCAGACGCTCCAGGACGCCGACGATCAGCATCGTCCCCACGGCCGCCAGGAACACCTTGCGGTTCCGGGGGTCCACCAGCCGCAGGGCCGCCCCCAGGGTGCCCAGGGCCGTGGCCACCCCCAGCTGGAGGAGTGCGCCCACGGCCGGCTCCTGGCCGAGAGTCAGGACGTCGCTCATGAGGACCGGGGACAGCGACACGAAGATGTCCCGAACGTCCACGGCGTTGAACAGCAGGACGAACGCGGCGGCGATCGCTCCGGTGAGGGCCCCGGCTACGACCCCGGCTACCAGCCGGTCCCGGGCCGACACCGCGAAGATCTCTCCCTCGACCTTGCGGTCCCTGGCCGCCAGGTACCCGGCGAACAGCATGGCCCCCAGGAAGAACGTGGGGCCCAGGGAGAGCACGTCCGTGATCACGTTCGTGTCGTTGAACCGCTCCACCAGCCCCACGGCGGACAGGTAGATGAAGATCAGCCCACCGAGGAACCCGCTGCGAACGCCCCGACGGATCGCGCTGCCCGGGGGGACCTGGCCCCGCTCGACCCGGACCGTCTCCGTCACCGCGGCCATCTCACGCCCTCTTCTCTTCCTCGGCGCCGAGGATCCCGCCCGGCCGGAAGAGCAGGACCAGGACCAGGACCCCGAACGCCACCACGGGCTGGAGCTGGTCCGGCGAAGGGACGTGGGCGCCGGTCAGGATCAGCCGGGGCCCCACGCTCTCCAGCACGCCCAGCGCGATGCCCCCGATGCCCGCACCCAGCACGTTCCCGATCCCGCCGAGCACCGCGGCGGTGAAGGCCTTGATGCCCGGGACGAATCCCATGAAGTAGTTCACCTGGTTGAACACGAACACGAACAGGATCCCGGCCGCCCCGGCCAGAAGGCCGCCGACGGCGAACGTGGTCACGATGACCCGATCGACGTCGATTCCCATGAGCGCGGCGATCTCCTTGTCCTCGCCCACGGCCCGCATCGCCCGCCCCGTCTTGCTTCGTTCGATGAAGAGGTACAGGCCCACCATCAGAACGAGCGCCCCGACGATCACGATCAGCTGCTTGCGGGCGATCGCCACCCCGAGGATCGACATCTCCCCCGCCAGGATCTCGATCCTCGGATAGGCCGTCGAGCTCGCGCCGAAGAACCCTCGGAAGCTGTTCTGGAGGAACAGGGACGCCCCGATCGCGGTGATCAGGAGGATCAGCCGAGGCGATCCCCTGAGGGGCCGGTAGGCGACTCGCTCCAGCACGATGGCCACGACCATGGAGATCAGCATCGAGGACGCGAAGAGGATGCCGATCGACAGGATCGGGCTGCTGTTGAGCGTCCCCGCCTCGTCCAGGGCCCGGGCCACGAACAGCGTGCTGAATGCCCCGGCCATGAACACCTCGCCGTGGGCGAAGTTGATCAGGAAGAGGATCCCGTACACCAGGGTGTACCCCACGGCGATGATGGCGTAGACACTGCCTCGGGTCACCCCGCCCACGATCAGCCGGCTCCAGTTGGCCCCGGTGAACCGGCCCTCCTGGAGCGTCGACGCCGTCCCCAGGACGATGCCCAGAAGGAGCACCGCGCTCAGCCCGATCAGGATGATGGCCCGCCACGGCACCCGCTCCAGGAACAGCCGGCGCCTGGGTGCCTCAACCGTCGTCGTTGGTTCGCTCATCCGTTACCTGCGTGAAGCACTGCGGGCGGACCCCGGTCCACCCGCAGCGCCTCAGTTCGTTCCCGTCGACTTCCTCTCTCTCCGAGCCCGCTAGCCCTGTGTCTCGGCCAGCTCCAGCGTGGCCTCGAAGATCGGGTTGAAGTCGCCGTCCTCGATGATGTTCATCGCCATCGTGGCGGTCTGCTGGCAGTCACCGTTCTCGTCGCAGGTGAGGCTGCCGGTGATGCCCTCGAACCCAGACGTCGACCCGATGGTCTCCGCCAGCTGGGTCTTCGGGATCAACAGGCCGCCGTCGTCCGTCTCCACCGCCACCTCCTCGATCGCGTCGAACACGATGTTCGTCGCGTCGAAGGCGTGGGCGTGGAAAACGGCCGTCGGCTCCTCGCCGAACTGCTCCTCGTACGCGGGCAGGAACTCGCCCTCGTAGAAGTCGCCCGAGAACTCCAGGCTCGGGCCGGACATGTACACGCCTTCGGCGTTGTCCGCACCGGCCGAGTCGATGAAGTCGGGCGTGAGGAGGCCGTCGGCCCCGATCAGCGCCACGTCGTCGAAGTCCGGGTTCTCCCGTGCTTGCGCGGTGATCAGCCCGCCCTCGGGCAGGAAGATCGGGAAGAACAGGGCCTCCGGCGAGTCCGCGGCGATGCTGGTCAGCAGCGGTCCGAAGTCCGTGTCACCGACCTGGATGGCCTCCTGGGTGGTGCACTCGCCGCCGTACTGACTGCTGAACACGTCGCAGAACACCTGCTGGAGCCCGTCGGCGTAGGGGCTGCCGTCGTGGATCGTGGCAGCCGTCGTGGCCCCGAGCTCCTCCGAGGCGAACTGCGCCGCGGCGGCACCCTGGATGCTGTCGTTGTGCGCCGTCCGGTAGTAGAACGGCTGGCGCGTGGCAGGATCCGTCAGCGCCGGGCTGGTGTTCGAGGGCGAGATCAGCACGATGCCCTCGTCGCTCAGGATCTGGTCCGCTGCCCCCAGCGCCTCGCTGGAGCAGCTGGTTCCGATCACCGCCGCGATCGTCGGGTCCGAGGCCAGCAGCGTGCCCGCGGCGGTTCCGCCTTCCGCGGCGCAGCCGCCGTCCTCATGCTGGAACTCGACGTCGTGGCCAGCGACCTGCCCCGGGGTCCCGTCGAACGTCCCGTCCCGGTAGTCCAGGGCCAGCTCGATGCCGTTCTGGCTGTCGAGACCGAGGCTGGCAGTGTCACCCGAGATCGTCAGGATCGAGCCGATCCGGATCGCCTCGTCGGCGCCGACCTCGACGCAGCCGATCTCCGTGTCAGGACATTCGGCCGCCCCATCCGTGGGGCCGCCATCGCCGTCCTCGGCACACGCCGCCGCCAAGAGCGCGAACGCGCTCACCACGGCGAGAAATCCGAGCCTTTTCTGCATTCCCCCTCCTTTCGGTTCCGCCGGGCGCCAGGGCGACCGCCCATACGCCCGGTTCAAGCGTGGTTCGAAGGGAATCCCGTCCTATCCGCCTCCCTCCCTTCTCCACTCCCGTCGGGTCGTTCCCCTACAGCCTTCCAAGGACGATTATCGGAGTAGGGGTCGTTCCGGGTCAAGCCGGCCTCCGGGGCTCCTCCAGAGCCCCCGCTCGGTCTCATCTCTCGCTGGCGCCGGCCTCACCGGGGGGGACCGGGGCCAGGCCCTCGGCCAGCAGGCCATCCCGCAGCCCGGTCCTGGGCACGAGCAGGTCCCCCTGGCGCTTCACGGCCACCTCCGCGGCCACCTCCAGAATCGCTTCCACCGCGGCGGCAGGGTCCAGGCCCTCCAGGGCGAACCCCACCGGGACGGGTGGGGACATCGGATCCCCGGTCGCCAGCATGGAGATCCCGGAGTCGTCAAGGATCTGGGCCACGGGCACCGCGGCCCGGGGGCACGCGGCCACGATGGCGGCCAGGACGGGAGGGTCGTCGGGCGGGTCGGTGGCGATGTCCCGGGCGGCTCGGGCTGCCTCCTCGACGGAGCAACCCACCTCGAACGTCAGCACCCGGACCGGGCGGCCCAGCACGGTGGCCGGAACCGCCACCGACGGGCCCGGGTCGTCCTGATCGGAGGACACCACCGTGGCGATCTGGAGAGATTCGCCCGGCTCGAAACGCGCGCACCCGTACGCGGGGTCGGGACAGTCGGCGGCGGATGTCTCGACCACGGTCGCCACCGTGCTGGCCACCACGCCCAGACCCACGGCCGCGGCCAGGGCGATCAGGGAGCGGCGGGAGAATCCGGTGACGGGATCCACGAGCGTGCCGGGGGCGGGATTCGAACCCGCATGGCCTTTCGGCCAGCGGCTTTTGAGGCCGCCGAGTAAACCGATTCCTCCACCCCGGCGTCGCAGTCAAGTGTACGAGACCCAGCTCGATCAGGACTTCGGTCCGATGAAGGCGTCGAGCCGCGCGACATGCTCCCTGCGGGATACAGCAACGTCGAAGCGGTTCGTCCTTCTAGCCTCGACGCCCAATCGGGCACAGGCCCAGATGAATAACCCACGGATATCCGAGCTCCGGTTGCTGAAGTGGTAGCGGGGATATTCGTACCCCTTCACCCTGTTGATACGCGGCTCCCATCCGAGTGGATCAGTCCTCGAAGGAACAACTCCGTGTTCGCCCTCACGATGGCCTGCTGCCACGAAGCGAGTCGGATCGGGCGGTGGTGCTTCCTGCCTGGACCGTGCTGTGGGAAGACGCACGGCCAATGCTTCCAGTACGCGTAGATGTCGACGTCTCCCGTTCGAACGCGATGGGCGGGGCGACAATCGCCTCCCCGAACGGAGGCGATGGCCGAGGTTGCCTTCTCCACGATCGTGGGATACCTGCGACTCAGATACAGATCGAGTCGGTACACGCCCGGCTTCATCTGCAGGATGTAGCCGTCACCGAGGTAAAGCCCGAGCAAGGACGCGTACGCCGACCCATCCAACGGCCTTCCGTGACATCGAGGACATGGAACGCCTCCACGTCCCGGCGGCGGCCACGAAGAAGGTCGGCCTCGCCAGCGACGAACCGAGGTGACCGAGACCCCCGTCCGTCGTGCGACCTCGGGGTCGCTCAATCCTCGGCCGAGGAGGCGTCGGACCTCAGCGACCTATGGGGATCGGCGGATCTGCGGGCCACACGTCGAGTGTGAACGGTGCCGCTGACACGAACGGCGATCTCAGCCGGTCGACCCGGGGCGGACTCCACCCGCTCCGAGCAGTGACCGCAGCTCCGCCAGGAGCCCCGCGGAGGCCTCCACGCGGTACCCCTCGGAGAGCCGGAGGGTGCGGGTGCGCTCATCCGATTCCAGTCGGAGGACCACGGCGGTCTCCCCCGGGTGGGCGGCCAGGGTCTCCTTCAGCCGGGTTACCAGCCCGTTCGTGCATTCCGCCGTGGGCATCGAGAGCAGCAGCGGGTCCGACCCGTTCGAGCTCGGGTCCCTCCCGGATGCCGGGACCGGCGCGCTCGCGTCGAGCTCCCGGACGTCCGCAGCGACCACCTGGAGCTCCCGCCCCCGAAGGTCGATTCGGCCTCGAACCAGCACGATGCGATCCGGAGCGATCAGGTCCGAGGCCTGCTCGTACACGGACGGGAACCCCACGATCTGGACGCCGCCCGCCAGGTCCTCCAGGCGGAACACCACGTACGGCTCGCCCTTCCGGCTGAACCGCCGGACGGCAGACGTGACGATGCCCCCGATCCGAACCACGTCGCCGTCCCCGAGCGAGGGCAGGTCCACGATCTGCCGGTCGGTCTGGGCCTCCAAGCGGTCCCGGACCTCGAGCAGCGGGTGGTCCGTCACGAACTGTCCGAGCATCTGCTTCTCGTGGAGGAGGAGTGGGCCTTTCTCGAACTCCTCGGCCCGGAGGACCGACTCGTCGATCTCGTGGCCGGGACCCTGCCCCCCGCCGAAGAGCGAGAACTGTCCAGCCGCCTCGGCCCGTCGCTCCCCCAGAATCGGCCAGGCAACGCTCTCGTAGCCTTCCAGGAGGCCGCGGCGCGTGTATCCGAGCGAGTCGAACGCCCCGGCCAGGATCAAGCTCTCGAGGACCTTCCGATGAAGCACGCCGGGGTCGACCTTCCGGCAGAAGTCCGTGAACGAATCGAACGGCCCCTTCTTCGTCCGGGCCTCGATGATCTGGCCCACGGCCGCCGCCCCGACGTTCCGGACCGCCGACAGGCCGTATCGGATGTCGCCGTCGGCCGGGGTGAAGTCGAGGTGAGAGTCATTCACGTCCGGGGGGAGCACCGTGATTCCCGCGACCCGGCAGGCGTTCAGGTAGAAGGGCTTCTTGTCCTTGTCGTCCTTCACGCTCGTCAGGAGGGCGGCCATGTACTCGACGGGATGGTGGCCCTTCAGGTACGCGGTCTGGTACGCGATGAGCGCGTAGCCGCACGCGTGCGACGCGTTGAAGCCATAGTCGGCGAACGGGATGATCAGGTCGAAGACCTCCTGGGCCATCCGCTCCTGGTACCCGTTCGACACGGCGCCCCGGACGAAGGTCTCCCGGTGGGGCGTCAGCTCCTCGCGGATCTTCTTCCCCATCGCCTTCCGGAGGAGGTCGGCCTGGCCCATCGTGTAACCGGCCATGCGCACCGCGATCTCCATGACCTGCTCCTGGTACACGATGACGCCGTAGGTGGGGGCCAGCACGGGCTCGAGGTCCGGGTGCGGGTACGACACGGCCCGCCGGCCGTGCTTCCGCTCGGCGTACTCGACGTGCATGTTCGCGGACAGCGGACCCGGCCTGTACAGGGACACCAGCGCCATCAGGTCCTCGAACCGGTCCGGTGCAAGCTGGCGGATCAGGGAGCGCATCCCGGCTCCCTCGAGCTGGAACACCCCGGTGGTCTCGCCCTCCCGGAGCATCCCGTAGGCGGCCTCGTCGTCGAGCGGGAGGTGGTCGATGTCGAGGTCGACACCCCGCTCTCGCAGCATCCGGACGGCGTCCTCGATGACCGACAGGGTCCGGAGGCCCAGGAAGTCCATCTTCAGCAGCCCAAGATCCTCCACCCCGTGCATGTCGAACTGGGTCACTATCCGGCGGGAGTCGTCCCTGGAGTCCTTGGAGAGCTTCAGCGGAAGGTAGTGGACCAGGGGCCGGTCGCCGATCACCACGCCGGCCGCGTGCACCGAGTCCTCCCGGCGCAGGTACTCGAGCTCCCGGGCCGTGTCCACGATCTCCTTGGCCTCGGGCTCGCGCTCGTACGCGTCGGCGAGCTCCCGGGAGAGCTCCAGCGCCTTGTCGATCGGGTATTCCCGGCCGAGGAGCGCCGGCGGGTACATCTTGCACAGACGGTCGCCCACGCTGGCC
>JBOGVU010000003.1:0-73308 GCA_050692915.1 Actinomycetota bacterium | reverse complement strand
GCGAACGCCTCCGCCAGGGACGCGTCCGGCCCTTCGCTGAGCAGGTCCACGACATCGAATCCGCGATCCTCGTGGAGGTACGTGGCCAGGACACGGGCCTGCCACCGGAACGGGACAGACGTCTGGAACAGGTAGCGGTGCAGATCGCGGCCGGTGTAGGCGTCGCCGCCGAGAAGGATCACCGGGGTCCGCGAGGCCTCGATCTCCGGGCGAGCTGCCACCACCGCCTCGGCCGGCCCGACGACGAGGACGGCCGGCGGCGACTGTGCGAGCGCGGACCGCAGGCGGTCGCCGGTCTCGGCGACCCCGCCCAACTCGAGCGTGGTCTCCAGGAGACGACCGTCGATCCCACGGTCCTCGTTCACCTCGACCTGTGCGAGCGACATCCCGTCGAGGAACGACTGATCGAGCTCCCCCTCCGTGGCGACGATCGGGATCCGGATGGGCGTGGACGGGGACCGTTCGTTCGGACCGGTCACCGGCAGATCTCCATCTCCGGTCTGCCCGGATGTGCCCCGCGTGCACGCTGCGAGAAGCAGCAGCGCGGCGCAGAGGCCCCGGCTCATCCCTCGGGACGGAGCGCGGGGAAGAGGATCACCTCGCGGAGCGATGGCGCGTCGGTGAGGATCATGAACAACCGGTCGACGCCGAGGCCCATGCCTCCGGCCGGCGGCATCCCGTGCTCCAGCGCCACCAGGAACTCCTCGTCGAACGGATGGGCCTCCTCGTCCCCGGCCGCGGCCTGGGCCCGCTGCATCTCGAACCGGGCCCGCTGCTCGTCGGGGTCGGTGAGCTCCGAGTACGCCGGCGTGATCTCGACGCCCCCCATGATCAGGTCGAAGTGCTCGGTGACCCGCGGGTCGTCCCGGTGTGGGCGGGCCAGCGGGGAGACCTCGCGGGGGAAGTCCTTGACGATGGTCGGCTCGACCAGGTTCGGCTCCACGAGCTTCTCGAACAGCTCCACCACGAGCTTCCCCGCAGGCCAGGCCGGGTCGTAGCCAACGTCCCGCTCGTCGGCGATTCTCTGAAGCTCGTTCGGCGGCGTGTCGAGCGTGACCTCCTGCCCGGACGCCTCGGCCACGAGCTCGTGCAGGGTCGCCCGGCGCCACGGACGGGCCAGATCCACGTCGGTCTCCCGCCACGAGTACGTCAACGAGCCGTTGACCGCCTCCGCCGACGCTTTCACCAGGCCCTCGGTGAGCTCCATCATGTCCTCGTAGCTGCCGTACGCCTGGTAGGCCTCGAGCATCGTGAACTCGGGGTTGTACTTCGGCGAGATGCCCTCGTTGCGGAAGGTCCGGCCGATCTCGTACACCCGCTCCATCCCGCCGACCAGCAGCCGCTTGAGGTACAGCTCCGGGGCGATCCGGAGATACATGTGGATGTCCAGGGCCTCGTGGTGGGTGACGAACGGACGGGCCAGCCCCCCGCCGGGGACCGGCTGGAGCACCGGCGTCTCCACCTCGATGAAGCCGAGGCCGTCGAGGTGGTCCCGGAGCGCCGCGAGCATCCGGGCCCGGGCCGCCAGCCGCGTGCGGACCTCCTCGTTCGTGGCCAGGTCGAGGTACCGCCGCCGGAACCGCAGCTCGACGTCCCGGAGCCCGTGCCACTTCTCCGGCAGCGGCCGGAGGGACTTCGACAGGAGCACGAGCGTCGAGGGGCGAACCGACAGCTCCCCGCGCTTCGTCCGCACGACCTCGCCCTCCGCCCCGAGCCAGTCGCCGAGGTCCAGGTCCTCCAGTCCGGCGTACGCGTCCGACCCGAGGCTCGCCTCTGCCAGGAACAGCTGGATGTCGGCGGCCCCATCCTGGAGGACGCCGAACGACAGCCTCCCGTGCTCCCGGAGACCGACCAGGCGCCCGGCCACCCGGACGACGTCGCCGCTGGAGGCCCCCGGCTCGAGGCCGGCGTACTTCTCGGCGAGCTCGGCTGCTGTGGCGTCCCGGTCGAAGCGGAGGGCGAACGGCTCGATCCCCTTGGCCCGCAGGCGTTCCAGCTTCTCCCGGCGGACCGTCAGGACGTCCTGGGCCGGCGCCTCCTCGGTCATGCGTTCTTCTCGAACACCAGGCGGAGCCCCTCGAGCGTGAGCCACGGCTCGTGGTGGTCGACGGTCTTGCACTCCTCGATCACCACCGGGGCCAGACCGCCGGTGGCTATCACGGTCGGATGGCCTAGCTCCTTGGCGATCCGCTCGACCATCCCGTCGATCAGGGACGCGTAGCCGAAGATCAGCCCGGACTGGACGCTCTCAACCGTGTTCTTCCCGATCGCCGCGTTCGGAGCCACGAGCTCCACGAGCGGGAGCCGGGCGGTGTGCTCGAACAGCGCCCGGGCAGCCACCTGGAGCCCGGGGGCGATCGCCCCGCCGAGGTACTCGCCCTGATCGGACACGCAGTCGAACGTCGTGGCCGTGCCGAAGTCCACGACCACGCACGGGCCGCCGAACCTGGTGAACGCGGCCAGCGCGTTGACGATCCGGTCGGCGCCGACCTCCTTCGGGTTATCGGTGAGCACGGGCACCCCGGTCTTCACGCCGGGCTCCACCACCACGGGCGGGAACCGGAAGTACACCCGCACCATCTCCCGGAGCGCCTGGGTGGCGCTCGGCACCACGCTCGAGAGCACCACGCCGGTCACGTTCCGGTCGAAGGACAGCTCCTGCTGCTGGAGGAACCCGCCGAACAGCAGGGCCAGCTCGTCGGCCGTGCGGTCGGGGACCGTGGACATCCGCCACCGCCACGCCAGCTCCTCGTCGCGGAACACGCCCACGACGGTCTCGGTGTTGCCCACGTCGATGGCCAGCAGCATCGCTCGTATCCTCCCTCAATCGGGGGGCCGCAGGAGGAGGTTGTCGATCAGCCTGGTCGGCCCGATCCGGGCCGCCACTAGGGCCCTGGAGGGGCCCCGGACCCGGTCGACCTCTTCGAACGAGTCCTCGTCGACGACGGCCACGTAGTCCAGGCCGGCCAGCGGCTCTGCGCCGATCCGCCGGGCCAGCTCGGCCCGCAGCACGCGGGCGTCACGCTGGCCGCCCTCGACGAGCCAGGCCGCCCGGGCCAGGGCCTCGTACAGGCACGCGGCCGCCTCGCGCTCCTCGGGCGAGAGGTACGTGTTCCGGGAGGACATGCCCAGGCCGTCCGGCTCCCTAACGGTCGGACAGCCCACCACCTCCACGGGGAATTCGAGGTCGCGGGCCATCCGCCGGACGATGAACAGCTGCTGGGCGTCCTTCTCACCGAAGAACGCCCGGCACGGTCCGACGATCCCCAGCAGCTTCGCCACGATCGTGCACACCCCCCGGAAGTGGCCCGGCCGCGCCGCGCCCTCCAGCCGATCGCCCAGTGGGCCGGGATCCACCGTGATGTCCGGCGAGCCCCCCGGAAACATCTCGTCGGCGTCGGGGACGAAGGCCGCGTCCACGCCCTCCTTCTCGCATGCCTCCAGATCGCGGTCGAGGTCGCGGGGGTACTCGGCCAGGTCCTCCTCCGGCCCGAACTGGAGCGGGTTGACGAAGATCGACACCGTCACCAGCTCGGTCTCCTGGCGAGCCCGGGCCATCAGGGACCGGTGGCCGTCGTGGAGGAACCCCATGGTCGGCACGAACCCCACCACCCGGCCGCCGGCACGGGCCTCCACCGCGGCCTCGCGGAACGCGGCCCGGGTGCGGATCACCTCCACTCGTCCAGCACCTCCCGGAGGCCCGTCACGGCGTCGGGCCGCAGCCGGTGGGCTCTGACGGCCAGGTCGATGGCGGCGTCGGCCAGAGCCACGTAGGCGGCCACGGCCTCGGGCGCGTGCGCCGAGATCGCCTCGAGGTTGCGGCGCACGGTCCCGGCGTCGCCGCGAGCCACCGGCCCGGTGAGGGCCGCCGCCGGGCCGACCCGGACCACGTTCGCCAGGGTGGCCTCGGCCAGCGGGGCGAACGCCGGAAGCGGGTCCTCCACCCCGGCAGCCCGGAACAGGCGCTCGGCCAGCCCCTCCACGGCCACCAGGTAGTTCGAGCAGAACACCGCGGCCGCGTGGTACAGCGGCTTCCGCTCCTCGGGCAGACGGAACGGGTGGCCCCCCCAGTCCGCGGCCAGCCGCTCGCCGACCGCGAACCCCGGCTCCTCCCACGCCGTCACGGCCACGTGCGCGCCGGGCAGGCGCTCGATACCGGACTCGACGTCGGGAACGGTCTGCACCGGATGCATCGACAGCGCGTGGGCCCCGGCCGCCCGGGCGGGACCGAGCGCCAGGAGGGGGGCGGCACCGGACAGGTGGGCCACGAACTCCCCCTCCACGAGGCCGCCGGCGACGGCGATCTCGTCGCAGGCCGCGGCGATGGCGTCGTCGGGGACGGACAGGAGCACCACCTCGGCAACCCGAGCCGCCTCGGCCGGGGGAAGGAAGGGCACGTCGGGCAGCCAGGTCTCGACCCGCGCCCGGGAGGCCTCCCGCCCCGAGGTGGCCACGATGCGGTGGCCGGCCCGGCCCAGGAGGACCGCCAGCGCGGTCCCGACCCTGCCCGCCCCTACGACCGCTACATCCATGGGGTCGTGCGGGTCACCGGCGCGAGTATAGAGAGGTCAGGCGATCAGGGGCGGGGCGTGGAGCCGGACCCGCCCCAGCGCCTCGATCCGAACATCGCCGACGTGCCGCCCGCCCGGCAGGGGCGGGTCGGGATCCAGCTCCAGCAGGGGGATCAGCACGAAGGCCCGCTCGTGCATCCGGGGGTGGGGGACATGGAGCCCGGGCTCGTCGATCGTCTGGTCGCCGAACGTGAGCAGGTCGATGTCGATGACTCTGGGCCCCCAGCGCTCGGCCCGCTCCCGGCCCATGGCCTGCTCCACCTCCAGGCCGGCCCGGAGCAGCCCCGAGGCGGTGCCGGAAGCCTCGACCTCTACCACAGCGTTCAGGTAGTCCGGCTGGGGCGCGCCACCCACCGGCTCGGTCTCGTACACGCGGGAGGACCGGAGGACCGGAACGCCGCGCTCCCCGAGGTGCGTCACCGCCGCTCGCAGGTTCGTCAGCCGGTCCCCGAGGTTCGAGCCGAGCCCCAGGAACGCGCAGGTCACCCGGACGTTGCCTCGGCCGACACGTCGTCCACGCCCAGCCGCTCCGCCGCCCGGGGCTTGTGCACCACGGCCCGGCACGACCGGAAGCCGGAGATGCCGGCCACCGCGTCCACGATCCGTCCGGCCAGGGTCTCGATCAGGGTCACCGGCTGGCCCTCGATCACCGCCCGGACGGCCGCCACCACCTCTCGGTAGTCAGCGGTGGTGTCGAGGTCGTCACCGGCGGCCTCCACCTCGACGTCGAGGTCCACCTCGAACGGCTGGGGGTCATCGCGCTCGCCGGCGCTGGCACCGTGCCGGCCCTCTGCCCGGATCCCCCGGACGCGGATGACCTGCGGCACCGGCTACCCACCCTCCGCCTGCCGGGCCGCTTCACGGCGGGCCCTGGCCTCCGGGATCTTGCGGAAGTCCCAGGAGGCGATCCGCTCCGGCACGAGCCGGAGCCACACCCGGCCGCGCCATCGCCGGTACGGCGGCTCGTTCCCGCCGAGGTACTTCTCCGACCAGGCCCGCTCGGCCACGGGGAGCCGGCGATCGTCCTCGGCCACCTCGACCCGGCCGGTGACGACCACGCCCCGGAGAGAGTCGTACGTCGCGCCGTCGTCGACCACGCCGGCGGCCCGGCCGTCCCGGAGCATGTTCTCCACCGTGGGGTTCCCCCTGGTCGAGTTGAGGAACACGATGCCCTCGTGCCACACGAACCACAGGGGGACCACGTGAGGAACGCCGTCGGCGCCGACCGTGGCCACCCGGATCGTCCGCTCCTCGCTCAGATACGCCTCGCGCTCCTGGTCGGTCATCGACAGGTCGAGCTTCGCCATCAGGCCTCCGGGTCCGAGGGCCGGTCGGGACGGCTGAACGAGATCCCCAGCTCCACCGGCGTGGGCCCGTGGGCGTGCGACTGATCGAGGTGGATTCGGCGAAGGTAATCGGCGATCAGCGGGAGCACGGCCTCGGGGGCGTCCTCGGTGACGTAGTGGGAGCAGCCGGGCAGGAGGGCCACGGTGGCGCCGGGCATCGCCTCCCCGAGCCGCTCGGCCCACTCCGCGGGCTGGAACGGGTCGTCCTCCCCCCACACCACCAGGGCCCGGGCGTCGAGCGCGGCGAGACGCGCCTCGGTCCCGGCCAGGCCGTGGCCGTCGATCCCCCGGGCCGCCCGGATCACGGCCATCGGGTCGGCCACCCACGGCCTGGCGTACTCCTCCCGGTCCTCCTCAGCCAGCCGCTCAGAGCGGGCCATCCCCGTGTCCAGGGCCGCACCGACCATGGCCCGGGCGAAGGCCTCGTCCACGCCCTCGGGCCCGGCGTCCTGAAGCATCCGCACTGCCTCGATCGGCCACGATTCGAACGCGATCGAGTCAACGACCACCAGGGAGCGGACGTCGCCCTCGAGGGCCAGGAGCTGGGCGATCCCCCCGCCGATGTCGTGCCCGATCACCGCGGGATCGCCCAGCGCCAGCGCGTCCAGGAGCTCACGCACGTATCCGGCCTGCCGGGTGATCGTCAGCGTCGATGGGTCATCGGGCTTGTCGGAGTCACCGTAGCCGAGGAGGTCCGGAGCGATGGCCCGGAACCGCGGCGCCAACATCGGCACCAGGTCGCGCCACAGGTGCGAGGACGTCGGGAACCCGTGCAGGAGCACCGCCGGTGGGCCGTCCCCCTCGTCGAGGTATGCGAGCTCGCCCCCGGAGACCTTCAGTCGCCGCTTCTCCAGCCTCATCGAGGCCCCCGGATCTCGTCGACCACCCGGAGCGCCCGGGCCACCGAGCCCACGTCGTGCGCCCGGATCACGTGGGCCCCCTTCCCGGCCAACCACGCCGCGGCGCCGATCGTCCCCTCCAGCCTCTCGTCGACGGGCAGGTCGCCGAGCGCCGTACCGATGAACGACTTCCTCGACGGCCCCACCACCACCGGCACGCCGAGGTCGAAGAACCCGTCGATGTCCCGCATCAGCTCGAGGTTGTGCTCGTAGGTCTTGCCGAAGCCGAGGCCGGGATCCACCGCAAGGCGGTCCCGGTCGATCCCGGCGGTCTCGACCGCGTCGAGCCGGTCCGCCAGGTACGCTCGGACCTCCCGGACCACGTCCTCGTAGCGCGGCTCGACCTGCATCGTCTTCGGCTCCCCGAGCATGTGCATGAGGACCAGGCCCGCGCCCGACGCGGCCACCACCTCGGGCATCCCGGGCTCTCGGGCCCCCGACACGTCGTTGACCGCCACCGCCCCCGCGTCGAGGGCGGCCCTGGCCACCTCGGGCTTGCGTGTGTCGATGGAGAGCGGCACGTCGACCTCGGCGGCCAGGCGCTTGATCACCGGCACGACCCGGGTCAGCTCCTCCTCCACCGTGACCTGGTCGGACCCGGGACGCGTGGACTCCCCGCCCACGTCGAGGATGGCCGCGCCCTCCTCGGCCATCCGTAGGCCGTGGACCACGGCCGCCTCGTGGTCGAGGAACCGCCCGCCATCGGAGAACGAGTCCGGGGTCACGTTCAGGACCCCCATGACCAGCGTCCTCGGGCCGCACTCCAGGGACCGATCGGCCATCCGCCATCGCACGGGTCAACCCTAGCGCGGTGGAACCTTCCGGCCGGCTGAGGCGTCTAGGCTCCGGAGGCGGAAGGTGATCCGAGCGGACGAACGGAGGACGGTGGCCACGGCTGAGGGCGGGCGGCTGGCGGCGTTGTATGAGGCCCACGCCCCCGAGGCGGCCCGGCTGGCCTTCCTCCTCACCGGCGACCGGGCCCTGGCGGAGGACATCGTGCACGAGGCGTTCGTCCGGCTCCTCGGCCGGTTCCGGGACCTCCGCCATCCCGAGGCGTTCCGCGCCTACCTCCGGACCACCGTGGTGAACATGACGCGCTCCCACTTCCGGCGCCGGCGGGTGGAGCGGGCCTACGTGGAGCGGGAGGGTCGGGCGCCGAAGGTCCCCCCTGCGAACCCCGAGGGCCGGCAGGAGATGTGGAACGCGCTCCAAAGCCTCCAGCCGCGGCAGCGGGCGGCCATCGTTCTCCGTTATTACGAGGACCTGACCGAGGCGCAGACGGCCGAGGTCCTCGGCTGCGCGGTGGGCACGGTGAAGTCGCTGGTGTCGCGGGGCCTGGACCGGCTCCGGGCAGAGATCCCGAGGGGTGGGTGACGTGGACCTGAAGACGATGCTCGACGAGAAGGCCGAGGAGATGCGCCTCGACCCCCGGATCCCGCGGGGGCTCCTTAGCCGGGCCCGGCGGCGACGGGCGGCGAACGCCTTCCTGGCAGGCACGGTGACCGTGGGACTGGCCCTCGGCGCCTTCGTGGGCGCCCGGGCCCTCCTCGACGAGACCGCCGTGCCCCACCCGACCCGGCCGGGCGGGACGACCGACGAGTTCTATCCCTTCATCCACCCGCCCACGCTCGAGGAGCTCGAGGTCACCCAGGAGCAGGTGGCCCAGGGATCGATGCCGATGTGGACCGAGCCCGAGGGCGCGGCCATCCTGTTCGCGGTGAATGTGATGGGTTGGGACATGGAGGACGTCGAGGTCGACCCTCAGGACGACGCCGTTGTGATCCGCAACCGTTCCTTCGACGGCGGGAGCTTGCCGACGACGCTCCATCTCCAGATGGTGCCAGGGTCCGAGCCTCCGGTCTACGCGGTCCTCGCCGCGGTGTCGGACTCGATCGCGCTTGAGCCCCGCGACGCCGACGAGGAGTTCGGTGCGGGAACGATCGCGTTGGATGGCCGGGTGCGCCACGTACCGCCCGGAACCACCGTGGAGCTGACCGTGGTGTGGCAGTGGACGAACGAGCTCGGTGGCCGGATGACCGAGTCGTCGAGGGAGCCTGTAGTGCCGGACGAGAACGGCCGATTCAGCTTCTCGCCGATCGTCGACGATCACATCGGGCCCAGCACGCTGCTTTCGGTGGGCTTGCTCGACACCGATGGTCGGACGCTTGCCCTGACCTCATCCCGCATCGCGACCCCCCTCGCCGGGGGGTCCGAGGCCGGAGCATCGGAGCCTGAGCTCGCGATCCCCGCGCGGGTGGCCGAGACCAGGGACGCGATCTTGGCAGC
Source organism: Actinomycetota bacterium (assembly GCA_050692915.1). Lineage (GTDB taxonomy): Bacteria > Actinomycetota > UBA4738 > UBA4738 > CALAEC01 > CALAEC01. The sequence goes on along the minus strand of JBOGVU010000003.1, from coordinate 64,206 downwards.
CGCCCAGGCTCGGGACTTCCCGGCGCTCCGGGCCCTGATTCCCGACGAGGGGTTCACCTTCTCGTTCGGCGGGGAGACGGACCCGATCACCTACTGGAAGCGCCTGGAGTCCGAGGGACACGAGCCGGTCATCGGCGACATCCTTCCGATGGTCCTCGACACCGAGCCCGGGTTCGACCGCGGCGTGTTCGTGTGGCCGGCGCAGGCGGCCGAGGACCCCGCCGAGTGGGACGAGCAGGACATCGAGGCGCTCACCGCGATCCACGCCGAGGAGGACGTCCGCTCGTTCCAGGACGCCGGCCTGTACCTGGGTTGGCGGGTGGGGATCGAGCGGGACGGCACCTGGGTGTTCTTCGTGGCCGGCGACTGATCGGTAACAACACCCGGGCCTCGGGCGTTTCCATCACGATGGCCGTGATGAGCGAGTCCATCGTGGAGGAGCGCGCGGAGACCTTCGAGGATTTCTTCCACGCCCACCACGAGCGGCTCCTCCGGGCCATGTACCTGGCCACCGGGGACCGCCACGAGGCCGAGGACCTGACCCAGGAGGCCTTCGTCGGGGTGCTCGAGCGGTGGGAGCGGGTCCGTGGCCTCGAGGACCCGGCCGGCTACCTGACCGGACGGCGCTGAACGCCCGGCGGAGCCGCCTGCGGCGCCTGGCGGTGGCGGCCCGGAAGGCCGTCCGCCCGGAGCCCGCCGTCGACGAGCATGAGGCCGCCGAGGACCGCTCGGCCGTGCACCGGGCCCTGGCCACGTTGCCCGACGGTCAGCGCGAGGCCGTGGTCCTCGTGGAGTGGCTGGGGATGACCGACGAGGCGGCCGGCGCCGTGCTCGGCGTGAGCGCCGGCGCCGTGCGGACCCGCCTCCACCGGGCCCGGGCGGCCCTCCGAGACTTGCTGCGAGGTGAGATCGATGCCTGACCTTTACGACTTCCTGGACGACGAGGCCCGTCGGGTCCGCTCCGAGCCCGGCGCGCTCGGCGCGGTGCTCGACCGGGCCGGTCGTCGCCGCCGTACCAGGCGGGTGGCCACCGGCGGCCTGGCCCTGGCCGTGGCCGGCGCGGGGATCGGCCTAGCGTACGCCGCGTTCCGCCCTGCCCGGCAGGCCCAACCCGGGGGCTTCCCGGTCCCGGGGCCCTCGTTCAGCGCGTCGCCTGGACCCCGCCTGGTCAGCGTGGTCAACAGCTCGGCCATCGAGGGCGCCGCCGACTTCGCCGCGGCGGTGATGGCCGCCGAGGGCGTGGGCGTGGATGTAGTGGAGGTCGCCCCCTCGGGGAACCCGAGCGACGTGACCAGGATCCACCGTCACCCGGCTCACGAGGAGGAGGCGATCCGCCTCCGTGATCGATTCTTCTCGGGCGCAGAGCTGCGGCCCCGGATCGACCCGGAGGTCATCGAGATCAGGGTCGGCCGGGACTTCATCGAGTCCAGGCCCGTACTCTTTGAGCAGTTCGCCGCGGTGCGGAGCTTTATGACCCGGCGGCTGGAGGGCTCCGGAGCCGAGGCGTTCCTGTCGGACGACGCGACCCGCCAGTACGGGTCCGGCCAGGGCGGGCTCGCGCTGTACGAGGGGGTGGCGGAGGCACCCTTCTTCGCCATTCGTGAGATCGCCTCGGGCGAGGACGAGACCGCGGTGGCTATCGTCACCACGGGAAATCGCACGGAGCGGCTGACGGTCGGGGACCACGACCCTGAGGACGTTCGGCCGGAGATCCTAGCCGCGGAGCTGCTCTCACCGAGGCAGCGGTTCGAGGAGGTGCGGGCGTTCGTCCGCGGCTTCCTGGAAGCCCGTCAGGAGGCCTCCGGCGCCGGCACGTACCTTGGCGAAGACGCTCGGGAAGCCTACGCGTCGCACCAGGACGGACTCGATCTCCTCCGATACGCGGCAGACGAGGACCTGATGGGGGCTCGAATCATCCGGTATACGCGGCTGGGGCCGAACCGATACGAGGTCCTGGCGCGCTTCACCCTGGGTCGCCCCGTCGAGCCGCTGCGCGTCTACGAATTGCTGACGATCGAACCGCTAGGGGAGGACGGGCTCGTGGTGGCCGACGCCGAGCGGGTCCGGTTCGACTAGGGCTCGATCAGCAGGGCCCGGGCCGGGGCGCCGTCGCCGCCCAGGATCTTCAGGGGTGCGCAGACCAGCGTGTACGGCCCCGGGTCCACGGTGGACAGGTCGAGGCCCTCGACGATCACCACGCCGCCGCCGAGGAGGGTGCGGTGCACCGGGAAGTCGGGCGGGCCGTCGCGCTCGACCGACAGGAAGTCCACCCCCACCAGCCGGAGGTCTCGCTCGACGAGCCACCGGGCGCCCTCGGGCGTGATCGCCACGTAGTCCGGGGGGAACTCGACGCGGCCGCGGGACCACAGCTCCGAGTTGCGGGTGCGGCACAGGAGACGCTCGGTCCCGGCCGGCAGCTCGAGCGCGTCGAGCTCGGCCGGCCCGACCGCCCCGGCCCCCCGGAGGTCGGCCACCACGGCCGGCCCCACCAGGACCTCGAGAGGGACGGCGTCGATCGTGGCCCCGCCATCGATGAAGTGCCAGGGCGGATCGACGTGGGTCCCGGTGTGAGACCCGAGCCGCAGCTCGGACACGTTCGCCGGGTCGCCCCGAGCCAGCCGGGCGGCGGGGACAACCTCCACCCCGGGGTCTCCGGGCCAGGTGAGGAGGTCCGGGCCGATCCCAAGCGAGACGTCGATGATGCGCTTCATCCGGGACTGTGTAACGTATCCGAGGATCGCCGATCGGGAGGGAGGGTCATCCGCACATGCGAGCGCTGACCGTGGCGCCGCTCACGGCCGGATCGGCCCGGCTGGAGGACGTCCCCGAGCCGGACCCGACCGAGGGCTCCGTGCTGGTCGAGGCGCTGGCCGTCGGGGTCGACGGCACCGACCAGGAGATCGTCGAGGGAGCGTACGGGTGGGCTCCGCCGGGGCGGGACCGCCTGGTCCTTGGCCACGAGTCGCTGGGGCGGGTGCTCGAAGCCCTCCCGGGGAGCGACCTCAGGCCCGACGACCTGGTGGTGGCCTTCGTGCGCCATCCCGACCCGGTGCCGTGCGAGAACTGTGCGGTGGGCGAGTGGGACATGTGCCGGAACGGCCGGTACACGGAGCACGGGATCAAGGAGCGGGACGGTTTCCTCCGGGCCCGATACCGCGTGGAGCCGGACCGCGTCGTGAGGGCCGATCCGGAGCTGCGCGAGCTGGCCGTGCTGACCGAGCCGGTCAGCGTGGTGGCCAAGGCCTGGGACCACGTCGAGCGGATCGGCGCCCGGGCCGAGTTCAGGCCCCGCCGCGCCTTGGTGACCGGGGCCGGGCCGATAGGGCTGTTCGCCGCCATGATCGGCGTGCAGAAAGGGCTCGAGGTCCACGTCCTGGACCGGGTCACCGAGGGCCCCAAGCCGGCCCTGGTCAAGGACCTGGGGGCCGAGTACCACGCCGACATCGAGGAGGCGGACCTCCCCTTCGACGTGGTGATCGAGTGCACTGGCGTGGGCCAGCTCGTATTCCACGCCATCGAGCACACCGCGCCGGGCGGCGTGATCTGCCTCACGGGGATCGCCTCCAGCCAGCGAGAGATCCCGCTGGACGCCTCGGCCATCAACAAGGAGCTGGTGCTGAACAACACGGTGATCTTCGGGTCGGTGAACGCCGGAGCGCGGCACTACGCGCAGGCGGAGCGGGGGCTGGCGGCGGCAGAGCGTGGCTGGCTGGAGCGGCTGATCACCAGGCGGGTGCCGCTCGACCGGTGGCCGGAGGCCCTGGAGCGGCATCCCGACGACGTCAAGACCGTCATCACGTTCGACGCCGTCCCATGACGGAGGCCGAGAAGAGGGTCGAGCAGCAGGGGGCCCAGGTCGACCTGCCGCCGGGGGCCATCCAGGTCCTGGAGGGCGCAACGTTCATGCTGTCCGATCCACTGGGCGACGTCCTCCCGGGCTCGGTGGCCGGCCTGTACCACGAGGACACGCGGCACCTGAACCGGTTCGTGCTCACCGTGAACGGGGCCACGCCCGTGGTGCTCACTTCGCGCGAGGTCGACTACTACTCGGCCACGTTCTTCACCACGAACCCGGACCTCGGGGAGATCGCCGCCAAGAGCATGACGATCCGGCGCCACCGGTTCGTGGGTGACGGGATGCGGGAGACGATCCGGGTCCGGAACCATCTCCGGGAGCCCGTGGACCTGGAGGTCCGGCTGTCGTGCGGCGCCGACTTCGCCGACCTGTTCGAGGTCAAGGGGAAGGAGTTCCGGAAGGCCGGCCGTCTCTCGACCCACCACGACCCGGGGCAGTCGCTGCTCTCGTTCGAGTACGAGCACGAGGCCTTCCGAGTGGCCACCAAGGTCCACGCCTCCGTGGACGCTCGCGTCGACGGCGACGACCTCCTGTGGCGGGTGCGGATCGAGCCGCTGGCCGAGTGGCACACCGGCATCGAGGTCCTGGTGCACCTCGACGACGAGGTGAAGGAGCCGACCCACGACACCTTCGGGGCGCCGGAGCGCCAGGCCACCCGGGTGCTGAAGAAGTGGCAGGCCGAGGTCCCCGAGGTGACCGGCGGGTTCGACGTCGTGTGGCACACGATGGAGCGCTCGGTGATCGACCTGGCCGCGCTGCGCCTCCAGGCCTGCGTGGAGGGGAACGAGTACTCGCTCCCGGCGGCCGGGTTGCCCTGGTTCATGGCCATCTTCGGGCGGGACACCCTGATCACCTCATACCAGTCGATGTGGGTGGGCCCCGACCTGGCCAAGGGAGCGCTCACCGCGCTGGCGGGCTACCAGGGGACCGAGATGAACGACTTCAAGGACGAGGAGCCCGGCAAGATCCTTCACGAGATCCGGTACGGCGAGCTCACCGCCCTGGGCCAGAAGCCTCACCGGCCCTACTACGGCTCCCTCGATTCGACCCCGCTGTGGCTGATCGTCCTCCACGAGTACTGGCGGTGGACCGGGGACGAGGGCCCGGTCCGGCAGCTCGAGCAGAACGCCCGCCGGGCCCTGGAGTGGATCGAGCGGTACGGCGATCTCGACGGCGACGGGTACGTGGAGTACGCCACCCGCTCGCCCCAGGGCCTCCGGACCCAGTCGTGGAAGGACTCCTGGAACGGGCTCCTGTTCGCCGACGGCTCCGTCCCCGAGGTACCCATCGCCCCGGCCGAGGTCCAGGGGTACGCCTACGACGCCCGGGTCCGCGTGGCCGAGCTGGCCGAGCGAGTGTGGCGGGACCAAGACCTGGCCGAAAGGCTCCGGTCCGACGCGCAGGCCCTGGCCGAGCGGTTCAACCAGGACTTCTGGCTCGACGGCCGGGGCGGCTACTACGCGGTCGGCCTCGACCGCGACAAGCGGCCGATCGACTCGATGACCTCGAACATGGGCCACCTCCTGTGGTCCGGGATCGTGCCGAACGACCGGGCCCGGGTGCTGGCCCGCCAGCTGTTCACCCCGGCGATGTGGTCGGGATGGGGGGTCCGGACCATGTCCTGGGACGACCTGGGGTACAGCCCGATCGGCTACCACATCGGGACGGTGTGGCCCCACGACAACTCGCTGATCGCCGCAGGCCTGGCCCGGTACGGCCTCCGCGAGGAGGCCAACCAGATCGCCAGCGCCATGCTGGCGGCCTCCGCGTACACCGAGTTCCGGCTCCCGGAGGTGTTCGCCGGGTACTCGCGCGACGAGGCCCCGTTCCCCGTCCGCTACCCGACCGCTTCGAGCCCCCAGGCCTGGGCCACCGGGGCGCCGTTCCTATGGTTCCGGCTGGCCCTGGGGCTGGAGGCGAGGTCCGGCGAGCTGGTCATCGACCCACTGGTCCCCGCGGACCTCGACCGGGTCGGGCTGAAGGGGGTGCACGGCGCCGGGTCCCGGTGGGACCTGTGGGCCAAGGGGACCGATGGCGAGATCACGAAGGGAGGGACCTGATGCGATTCGGCATCGTCGGACTGGGGAGGATGGGGGCGAACATCGCCCGTCACGCGCGCGACAAGGGCCATGAGGTGGTCGGCTTCGACCCCAGCGAGGAGGCCCGCACCGCCCTCGCCGGGGAGGGGGTCGAACCGGCGGCGTCCCTCGAGGACCTCACGGCGAAGCTGGCCCCGCCCCGGGTGATCCTGCTGTACGTGCCCCACGGCGAGATCACCGACCGCGTGGCCACCGACCTGCTCGGCCTCCTCGACGAGGACGACATCCTGGTCGACGGGGGGAACTCCCACTGGATGGACTCCCGGCGGCGGCACGCCGCCTTCGCCGACAAGGGCATCCGGTTCCTGGACATGGGCACCAGCGGCGGGATCGAGGGCGCTCGGACCGGGGCGTGCTTCATGGTTGGAGGGCCCCGAGAGGCGTACGAGGTGATCGAGCCTCTCCTGATCGACCTGGCCGTCTCACCGGAGGCCGTGATCCACGCGGGCCAGGGCGGAGGGGCCGGCCACTTCGTCAAGCTGATCCACAACGCCATCGAGTTCAGGATGATCCAGTCGATCGCCGAGGGTGTCGAGATGCTCCGGCGATCGGACTACGAGCTGGACCTGCCGGCGCTGTTCGTGAACTGGAACCACGGGTCGGTGATCCGCTCGTGGCTCGTTGAGCTGATGGGGAACGCCTTGGGGCGGAACGACGAGGCGGCCTGGGAGCGGCTCTCCACGTACGTGGAGGACACGGATGAGGTCAAGTGGGTCCTGAACTGGGCCCTGGACCAGGACATCCCCACCCCGGTCACCGCACACGCACAGCAGCAGCTGATGCAGTACCGGGATCTCGATTGGCCGGCGGCCAAGGCGGTGGCGCTGCTCAGGAACCAGTTCGGCGGCCACCCCGTCCACCGGGTGGACGACACGAAGCCGAGGGCCTGACACGGAGTCGTCGGTCTCGCTCTCGAGCTTGCTGATCGTGGGGGCGGTGGCGTTCGCGGCACCACTCCTGCTGGGCCTGCTCCCCCGACTGCGGCTGCCCGCGGCGGTCCTGGAGATCGTGGCCGGGATCGTGCTGGGGCCGTCGGTGCTCGGGTGGGTGCAGGTCGATGAGCCGATCTCCATCCTGGCCCTACTCGGTCTGGCCTTCCTGCTGTTCCTGGCCGGCCTGGAGATCGATTTCCACCGGCTTCGCGGACGGCTGTCCCGCCTGGCCTCCCTCGGCTTCGTGGTCTCCCTGGTCGTGGCGCTGGCCGTGGCGCTCACCTTCCGTGCCGTGGGCCTGGTGGAGAACGCGCTCCTGGTGGCGATCATGCTGGCGGCCACCTCGCTCGGACTGGTGGTCCCGGTGCTGGCGGACTCGGGCAGGGCCGAGTCGGATCTCGGGCAGCTGGTGATCGGGGCCGCGTCGATCGCGGACTTCGGGGCCATCATCCTGCTGTCCCTGCTCTTCTCCGGCGAGGCCGGAGGTCAGGCGGCCACGGCCGTGCTCCTCGGCGGCGTGGCCGTCCTGGCCGTGCTGGTCGGCCTGGTCCTGGCCGGGGTGACCAGGTACACGGGGGTGTCATCGGTCCTGGTCCGGCTCCAGGACACCACGGCCCAGATCAGGGTTCGGGGAGCGGTGGTGCTCATGCTGCTGTTCGTGGTGCTGGCGGAGCGGCTGGGCCTGGAGGTCATCCTGGGAGCGTTCGTGGCCGGAGGGATCCTCCGGCTGGTGGACCGGGACATGGTGGAGCGACACCCCCAGACCCGAACCAAGCTCGAGGCTCTGGGGTACGGGTTCCTGATCCCGGTGTTCTTCGTCTCCAGCGGCCTGCGCTTCGACCTCGAGGCACTCCTCAACGACCCGTCGGCCGTGGCCCGGATCCCCGTGTTCCTGGCCGGGCTCCTGCTGGCCCGGGGGATCCCCGCCCTCCTGTATCGCCGGGTGCTCGGCCGGCGGGAGGTGGCCGCCGCGGCACTTCTCCAGGCCACCTCCCTCCCCTTCATCGTGGCCGCCGCCGAGATCGGCCTGGCGCTGGAGGTCCTGGCCCAGACCACCGCCTCGGCGATGATCGCCGCCGGTCTCCTGTCGGTGGTGGCGTTCCCGCCGGTGGCCCTGGGGCTGCTTCGCCGCGATCAGGACAGCACGGCCGCGGCGAACCCGACCTCGAACCGCCGGCACCACACCACGGCGGTCGAGTAGCGGTCGAGGTCGACGCCGTCGGGGATCCGGTAGTTCTGGTTCCCCACGTTCCCCTTCAACGTCCCCAGATCCACGAAGTCCTGATCGTAGCCGTACCAGTCGTCGGTGCCGGCCGGCTCCTTGGTCGACAGGTACACGAGGAGGTCCGGCCCGTTCGAGGTCTCGAACCCCTCGAATCGCAGGAATCGCCGCCCCTCCTCGGTGTCCAGGACTAGCGCCCGGCCGGTGGTCTGGTGCTCGAGGGAGATGAACCGCCCCTGGGCCACCGTGGCGGAAGCGGCCTCGGCGGGCTCGGCCTCCGCCGGAGCCGCCTGCCCCGGGAGGGCCTCGTCGACGGCGTCGTCGGTGAACAGCCGGTCCGGCCGGAACCACAGGAACCCCGCTACCGCCACGGCCAGCCCCAGCGCCACCACCCCGGCGGTCCGACCGGGATGCCGTCTGATCGTTCCCACGATGTCCAATGAGCTCCCTCCCGTAGTTCCACCACCGTAGCGACCCGAACGTTACGGGGTCCTTACGGCCGTAAGACCCTGGTAAGGCGTTTGGTCGAGAATGGGATCGTGAACCCACGCGTGCTGGTCGTGGACGACGAGTCGATCGTCCGTGACGTCCTGACCCGATACCTGTCGAAGGGCGGTTTCCAGGTCGACAGCGCCGAGGACGGCGAGGGCGCTCTGAACGCCTTCGCCGCCAACCGGCCGGACCTGATCCTCCTGGACCTGATGCTGCCGGGGGTCGACGGCGTCGAGGTGTTCACCCGGATCCGCGAGGACCACGACACGCCGGTGATCATGCTGACGGCCAGGGGCGAGGAGACCGACCGGGTGGTGGGCCTGGAGATCGGCGCCGACGACTACATCACGAAGCCGTTCTCGCCCCGGGAGGTGGTGGCCCGGGTCCGGGCGGTGCTCCGCCGATCGCCCGCCGGTGGCCGGCCGGACGACGGCCCGCTCACGTTCGATGGCGGCGAGATCGACCCCGCGGCTCGCACCGTCACGGTCGAGGGAAGGCTGATCGGCCTGACACCCAAGGAGTTCGACCTCCTCCTGTTCCTGGCTCAGCACCCCGGCCAGGTGTTCGGCCGGGTGGAGCTGCTCGAGGAGCTGTGGGACTTCGCCTTCGACGGCGACCCGGCCACCGTGACCGTCCATATCCGACGCCTCCGGGAGAAGGTCGAGCGGGATCCATCACGCCCCAGGCACCTGATCACGGTGTGGGGCGCCGGCTACCGGTTCGACCCGTGACCGGGTGGCGTCCGTTCGGGCTGGCGGTCGCCGTGGCCGCGGTCGGGGCCGCGGGCTCGATCGCCGTCGGGGCGTCGGTCGGGATGGGCGGCGCGGAGCTGACGCACCTCGGGCTCCTCCTGCTGCCCGCGGCGGTGGTCACGGTGGTGGCCGCCGTCCTGGCCGGGCCCCTCCTGACCCGGGCCTCGTTCCGCCAGCGGCTGGTGGCTGTGGCCCTGGTGGCGGCGGTGGCCAGCCTGGCGAACCTGGGCGTCCTGGCCGCGCTGATGTTCGTCGACCCGCACGACGCGGCCCTGATGGGATCCCTCCTGGTGTACTCGCTGGGAGCCGGGGTGGCCGCCGCCCTGGTGGTCTCACGGGCCCAGTCCTCGGCCGTCGACCGGCTGGCCCGGACCACGGCCCGATTGGCGGAGGGTGACCTGGACGCCCGGATCGGGCCGTTGAACGCCGGGCCCGAGCTGGATGCCCTGGCCCGGACGCTTGACGAGATGGCCGAACGGGTTCAGAGGTCGATGGCCGCGCAGCGGGCTGCCGACCGGACCCGGCGGGACCTGATCACCGCGGTCTCGCACGACCTCCGCACGCCGCTGGCGGGGCTCCGCGCCGTGGCCGAGGCCATCGAGGACGGCGTCGTGGACGACCCTCCGACCCTGCGGCGATACATGGCCGGTCTTCGCGCCCAGGTCGCGGCGCTGTCGGTGCTGGTCGACGATCTCTTCGAGCTGGTCCAGCTGGAGGAGGGAGCCGTCCTGGCGGAGTCCTCCCGGGCCCGCCTTGAGGACGTGGTCGGGTCCGCGGTGGACGCCTGCCGGGCCCAGGCCGCGGCCAAGGGCCTGGTGGTGGAGCGCCGGCTGGACGGGGCGGGCAGCGCGGGCTGCTCTCCTCGAGTGGGGCGGGTCCTGCAGAACCTCCTACAGAACGCCATCAGGCACACCCCCGCCGACGGCACGGTTCGCATCGAGGCCCATCGGCAGGACGACACCGTAGAGGTCGTGGTGTCGGACACCGGCGAGGGGATCCCGGCCGAGGCCCTGGACCGAGTGTTCGACCCGTTCTGGCGCGGCGATCCATCGCGGTCGGGTTTGGGCTCGGGCCTGGGCCTGGCCCTGGCCAAGCGGATCGTGGAGGCCCTGGGCGGGGATATCCGGGTGGAGAGCTCGCCGGCCGCAGGCTCCCGATTCGCCATCGTCCTCCCCAACGCGTAACGGAGGAGGGCGCCGGTCGGAACCGGCGCCCTCCTCGGCCTCGTCTCGTCAGGGCTTGGTGATCGGGCAGCGGAAGTCGGCCGACGCGTCCCGCGTCACGGTCACGTCACCGGCGGCCTCCGCGGCTGCCACCGCCTCGTCGGAGGTCAGCAGGTACGGCGCCACGGTGAACGTGACCCGGAACACCGCCCAGTCCCCGCCCGTGTAGCCGGGCTGGCCCGGCCCCACACCGGCGATCCCGAGCTGGTCCTCAACGCCGTTCGTCACCATGAAGAACGGGTCGGTCCCCCCATGGGGCAAAGCAGCGGGGTTGACCACCGTACCCACGACGTCGCCGTCCAGGTAGAGCTGGCCCTTGCCGGTCTTGGCGCTCGCCGGCCCAGCCAGAGCCAAGACGGCGATCACGGCCACTGTTACTGCGACGATGCCTCTGCGCATCGTGACGCCTCCTTCCGATAGGGTCCGCAGCCACCCTAGGAAGGAGGACATTTCGGAACGATTACGAAGGAACTAGCGGTGGCCGTCGCGGATCAGGCCCATGGCCTCGGCCCGGGTCCGGGGGTCGCTCCGGAACACGCCCCGGACCGCCGAGGTCACGGTCTCCGAGCCCGGCTTCTTCACCCCGCGCATCGACATGCACAGGTGCTCGGCCTCGATGACCACGAACACCCCCCGGGGCTTCAGGGTCCGCTCCAGGACGTCGGCGATCTCCGTGGTCAGGTTCTCTTGTACCTGGGGCCGGGTGGCCAGGACGTCCACCAGCCTGGCCAGCTTCGACAGCCCGGTGATCCGGCCGTTCTCGCCGGGCACGTAGGCGACGTGGGCCTTCCCGGTGAAGGGGACCAGGTGGTGCTCGCAGAAGGCCGAGAAAGTGATGTCCCGCACCATGATCATCTCGTCGTGTCCGACCTCGAACACCGCGTCGACCACGGCCTCCGGGTCCTGATGGAGCCCGGCGAAGACCTCCCGGTACATGTCGGCCACGCGACGGGGCGTGTCCTTCAGGCCCTCCCGGCCGGGATCCTCGCCGATCCCTTCGAGGATTAGCCGGACGCCCTCTTCGACCTTGCCGGCGTCGAACCCGTCAGCGGAGCGACTCACCGGGCGGCTCCTTGGGAGCCCGGACGCTGCGCCGGAACACGGCGATCCCGGCGCCCGTCTTCGGCGACCCCTCCTTGGGGGCTCGCTTGGCCACGTCCTCCAGCAGCCTGGCCAGGTCGTCCTTCTCGATCGTCTCGTGCTCGATCAGCGCGGCGGCGATCTCGTCGAGCCTGGCCCGCTCGGCCTGGAGGATGTCGAGGGCCTGGTCGTGCGCCTCGTCGATCAGGCGGCGAACCTCGGAGTCGATCTCGAACGCCACCTGGTCCGAGTAGTCCGGCTGGCTGGCGAAGTCGCGTCCAAGGAACACCTCGCCCTGGCGCTGGCCCAGGGTGAGCGGGCCCAGCATGTCGGACATCCCGTACTCGGTGACCATACCCCGGGCGATCTTCGTGGCCCGCTCCAGGTCGTTCTGGGCCCCGGTGGTGATGTCGGCGATCACCATCTCCTCGGCCACCCGCCCGCCGAGGAGCATGGCCAGCTCGTCGATCATCTCCGAGCGGGTCACCAGAAAGCGGTCCTCGGTGGGGAGGGTCTGCGTGTACCCGAGGGCGCGGCCCCTGGGGATGATCGAGATCTTGTGCACCGGGTCGGAGTTGGGCAGGGCGTGGGCCACCAGCGCGTGGCCGGCCTCGTGGTAGGCGATGATCCGCTTCTCCCGGTCGGAGATGAGCCGGGTCTTCCGCTCGGGCCCGGCCATCACCCGGTCCACGGCCTCCTCGAACTCGGCCATCTCGATGGTGCGCTTCCCGGCCCGAGCGGCCAGGAGCGCGGCCTCGTTCAGCACGTTCGCCAGGTCGGCGCCGGTGAACCCGGGCGTGCGGCGGGCCACCACGTCGATCTCGACCTTCGGGTCCAGGGGCTTCCCCCGGACGTGGACCCTGAGGATCCCCCGCCGCCCCTCGAGGTCCGGCCGGTCGATGACCACCTGCCGGTCGAACCGGCCGGGGCGGAGCAGGGCCGGGTCGAGGATGTCCGGACGGTTCGTGGCGGCCATCAGGATCACGCCCGTCTTCGTGTCGAACCCGTCCATCTCCACAAGCAGCTGGTTGAGCGTCTGCTCCCGCTCGTCGTGGCCGCCGCCGAGGCCGGCCCCGCGGTGCCGGCCCACCGCGTCGATCTCGTCGATGAACACGATGGCCGGGGCGCTCGCCTTGGCCTGCTCGAACAGGTCCCGGACCCGGGCCGCCCCCACACCCACGAACATCTCCACGAAGTCCGACCCGGAGATGGAGAAGAAGGGCACCCCGGCCTCGCCGGCCACGGCCCTGGCCAGGAGCGTCTTCCCCGTCCCGGGGGGGCCGTACAGCAGGACGCCCTTGGGGATCTTGGCCCCCATGGCCTGGAACTTGATGGGGTTCTCGAGGTACTCCTTCACCTCGCGGAGCTCCTCGACGGCCTCGTCGACACCGGCGACGTCCTCGAACGTCGTCTTCGGCTGGTCCCTGGTGACCTGGCGGGCCTTCGACTTGCCGAACTGGAGCACCCGGTTCCCGCCCCCCTGGCCCTGGTGGAAGATGAACAGGAAGATGCCGACCAGAAGGACGAACGGGAGCAGGTTTATGAGGACGTTCACCAGGGCCGACCCCTTCTGCGGGTCGGCGTTGACCTCCACCCCCGCCTCCTGCAGGCTCGTCACCAGCTCGTCCTGGTACTCGAGAGGGTACTCGGCGCGGTACGGCTCGCCGCCGACCAGCTCACCCAGGACCAGCTGATCCCGCTCGAGGAACGTGGCGGTCTCCACGTCCCCTCCCCCGGCGATCTCCTCGAGCCTGGTGAACGACAGCTCGGTGGGCGCCGCCGTGCGGTCGGACACGTCGACGAAGAGCCACAGGGCCAGGGCCACCACCGCGAGGTAGAGGAGCGGCCCACGCAAGAGCCGACGGATGTTGAATTCGCCGCTCTTCGTGGGGGATTCTCCTTTCGGGACCTGCGTTCGCGGGGCCGCGCTCCCCGACCTGCGCCGATGGTAGCACAGGCCCTCGACAAGCCCGCCTGGGCGTGGTCAGCCGGCGGGTTCGCGCAGACGGGAGTCGAGGATGACCGTCACCCGCCGGTATCCGCCGGCCTCGACCGTCACGAACCCAGGCACCGGGACGAGGAACGTGCCCGGGGGTGGCTGGGCGCTGACGATGTAGCGGCCCGGCGACAGACCGACCCGGAAGGTGCCGTCGGTCTCGGTCTCGACCCGCAGGAGGTCGCCGTCCTCCGACTCGACTCCCACCGTGGTGGCCACGGGCTTCGGGGGGCAGGGGGACTCCACCGTCTCCACGGGGCACGTGGGGACGATCACCACCCGGCCCCGGATCCCCGACCCCGCCGACTCGGCGGCAGGGTCACCCGGCCCGGCGCACGAGCCGAGGGCGAGGGTCAGCGCGAGGACGGCGGCTCGAGGCATCTCCTCGGTACGACGGGTGGGGGGGCCCGCCGGTTCCCCCCTATCCGACCAGGCCCTCGTACGCCTCGGGCTTCAGCGTGGCCACGTACGGGAGGTTCCGGTACTTCTCCGCGAAGTCGAGCCCGTACCCGACCACGAAGACCGGCGGGATCTCGAAGCCCTTGTACCTGATGTCGATGTCCACCCGCTGCACCTCGGGCTTCTGCATCAGCGCGCACACCTCGAGGGTGGCCGGCCGCCGGCCCCGGAGGTTCTTCAGCAGGTAGGCAAGGGTCAACCCCGAGTCCACGATGTCCTCGACAAGGAGGACGTGCATCCCCTCGATGTCGTGGTCGAGGTCCTTGAGGATCCGGACCACCCCGGACGTCTTCGTGGAGGCGCCGTACGAGGAGACCGCCATGAAGTCGAACCGGAGGGGCAGGCGTATGTGGCGGGAGAGGTCGGCCATGACCACGAAGGCGCCCTTGAGCACCCCGACCAGGAGGAGGTCCTTCCCCCGGTAGTCCTCGGTGATCCGGCCGCCCAGCTCGCGGATCTTCGACTGAACCTCGTCGCCGGTGATGAGGATCCGGTCGATGTCCTGCTCGAACTCCGCCACGTGGCTGAGAAGTGTATCGGCCGATCGCCTGGTGCTGGTGGTCACCGCTCCCCCTTCCTGCGCGGGCTCAAGGGGGAAGAGATGCGAACATACCCCGTCAACCGCTCGGCCACCAAATCGCCAGGTAGATCGAGGTGGCGACCGACGCCGCCGGATGCCAGGTCGAGCAGGCCGAGGACGTGGGTCGACCCGGCCTCGGGCTCCCACTGGCCCCCCATGGCCGCGGCGACGCGGAGAGCCTCCCGAGCGACCCTGGCGCCGATCGGCCGGGGCAGAGCGGCCAGCCGGCTGGCGTCGAGCCGAACCTCATCGTCACCGACGACGGTGACCCAGCCGGCCGCCTCGGAGGCCAGGGCGTCCAGGAACTCGGCGTCGCCACGGACGAGCTCGGCCGTCCGGGCCAGCGTGGCCCGGAGGTTCCGCCCCAGGGCCTCCTCCAGGGCCGGCAGGGCCTCCAGCCGGATCCGGTTCCGGAGGAATCGAGGGTCAAGGTTCGTTGGATCCTTCCGCGGCCGGATCCGGAGTGCCCGACAGAACGCCCTGGTCTCCACCCCGGTGGTCTCGATCAGTGGGCGGACCCCGGTGACGCCCAGCGGGGGTATCGAGGTCACGGCCGGCATCCCGGCGACCGCATCCAGCCCGCCGCCCCGGGCCAGGCCGAGGAGCACGGTCTCGGCCTGGTCGTCGAGGGTGTGGCCCAGGGCCGCCCGCCCTGCGCCGAGCTCGCCGGCGGCCTGGGTGAGCGCGCCGTACCTGGCCAGGCGGGCCCACGCCTCCACGGATGCGCCACGCGGGGGCCGGTCGGAAGCCACAGCCCCGTGGTACGGGAGGCCCAGACGGTCCGCCTGCCGGGCTACGTACGCGGCGTCCCGGTCCGAGCCGGGGCGAAGCCCGTGGTCGAAGTGGAACACCGCCAGGCGGATCTGGAACAGCCGGCGGAGACGGTGGAGCGCGTGGAGGAGGCACATCGAGTCCGGCCCCCCGGAGCAGGCCACCACGACCGTCTCACCGGCGGGGAGCATGTCGTGCCGACGGGCCGTGGTCACCAGCCGCTGGAGGACCCGGGCCACGGCGGGCGGCTGGCCCCGGCCGACCGGCGTCACGCCGCCGCGACCCGCTCGATCCAGGCTTCGGGTCGCCCGACCTCCTCCAGGCTGGGCATGTGCTCGCTTCGCTCCCAGATCCGGGCGAACCCCTCGGGGCCCGCCCGGTCCACGACCTCGGCCACGAACCGCTCGCCGATGTCGTACTGGCGAGCCTTCACGTCCAGGCCGACGGCTCGCTGGACCATGCGGTTGAACCCCTTGCGGTGCCGCCGCTGCTGAAGGATCCGTCGCATCCGGGCAGCCGCGCGGATCCGGCCGTCGGCCAGGCGGTCCATGACGAAGTTGCCGTGTCCCTCGAGGACGGACATCAGGGACTGCATGCGCCGGAACGTGTCTCGCTGCTCCGGCGTCATGAGCGCGAACAGGACCCCGAGGTCACGCCACTCGCCCGCCGCGCCCGATCGCAGCTCCTCCCTGACCCGGCGGAGCCGCTCCAGGACCTTGCGGGCGTCGAGGTCGATGGTCCCCAGGTACGAGCCCATCAGCTCAGTGATGTGGGGCCGCAGCCACGGCACCCCCTCGAACTGCACCCGGTGCGTCACCTCGTGCAGGGAGAGCCACAGCCGGAAGTCCAGGCGGCCGAACCGGAACCGCCGTTCGAGCTCGACCACGTTCGGCCCGACGAAGTAGATCAGGTCGCGGTCGTCCGGGGGGAGGAACAGGTCGTACTGCCCGAGCACCTTCCGCCCCAGGTAGCCGAGGATGCCGCCCACCTGGAACGCCAGGAGCTGACGGCGCACCGGGGCCATGGTCCCGTCCATGCGCCGGCCGAGGAGCCGTCGGGCCACCGGCTCCAGCACCTGCTCGAACCCGCGGAGGTTCTGCTCGATCCACTCCCGCCTGTTCATCACCCACGGCCGGGAGGGCGGGCCCTCGATGGCCAGCCCGGTGAACTCGGTGACCAGGCCGTCGGCCTCGGCCACGACGTCGTCGAACTCCTCGGCCATCCGGGCGCGCTCGGCGGGGCGGACCGGCGGGCCGGGGCCGGCGAACCGCTTCCCGATCCCGGCCGCGGCGTCCCAGTCGAGGAGACCGGCCTGCTCCGCCACGGCTAGCCCGCGTCGGCCTTCTCGCGGGCGGCCTTCACGGCCGCGGCGCGAGCTCGGCTCTCGGCGATCGGACGGGCCAGTCCCTTGGCGAGCTGCTCCTCCAGGATCCTGGTGAACGTCTCCTCGTCCGCTCCCGGCGGCACCTTCACCGGGGGGCCCTCGGTGGCGGCCGGGGCCGGCGGTTCCGGCCTGGGGGCCTTCACCTTCGTCGGAGCCTCCTCGGCCTGGTCCGCCTCGGCCTCGGGGGCTGTGGGAGGTGGAACCTCCGGTTCCTTTGCCGCGGGGGCCTCATCCTTCCCCGCTTCGGTGGCAGTCTCCGCCTCCGCCTTCTCCACGGCCGGGACCGCGGTCTCCGGCGCGGCGGCCGACGACGCCCCCGCCCGCGCGGCCCGGACCGCCGCGGCTTTGGCTCTGCCCTCGGCCACCCGCCGATCCACGCCCTTGTCGAGCTGGGCCTTCAGCTCCCGCTCGTAGGTCGCCTGGTCGGGCTCCACGTGCTTGGCGGCCGGCCGGCTGGGGGCGGGCGCGGGCTTGGCCGGGGCGGGCTCCTCCTTCGCCGGCGCGGGCTCCTCTTTCGCCGGGGCGGGGGCGGCCTCTGCCGCGGTCTCCGCCGGGCGGCTCTGCGGTACCTGCTCGGCGGCGGTCCGGACCTCAGCGGCCGGTGCAGCCGGCGGGGTGGTAGACGCGGCACCGACCTGCTCCACCCTGGGGGCCACGCCGGCGAACTGCGGACGGCGGCGTCTGACCGGCGCGGGCGGCTCCTCCCGGCCGAAGAACCGCGTCGAGTAGCGAAAGTAGAGGACGCCGATCATCGCGACGACGCCGACCGTGGCCAGGGCGATGGGAAGGGCGAAGAGATAGAAGGTCCACCCCCGCACCTCCTCCGGCGTCACCCCCGGCGTCGGGGTTTCCTGAGCCGCCGCGATCCCCGACACCGACAGGAGCGCCGCGAGCACGACCAGAAGTAGGAGCGTCTTCGAGGCCCGCATGGCGCGCGGGATTCTAGCAAATCGCGCCTTCGGGCCCGCTCCAGGGGGCCGTGCACGAGGCCGATGAAGGTCGGTACCATGACCACGGTGCCCCGGATCACGACTCGGATGCTCGGTGCGGCCGCCGCGCTGGCGGTGGTGGCCTCGGCATGCGGGGGTTCCCCGCCCGCCGTCCGGGGCGATGCCGAGGCCGACTACGCGGCCGTCGACCTGGCCCCGGTCGCACCACCCCAGCCCGTAGAGGAGCAGGGGAATGTCGTGGCCGAGGCGGCAGTGGCCCGCGTCCCGGTGTTCCATCGGCCGGAGGGCGGGGACCCATTCGTGCGCCTGGAGCGGCAGGGGATCTTCGGCGAACCGCGGGTCTTCCTGGTCCAGAAGGAGCGCGGCGACTGGCTCAGGGCCCTGCTCCCCATGGAGCCGAACGGATCCGAGGGTTGGATCCGTGCCCGCGACGTGACCCTGTCGGAGCACTCCTACCGGATCCGGGTCAACATTCCGGCCCGGCGTCTCACCGTGTTCGAGGACGACCGCGTGGTCCTCCGGGAAACGGTGGCCGTGGGGACGCCTGGCGCGCCAACGCCGACCGGGCTCTTCTTCACCACGGTCCTGGCCAAGCCGGACGATCCTTCGGGTCCGTACGGCCGGTTCGCGTACGGGCTGTCCGCCTACTCCGAGGTGTACGAGGAGTTCGCCGGAGGCGACGGCCAGGTCGCCATCCACGGCACGAACGCCCCGTCGCTGATCGGTCAGGCGGTCAGCCACGGGTGCATCCGCATGGAGAACTCGGCCATCACCCGGCTGGCCCGCCTGGTCCCCCTGGGGACGCCGGTTCGGATCTCCGATTAGCCTGCGCCGCCCCGAGCGCCGGGGATCGAGCCGGAGATGGGATTCGAACCCATGACCCCGCGATTACGAATCGCGTGCTCTGCCGGGCTGAGCTACTCCGGCGCGGCCATCAGTCTAGCGTGCGCTCAGCCCGCGACCTCGGCGGTGGCGAGGTGGAGGAACGCCCCCTCCAGCACCAGTCGAGCGTTGAGGTTCGTCTCGTCCGCCAGGGCGCCCCGGGCTTCCTCGAGGGCCTGCACGGCCCGGGCGGCCTCGGCCGGCCGGATCGTGGGCGCCGGCCGGTCCAGGTTGATGGCCCACGCCGGATCGCCGCCCGCCCCCGCCAGTAGCCCGTCGCGGAACCATGACTCCAGCGCCAGCAGCGTCGCGTCGAGGAACTCACGCTCCGCCCGGCGCTCCTGCCGCTGATGACGCTGCTCCATCCGCCGGATGGCGCCCCGGTACTGGTCGAGCGGCTTGCCGGTCAGGGGGTCGAGGAACGGCTCCAGCTCCTCGTCGAGCCGGGCCGCCACCCTGGTCCGGTATTCCACGGCCGCGGTCAACAGGCGGTCGGCAGCGTCGAGTGCTCCGGCCGGACCCTCCGCGCTCGCCGAGAGCGTGTCCAGGGCCACGTCCCGGAAGGCCAGCCCCTCGGGATCGGCGGCCACGCGACGGGCCCGTCCGAGGTTCCCGCCCGCCAGCCGGGCTCCCAGCCGGGCCCGAGCCTGGTCCACGCCTTCCTCCAGCAGCGACGCGATCACGAACTCTTCCGAGAGCGGCCGGAACGTGACGATCTGGCAGCGGGACAGGATCGTCTCCGGCATCTCGTCGGGCCGGGCCGAGGACAAGACCATGACGGTCTCCGGCGGCGGCTCCTCCAGCGCCTTCAGCAGGACGTCGGCGGCCTCCTCGGTCATCCGGTCGGCCTGCTCCACCCGGAACACCTTGCGGTTCGGCTCCGGGGCCGTGAGCGAGGCCCGGGCCACGAGCCACCGGGCGGTGCCGTCCTCGTCCGCGCTCTCGCCGACGCGGATGTCCCGGCCCTCCGGCTCCACCAGGACCAGGTTCGGGTGCCGGTCCTCCAGCGCCAGCCGGCAGTCCCGGCACTCCCCGCACCCGCCGCGAGGACAGAGGAGCGCCGCCGTGAACGCCCTGGCCGCCTGTTGCTTGCCCGACCCCTCAGGGCCGGCGAACAGGTAGGCGTGGTGAGGGCGCTCGGCGGCGCGCTCCAGGAACGCCACGGCGTCGGGCTGACCGGGGACCCGGCGGAGGACCTCGCTCACGCGGGCGTCTCCCCGCCGGCCTCGTCCTCCCGGGCGAAGAACCGCTCCAGCTCCTTCTGGACCCGACCGTGGACCTGGTCGGGCGGCCCGCTGGCGTCGATCACCCGGAACCGCTCCGGGTGGTCCTCGGCGATCTTGAGGAACGCGTCGGCCACCTTCGCGTGGAACGCCACGTCCTCCGACTCGATCCGGTCCTGCTCGCCCCCGATCCTGGACAGCCCCTGGTCAGGCTCGAGGTGGAGCAGGACGACGAGGTCCGGGAACAGGCCCTGGGTGGCCCACACGTTGAGGGAGAGCACGTCCTGCTCCCCGAGCCCGCGTCCCGTCCCCTGGTACGCCAGCGAGGAGTCGAGGTATCGGTCGCACAGGATGACCTTCCCCTCCTCGAGCGCCGGGCGGATCACGTGCGAGACGTGCTGGGCCCGGCTCGCTGCGAACAGCAGGGCCTCCGCTCGGGCGTCCACCTTGCCCTGGCCGTGCTCCAGGAGGGTGTCCCGGAGGTTCTCGCCGAGCGTGGTCCCGCCGGGCTCCCGGGTCACAAGCACCTCGTGGCCCTGCGACTCCAGGAACTCTTTGGCGAGGCGGACCTGGGTGCCCTTCCCGGCGCCCTCGATCCCCTCGAAGGTGATGAACGTCCCTCGGCGCTCCGTCTTCCGGAGCCGTGGGAACAGCCGGAGCGGACGGGGGCGGCTCAGCCGGCTCCTGGAGAGCCCGCTTCGAGACCAGATCCCGCCCACGATCATCACCACCGCTCCCGCCCAGATTGCCAGGCGAGGCCCTCCCACGTCGAAGTCCTGGAAAGCCTGGGCCAGCAGGGGGAACCCGGCCAGCGACAGGAACAGGCCCAGCCGTGCCAGGACCGTGAGCGAGCCGAACACCCGACCGCGGAGCTCGTCGGTGACGTTCTCGTGGAGGAGCGTGTACCCGGTCACCCAGGTGGCCCCGGCGGTGGCACCCATCACCACCGTCACCACCGCCGCCAGGGCCACGTTCGGCGTGGCCGCCAGGACCATCAGTGAGACCCCTCCCCCCAGGATCGCCAGGGGGAAGAAGGTGTCCTTCTCCACGAGCTTGTAGACCTGCCCCACCAGGACCATGCCCAGCGCGAGTCCCACGCCGACCGCGGTGACCAGGAACCCCCACGCGGTCGGCCCACCGCCGAGGGTGTTCTGGGCGAAGATCGGGCCCACCGACATCACCGCTCCGGCGCCGGTGAACGCGAGCACGATCCCCACGGTCATGGCCCGGGCGAAGGCGTGGTCCTTGAGGAAGCGAACGCCTTCCCGCATGTCCGCGAAGGCCTCACCGGCCTTCAGCTTCCCGGGGCGAGGGCGGCGGGCCGCCACTCGTATGGGCAGGCGCTGGATCATGTACGCGGAGAACGCGAACGTGAGGGCGTTGGCCCACAGCGCGATCGCCTGGGGGTTCCGCTCCAGGTACTCGAAGCCACCGCCCAGGCTCCCGCCGATGCCGGCCAGGGCCGTGTACACGATCCCACCCAGCGGCAGGGTCCCGTAGCCGGTGGCCAGGGCGATCGTGTTCGCGTTCGAGAGCTGTCGGCGAGGCACCAGGTTGGGGATCATGGCGTCGCGGGCGGGGGTCCACAGGAGCGAGAGGCACTCGATCAGGAACGAGACGCCGTAGATCCACGGCAGTTGTGGGATCAGGGGCATCGTGGCGTATCCGATCCCCCGGACCACGTCGGCGATCACCATCAGCCGCTTGCGATCGAACCGATCGACCAGGACGCCGGCGAACGGCCCGAACACGATGGAGGGAAGGAGCCGGGCCAGCATGACGCCCGACACGGCGAACCCAGCGCTGCCCCCGCCGATCCGGGTCACCAGGGCCACCACGGCCACGAAGCCGATCCAGTCCCCCAGCGAGGAGACCAGGATGGCCCGGTACATCCTGGAGAACGCCGGATCCCGGAGGAGGTTGCGGAAGGTGGCCGGCCTGGTGCCGCGGAGGGCGGCGATCTCTTCCGAGACGGTGGCCATCGGCTACGCGGCGCCCGCCATCAGGCCGCCTCGGTGGGGCCCCCTCCCGCCTCGGCCTCGTAGTCGCCGTTCACGCACTTGATGCCCTTCGGCCCTTCGGTCAGCAGGCCGCCGCACTTCGGGCACGGCTCGAGGAGGGGGCGCTGGTTCACCGTGAAGTCGCACTCCGGGTACCGGCTGCACCCGTAGAACACACTGCCCCGGCGGCGCCGGGCCCGCTTCACCACGAGGTCGCCGGGGGGCTCCCGGCCCTCCTCCTTGCACTTCGGGCAGGTGACCCCGGTCTTCTGCTCCTCGCGCTTCACGTACTTGCATTCCGGATACCTCGAGCACCCCACGAACGGACCGTAGCGACCGTACCGCTTCACGAGATCGCCGGGGGGGTCGCGGCCCTCCTCCTTGCACTGCGGGCAGGTCTCGCCGATCGGCTCCGGCTCGGGCCGCTCCTTCCCGTCGACGTCGCGAGAGTAGTCGCACTCCGGCCAGCGGTCACAGGCCACGAACCGTCCGGCCTTCCCCAGCTTGATGACCAGCTGGCCGGGGGGCTTCCGGCCCTCCTCGGCGCACTTCGGACAGGTCTCGTCGAGCTCCTCCTTGGGCCGCTCGATCTCGTCCTCCTTCTTCTCGAGCAGCCGCTCGAATGGCCCGTAGAACTCGTCGAGCACCTGGACCCACCGCAGCTTGCCCTCGGCCACGTCGTCGAGCTCCTCCTCCATCCTGGCGGTGAAGTCGTAGTCGACGATCTCCGGGAAGTGCTCGACGAGTAGGTCGATAACCACGAACGCCACGTCCTCGGGGAACAGCCGGCGCTGCTCGACGTATACGTACTTCCGGTCCTCCAGGTTGGAGATCGTGGGCGCGTACGTGGATGGCCGGCCGATCCCCCTGCTCTCAAGCTCTTTGACCAGCGAGGACTCCGTGTAACGCGGCGGCGGCTGGGTGAAGTGCTGCTCGGGCACGACCTCGAGCAGGCGAAGGGCCTGTGCCTCTTGGAGCGCCGGGAGGCGGGCCTCGGCGTCGCGGTCGGGGACGTCGTCGGCCGACTCGAAGTACACCGCGCGGAACCCGTCGAACTTCACGGTCTGCCCGGTGGCCCGCAGGAGATAGCGGGGCGCGCCCTCGGCCGTGGCCTCGATGTCCACCGACACCTGGTCGAGGATGGCGTCGGCCATCTGGCTGGCCATGGCCCGCTGCCACACCAGGCGGTACAGCTTCGCCTGGTCCGCGCTCAGTTGAGCCGAGATCTCGTCCGGGAGGCGCCCGGCCCCGGTGGGGCGGATCGCCTCGTGCGCTTCCTGCGCCCCCCGGGACTTGGTCTTGTACCGCCGCGGCTTGGCCAGCGTGTACCGGTCCCCGTACTGCTGCTTCACGACCCGGCGGATCTCCTGGAGGGCCGACTCGGCGATCGTGGTCGAGTCGGTCCGCATGTACGTGATGAGGCCGGTCTGGCCCTCGCCGGGCAGGTTCACTCCCTCGTAGAGCTGCTGGGCGACGCGCATCGCCTTCCGGGCCGAGAACCCAAGCTTGCGCCCGGCTTCCTGCTGCAGCGTCGAAGTGGTGAACGGCGGGGACGGCCGGCGCTTGATCTCTTTCCGCCGTATCTCGGCGACCCGGTACTCCGCCCGCTCCAGGTTCGCCGAGTGCTCCCTGGCCTCGGCCTCCTTGAGGACGATCCCCTTCTTCCGCTCGGTCGGGGTCTTGACCCGGTCCTCCCCCACCGTGTCCAGGTGGGCCAGGAACGCCAGGTCGTCGCCGTCGGGGGTGAGCCGGGCGTCGACCGTCCAGTACTCCCTCGGCTTGAACTTCTGGATCTCCCGCTCCCGCTCCACGATGAGCCGGAGGGCCACCGACTGGACCCGCCCCGCGGACAGGCCGGTTCGCACCTTCTTCCACAGGATCGGGGACAGCTTGTAGCCCACCAGTCGGTCGAGGATCCGCCGGGCCTGCTGCGCCTCCACAAGCCTGATGTCGATGGTCCTGGGATCGGCGAAGGCGGCCTGCACGGCCTCCTTGGTGATCTCGGTGAACGTCACCCGCTTGGTCTGCTCGACGTCGACGGCGAGCAGCTCGGCGAGATGGTAGGCGATGGCCTCACCCTCGCGGTCGAAGTCGGTGGCCAGCCACAGCTCCTCGGCGCGCTTGTGCGCCTGCCGCAGCGACGTCACCACCTTCTTCTTGCCATCGGGCACGACGTACTCGGGCTCGAAGTTCCGCTCGGTGTCCACCCCGATCTTGCTCTCCGGCAGATCGCGGATGTGGCCCATTGAGGCCTTCACCGTGAATTCGCGCCCGAGGTACCGCTCCAAGGTCTTTGCCTTGGTCGGCGACTCTACGATCACCAGGTTCTTTGCCATGGAACGCGCCTCTCTACACTTCGGCGGGGGAGTATGTCAAGTTTTCGGCTGAGCGATGGAACGTGTTGAGCACCTTCTTTGTTCCCCGGATGGCCGCAATGGTAGCGCGCGGTGGCGACGAGAACCGTCATGTAGGCTGGCTGGCCCATGCTCGAGTGGCTTGAGCACGTCATCACCACCTATCTCGGCGAGTACGGCTACCAGGCCGTGTTCGTCCTGATGTTGCTCGAGTCCGCGTGCATCCCGATCCCCTCCGAGGTCACCATGGTGTTCGGGGGGTTCCTGGTCTCCCGCGGCGATCTCGACTTCTTCTGGGTGGCGATGATCGGCACGATCGCCAACGTGGTCGGCTCGTGGCTGGCGTACTGGGTCGGGTACGTGGGGGGCCGGCCGCTGATCAACCGGTGGGGCCGGTACATCTTCCTCCGCGAGCACGAGCTGGACCGGGCCCACGACTGGTTCGAGCGTCGGGGCGAGGTGGCCGTGTTCGTGTCCAGGCTCCTGCCGGTGATCCGCACGTTCATCTCCCTTCCGGCCGGCGTCGCCAGGATGAACTTCTGGAAGTTCACGCTGTACACCTTCCTGGGCTGTCTCCCGTGGACGTTCGCATTGACGTGGGCAGGCCTCCTGCTCGGCGAGAACTGGGAGGCCTTCCTCCGGTACGGCGACCCGATCAGCTGGGCCATCGCCGGGATCACCGTCGCCGTGATCGCCTGGTGGCTGTTCCGGCGCTACCGGGCCCGCCGTGCCGAGGCAAGGTCGTCGGACCCGGTCACTCCAGGGGGAACGGAACGCTCGACAGGATGACCCGGGGCTCGAACAGGAGCAGCTGCTTCATGAACAGGGCCCGGTTGTTGTGCAGGATGGGGTGCCACCAGCGGCGGACCACGAACTCCGGCATCACCACCGCGGCCACCGCCTCCGGATCCTGGGTCACTCGTCGCACCTCATCCAGGACCGGCGGGCCCAGGTCGCGGAACGGGGCCTCGACCACATCGAGCGGGATCCCCATGCCGAGCTCCGCCCAGCGGCGCATGAGGTCCGGGACCTCTTCCTCATCGAGGGCCACGGACACGGCCCTGGTCTCGGCGGCCCTGAGCGAGCGCGCGTAGTTCACGGCCCGGACCGTGGCGTCGTGCGCGCTCGACACGAACACAAGGGCCACGATCCGTTCCGGGATCAGGGGCCTGGCATCGTCGTTGAGCTGCCCGTCCTGGAGCACCACCGGCACGTCCGTCACCACCACCCCCGGCTCCCGGAGGAGGCGCACCTTGAGCCGGAACGTCACCGGCCGTCGGACCGCCTGCAGGAGCGAGCGCTTGCTGAACAGCTCCGGGATGATCACCGTCACGAAGTCGTTCTGCGCTCGGGGGATGGCCCGCACGAAGCGCAGGACCGCATCGACCGCGCCAGCCCCATGTGGGAACGATAGCGCCGGCCCACCTCGGGCCACCCCGTCCCACAGGACCCTGGCCTCCTCTCGAGGTCGGGTACCCACGTAGACCGCGTGAGCCTCATCGGGCCGGAAAGAGCGGATGTACCCGAGCGCTTCGGTGGCCGCGGCGTCGATGTCGGTCAGGACCAGCACCACCTTATTCGCGCCAACGTCTCCGATGCGGACGGTTCCCCGCCGAAGCTGGTGCTCCACCGACCGGTAGTGCCGCTCCACCAGCAGCATCAGGAGGATGAACACCGGCATGGCCGAGATGACGATCCACGCGCCGGTCCGGAACTTGGTGATCGTGATGATCATCAGAACGATCCCAGTGGCCGCCGCGCCGACCCCGTTTATGACCGCGCTCCGCTTCCACCCCGGCTCGCGGAGCCGCAGCCACCGGCGGACCATGCCCGCTTGCGAGAGCGTGAATGCCGTGAACACCCCGATGAGGTAGAGCTGGATCAGCCGGGTGAGGTTCGCATCGAAGGCCCAGATCAGCAGCCCCGCCAGGACCGACAGGACCACGATCCCGTTCGAGAACACCAGTCGATCCCCGCGGTTGATGAGCTGGCGGGGCATGAAGCGGTCTCGAGCCAGGATGGCCGAGAGCCGCGGAAAGTCCTGGTACGCGGTGTTCGCCGCCAGGATCAGGATCCCGGCGGTGAACGCCTGGAGCACGTAGTACATGAGAGCATCGCCGCCGAACACCGTCTCCCCGATCTGGGAGAGCACCGACCTCGACAGGGCGATCTCCTCGTTCGTCCGGACGTGGATGGCGCGGGCCAGCGCCGTGATGCCGAGGAACATGCCGATCGTCATCGTGGCCATCATCGTCAGCGTGGTCGCCGCGTTTCGGGACTGAGGCCTCCGGAACGCTTGGACGCCGTTCGAGATGGCCTCGACGCCGGTTAGTGCGGTCGAACCTGAAGCGAACGCCCGAAGGATCAGGAACAGGGTCAGAGCCTCGGCCTCCTCGATCGGCAGGTCAGCGGTGGCCGCCCTCGGACACCCGTTCAGGCATTCCACCAGCCCGGTCACCAGAAGGACGTACACGGTGATCACGAACCCGTACGTGGGAAGGGCGAAAAGCGTCCCGGCCTCCTTCACCCCCCGGAGGTTGGCCGTCGCTACCAGGGCGATGAAGCCCAGCGACAGGGCCACCTTGTTCTGCGCCAGGGACGGGGCTGCAGAGGTGATGGCCAGGACGCCCGCGGCGATACTCACGGAGACCGTGAGGACGTAGTCGCTGAGGAGCGCGGAGGCGGCGATCACCCCCGGGAGCCTGCCGAGGTTCTCGTGGGCCACGATGTAGGAGCCGCCCCCGGAAGGATAGGCCCGGACGGTCTGCCGGTACGAGGTGACCACGATCGCCAGCACCAGGGCGATCAGGACCGCGAGGGGGAGCATCAGGCTGAGCGCCCCGGTGCCGGCCAGCACCAGGACCAACATCATCTCCTCGGTGGCGTAGGCGTTCGAGGAAAGAGGGTCGGAGGAGAAGACGGGAAGCGCGAGCGTCTTCGGCAGCAGCTGATGCTCCAGGCTCCGGGACGACAGGGCCCGGCCGACCAGCGCTCGCTTCAGGACCGAGCCGGTCGTGGCCATCCGCTAGCGGGCCCGTCGGGCCGCATCCTCCGGAGGGTCTCCTCGTACAGCCGGGCCTCGCTGCGAGCCTCCTCGTACTCCCGCCACAGGACCCATGACCGGAGCGCAGGGGCGACCGCCAGCCCGAGGATGAACCCGAGCAGGAGGCCGACGATCACGCCGGCCCCCGTGTCATCGCGCCACTCGTCACTCTCGGTAGCCTCGGCTCGATCCGGTAAAGGCGCGGTCAAGAGGAAGCCGACCGGCGTAAGGATCCGGTAAACGTCGGTGGCGGTCGGGCAGGAGTGCGCCGAAACTGGGGGCGTGCGGAGGTACGTCCCGGACGGCTGGCCGTACTGGATCCGGGTCTGGGGGCCCGCTGTGGGCCTCCCCGGGCTGGTCACGGCGATGGCGGCACTGCCGTTCCGAGTCACGTCGGCCACGGCCGCGCTCGCCTTCGTGCTTGCGGTCACCGCGTCCGTCCTGGTCGGTGGGTACCAGGCCGGCTTGGTTGCATCGATCCTCTCGTTCCTGGCACTGAACTTCTTCTTCACCCCACCGGTGGGGACGTTCACCGTGGGGAAGACCGAGGATCTCGTGGCCCTCGTGGTGTTCCTCCTCGTGGCCGCGGTGGTGGGGGCGCTGGTCTCCCGGGTCACGGCCCAGCGGCGCCGAGCCGAGCGCCGCGAGCATGAAGCTCGGCTTCTGCAGTACCTCGGCACCCGGCTCATCTCCGGCGAGTCCACCGAGACCGTGCTGAAGATATTCGGACGGGCCCTGGTTCGATCGACCGGCGTCGCCGCGTATGAGGTGCGCATGGATCGGGACGGGGAGGTCGTGGCCCGAGTGGGACGCTCTCCAGGTCCCGCGCCTCCAGAGGAGTTCCCCATCGTCGTCGGCGACGATCGCATCGGCTCGATCCGCACGTACCAAGGGTCGAACGGCGAGCCACTGGGCGACGGCGAACGACACCTCATCAAGACGTTCGCCGCGCAGCTGGCCCTGGCCCTCGAGGGGACGCGGCTCGCCGGCCTGGCCCGGGACGCCCAGGTCGATGCGGAGCGAAGCCGTCTCCGGGCGGCCCTGCTCCAGTCCGTGACGCACGACCTCCGGACGCCGCTCGCCTCCATCACCGCCTCGGTGACCGGCCTCCTCGACCGCGAGGCCGAGTTCAGTGCCGACGAGCGGCGCGACCTCCTGGAGACGATCCGGCAGGAGGCGGACCGCCTCAACCGGCTGGTGGGGAACCTCCTGGACCTTTCGCGCCTCCGCGCCGGCGCCCTCACCCCCTCGAAGCGGCCGGCGGCGGTCGACGAGCTGATCGAAGGGGTCGTCGGGCGGATGGAGCCGGTCCTTCAGGGCCACACGGTGGACCTGCGTCTCCGCGATGACCTGCCCGAGGTCCGGATGGATGTGGTGCAGGTGGATCAGGCGCTCACGAACATCCTCGAGAACGCGGCGAAGTTCAGCCCCTCCGGTTCCCGGATCCTGGTGCAGGCGGCTCGGTGGGAGGACACCGTCCAGGTCCGAATCGCGGATCAGGGCCCCGGGATCCCCCCCGAGGACCGGGCCTCCGCGTTCGAGCCCTTCGCCCGGGGGGACCGGGAGGGCTCGGCCACCGGGCTCGGCCTGGCCATCGCCCACGCGGTCGTGACCGCCCACGGGGGGACCATCCGGATCGAGGAGGCGCCGGGTGGGGGAACCGCGGTGATCCTCCGGCTGCCGCTCGGAGGCCGAGATTGAGTCAGCGGATCCTCGTCGTCGACGACGACCCGCAGATCCTCCGGGCCGTCCGGACCAACCTCCGGGGACGGGGCTACGAGGTCGCCACCGCGGGGAACGGGGAGACCGCTCTCGACGCGGCGGGGGGCGCGGCCTTCGACCTGGTGATCCTGGACCTCAGCCTTCCGGGCATCGACGGCCACGAGGTGATCCGCCGACTGCGGGCCTTCACCGACGTGCCGATCCTGGTGCTGTCCGTCCGCGATGCCCAGCAGGACAAGATCGAGGCCCTCGATGCCGGCGCCGACGACTACGTCACGAAGCCGTTCTCCATGGGCGAGCTCCTGGCCAGGATGCGCGCCGTGGAGCGGCGGGCCCACCCGGAGCCGCCCGCGCCTCGCCTTCGGTTCGGCGAGCTCGAGGTCGACTTGTCCCGTCGCCTGGTCACCCTGGACGGCACGGACGTCCGGCTCACGCCCACCGAGCTGCGACTCCTGGAGGCCTTCGTCACGAACCCCGGGAAGCTGCTCACCCATCGGTGGCTCCTGACAAAGGTGTGGGGTCCCGGGTACCTCGCCGAGACGCACTACGTCCGGATCTACGTTCGAGCCCTCCGCCGCAAACTCGCGGACGATCCGAGCCGCCCTCGTTTCGTCGTCACCGAGCCCGGCCTCGGCTACCGCTGGCGCCCCGATCCCGAGCCGGACTGAGGATCAGGGCGCCAGGTCGATCTCCGCCGCCACAGACTGGAGCCCCTCGATACCGAGCGCCAGGAACTCCTCCAGCTCCAGGCCGAGGCGGTCCTCAGCCTCGGTGATCTCCTCTCTGTTCACGCCGGGAGCGAACGCCTTGTCCTTCAGCTTCTTCCGCACCGAGGACACCTTCATCCCGTTCGCCTTCTCCGGGCGAACCAGTGCCGCGGCCACGAGGAGCCCCGCCACCGCGTCGGCGTGCACGACCGCTTGCGACATCCGGTCGGTCCGGTAGCGCTCGTGAGCGTGCGCCAGCACGCCGTTCACGATCCCATCGTCGACCCCCGCCTCGCGGAGCCACTCGGCGGCCAGGTTGGCGTGCCTCTCGGGGTCCTCGTGCGTCTGATCCTGGTCGAGGTCGTGGAACAGGCCGGTCAGGCCCCACATATCCTCGTCCTCGCCGAAGTGCCGGGCCAGCCGACGCATCACCCCCTCGACGCTGATCAGATGGCGCACGGTCGTCTCTTTCTCCGCCTTCCCCCGGACGAAGGCCACCGCTTCATCTCGATTCATTCGGACCTCCCAGCTGGTACGGGACGCTCGACAGGATCACCCGCGGCTCGAAAAGCAGCTGGCGCTTGATGAACAGGGCCCTGTTGTTGTGCAGGAGGCGATGCCACCACCTGGTGACCAGGAACTCGGGGATGATGACCACGGCCACGGTCCCGGGGTCCGCGGTGACGCGGCGAACCTCCTCGAGCAGGGGCGGGCCCAGGTCGCGGAACGGGGCCTCCACCACGTCGAGCCGCACCCCGATCCCCCGCTCCGCCCACCGGCGGAGGACCTCCGGGGCCTCCTCGGGCTCCGTGGCCAGGAACACTGCCCTGGTCGCGTGGGCGTTCATGGACTCCGCGTAGTTCAGGGCCCGCACGGCTGCGTCGTGTGGCGAGGCCACGAACACCAGGGCCTCGACCCGCTCGGGGATCAGTGGACGGACGTCCACCCCCTCGGGGCGCCCCTCCTCCTCGAGCACCGGGACGTCCGTGATGACGACCTGTGGCTCCCGGAGCAAGCGCACCTTCAGGCGGAACGTCACCGGCATCATCACCGCGCCCAGCAAAGAGCGGCTCCGGAACAGCTCGGGGATGACCACAGTGATGAAGTCCCGCGGCGCCCTGCGGATGCCCCGGATGTGATGGATCACGGCGTCGACGGGGTGGCCGGGGCCCGGGGCGATCAGGGGCGGAGCCTCTCTGGCGATCTCGGACCATCGGGCCTGGGCATCGTCGAGCTGCTCGTCACCCACGTAGAGAGCCACGAGGCTGGCCGGCCGAAGCGAGCGGACGTAGCCGAGGGCCTCCACGGTAGACGCGTCGAACGTCTTCATCACGAGAACCACGTGGTTCTCACCGGTCTCGCCGAAGCGCACGGCGCCCCGATCGAGATCGTGTGCCACGCGCGTGTAGTGGCGGTGTATGAGGAGGAAGAATGTGACGATGACCGGCATGGCGGAGATCACGATCCAGGCGCCGCCCGCGAACTTCGTGACCGCCACGATGACCAGGACGACGCCGGTGGCGGTCGCCCCGATCCCGTTGATGATGGCGCTCCGCCGCCAGCCAGGCTCCCCGAGCCTCACCCACCGACGGACCATCCCCGCCTGGGAGAGGGTGAAGGCAGTGAACACGCCCACCACGTACAGCTGGATCAGGCTGGTGAGATCGGCGTCGAAGATCCACACCAGCAGCATCGCCAGGCCCGAGAGCACCACGATGCCGTTGGAGAAGACCAGCCGGTCCCCGCGGTTACGGAACTGGCTGGGCATGAACCTGTCGCGGGCCAGGATCGCGGAGAGCCTGGGGAAGTCCTGGTAGGCGGTGTTCGCGGCCAGGATCAGGATCAGCGCGGTGAACACCTGGAGGACGTAGAACATCAACCCGCCGCCGAACACCGACTCCCCGATCTGGGCCAGCACCGACTTCACGCCAGCCAGGTGCTCGGCCACCCGCACGTGGAGGGCCCGGGCCAGGAAGGTGATGCCCAGGAACATGCTGATCGACATCACCCCCATCACGGCCAGGGTGGCGGCGGCGTTCCTGGACTGAGGCCGCCGGAACGCCTGGACGCCGTCGGCGATCGCCTCGACGCCCGTGAGCGCGGTGGAGCCCGAGGCGAACGCCCTCAGGACCAGGAAGAGCGCCAGCGCTCCCTCCGCGTGGATCACCTCGTCCGCGCTGGCCGCCATGCGGCACCCGTCCAGGCATTGGACGAGCCCGACGATCAGGGTGACGAACACGCAGGCCACGAACCCGTACGTGGGGACGGCGAATAGGGTCCCCGCCTCGCGCACCCCCCGGAGGTTCACTAGGGCGATGAACGTGATCAGGGCGAGGGCGATAGGGACCCGCTGGTCGACGAGCCCGGGGGCGGCGGAGACGATGGCGACGGTCCCCGCGGTGATGCTCACCGCCACCGTGAGCACGTAGTCCTGCAGGATCGCCGACGCGGCGATCAGGCCCGGGATCGTCCCCAGGTTCTCGCGGGCCACGATGTACGAGCCTCCTCCCTGTGGGTAGGCCCGGACCGTCTGCCGGTACGAGGTGATGACGATGGCCAGCACCACGGCGATGACCGAGGCGATCGGGAGCATCAGGCTGAACGCCCCCACGCCTGCCACGGCCAGGACGATCATCATCTCCTCGGTGGCGTAGGCCACCGAGGAGAGCGGGTCCGAGGAGAAGACCGGCAGCGCCAGGACCTTGGGCAGGAGGGTGTGCTCCAGGCGGGATGAGGCCACCTGTCGCCCCACGAGCACCCGCTTGACGATGGTCCCCACCGAGGCCATAGGCGGCATTCTGGCACGGGTCCGGGGCCCCTCCGACCGGCGGGATCCCGGGCCGAGGGCTTGGGCTCCCGGGCGGGTCACGCTACCCTGTCCCCCGTGCATTTCGTGATCATGGGGTGCGGCCGGGTCGGCGCGGAGCTCACGATCCAGCTGGGCAAGGCCGGGCACACGGTGTCCATCGTCGACAAGCGGAAGGAGGCCTTCGATCGTCTCCCTCCCGGTTTCGACGCCAAGATGGTCGTGGGCCTGGGGTTCGACCGCGAGGTGCTGGAGGAAGCGGGGATCAGGGAGGCCGACGCGTTCATCGCCGTGTCGAACGGTGACAACTCGAACATCGTCTCGGCCCGCGTGGCCCGGGAGCACTTCAAGGTGCCCAAGGTCATCGCCAGGATCTACGACCCCCGCCGGGCCGACATCTACGAGAAGCTCGACATCCCCACGGTGGCCAGCGTCCGGTGGGCGGCCAAGCAGGTGCAGTACCTCCTGTTCCACGGCCGGGAGACGATGCGCGACTCCCTGGCCGGCGGGTTCCTCCTCCACCTCCAGGTCGAGCTCCCCGACCACCTCGTCGGGAAGAAGATCTCCTCGGTCACGTCCGACGGCGAGGTCGAGGTGATCGGGGTGGAGCGTGGCGGGACCGGCTTCATCCCGAAGGATGACTCGACGTTCAAGGAGGGCGACGTGGCCCACTTCGTGGTGCACAAGGACGCCACGGAGAAGTTCGACCTCCTCCTGGAGCCCGCGGCGGAGTGAGGGCGTGAGGATCGTCGTCGCCGGAGCCGGGAACATCGGACGGCACCTGGCCAACGACCTCAACGAGCGTGGCCACCAGGTCACGGTGATCGAGCAGGACACCGCCGTGGTCGACCGCGCCCAGGAGGACGCGCCCGGGGTCAGCTTCATCCTCGGCGACGCGTGCGAGCCGTGGGTCCTGGACAAGGCCGAGGTCCGCACCTGCGACGTGATGGTCGCGGCCACCGGCGACGACGAGGACAACCTGGTGATCTCGCTCCTGTCGAAGCAGGAGTACGGCGTGCCGCATGTGGTGGCCAGGGTCAACCACCCCAAGAACGAGTGGCTGTTCACGGAGGCTTGGGGCGTGGACGTGCCGATGAGCCCGCCCCACGTCCTCACCGCCCTCGTGGAGGAGGCCGTCACCGTGGGCGACCTGGTCCGCCTCCTGAAGCTCGAACGGGGACAGGTCACGCTCGTCGAGCTCACCATCGACGAGACCGCGCCGGTCGCCGGCCGGCCTCTCTACGAGCTTCGGCTTCCGCCGGACTCGGCCATCGTGGCCATCCTCCGCCGCGGCCACGTGGTCATCCCCCAGCCGGAGACCCAGCTCGTTGCGGGGGACGAGATCTTGGCCATCGCCACCCAGGAGGCGGAAGACCGTCTCCGGGCCGCCCTGATGGGCGAGTCGACGTAGCCGCCGTCAGGCGAACTCGAACCTGGGGTTGACCATCCGGAGCCCGCTCCTGTCCTGGGCCACGACGCCCTCGAGGACCACCGGCGTGCCGAGCGTGAGGCCGGGGATGTGGCTCCGGCCGGTCCACGAGGCCGTGACCTCGCCGGTGCCGTCGGAGATGACGGCCTCCAGGGTCATCGACCCGTTCATAGGCCGGAGCCGGAGCCGGCTGACCATGCCCGCGAGCCTGACCTCCTCCCGGCTGGGGCATCCGGCGATCCGGCGGGTCCCGGGGACGCCCTCAGCCCAGCCCCGGATCTCGGACGCCAGGCGTTCCTCGTCGGACTGCGTGAAGAACCGGCGCATCCGCCGGAGCCAGCCCATCGGATCTCCTACGGGGCCTCCGCGACGGGCCCCACGAGCTCTTCGGTCTTGAGGCGCTTCGAGTACCAGATCGCCCCGGCCAGCACGAGGCCGCTCCCGGCGGCCACCGCGACCCGAACGGCGGTGTCGTCGGCGAAGCTCACCACCAGCGGCGCGATCAGCAGGGCCACCAGGTTCATCACCTTGATCAGCGGGTTCAGGGCGGGGCCGGCGGTGTCCTTGAAGGGATCGCCGACCGTGTCCCCGATCACCGTGGCCATGTGCGGCTCGGACCCCTTCCCTCCGTACAGCCCCTCCTCCACCAGCTTCTTGGCATTGTCCCAGGCGCCTCCGGAGTTCGACAGCATCACCGCGAGGAGCTGTCCGGTGAGGATGGCCCCGGCCAGGTAGGCGCCGAGGGCCTCGGCCTCCAGGGCGAAGCCAACCAGGATCGGGGCCAGCACCGCCAGGAGGCCCGGCGTCATCAGCTCGCGCAGCGAGGTCCGCGTGCAGATGTCGACCACCCGGCCGTAGTCCGGCAGCTCCGTGCCCTCCATGATCCCAGGGTGATCCCGGAACTGGTTCCGGACCTCCACCACGACCTGGGCGGCGGCCCGTCCGACCGCCCGGATGGCCAGGGACGAGAACAGGAACGCGATGGACCCGCCGATCAGGAGGCCCACGAGCACGTCGGGGTGGTTGAGCCGGATCTCGAAGCCGGCGCCGCCCACGGCCTCCTCGAACGAGCCGAACAGCGACGTCGCCGCGATCACCGCGGTGGCGATGGCGATCCCCTTGGTGATGGCCTTCGTCGAGTTCCCCACGGCGTCGAGCCCCTGCAGGATCTCGGCCGGCTTCCCCTCGAACTCGCCGGACATCTCCGCGATGCCCTGCGCGTTGTCGGCGACGGGCCCGAACGTGTCCATCGACACGATCACGCCCACGGTGGTGAGCATCCCCATTCCGACCAGGGAGATGAAGTACAGCCGCTCGGCCGTGGTGTCTCCGAGCAGGAACGAGGCCATCACGGTCACGGCGATGACCAGGATCGCCCACACCGTCGACTCCAGCCCGACCGAGAACCCCGACAGGATCGTGGTGGCCGGCCCGGTCTGGGACGACTCGGCGATCTCCCTGACCGGCCTCCGCTTCGTGGAGGTGAAGTGCTCGGTCAGGACCGAGATGACGCCCGCCAGCACCAGGCCGATGACAACGGCCCAGAACACCCGGAGGTCGTCGACGTAGAGATCGGCCACGAAGTAGACGGCCGCGGCCGACAGCACGGCCGAGAAGAAGAACCCCCGGTTGACGGCCCGCATGCCGTGCTCGGTCTCCGAGCGTGGCCGCACCGAGTAGATCCCCACGATCGACGTGATGACGCCCACGGCCCGGACCAGCAGCGGAAACATGACCCCCACGATGGCTCCCTCGGGCGTCCCGGCGTAGGCCGCGGCCCCCAGGATGATCGAGGCAACCAGGGTCACCTCGTACGACTCGAACAGGTCGGCGGCCATCCCGGCGCAGTCGCCCACGTTGTCCCCGACGTTGTCGGCGATCGTGGCCGCGTTTCGGGGGTCGTCCTCGGGGATGTTCTTTTCGACCTTGCCGACCAGGTCGGCTCCGACGTCGGCCGCCTTCGTGAAGATGCCCCCGCCCACCCGCATGAACATGGCCAGGAGCGCTCCGCCGAATCCGAACCCGACCAGCACGCTGGTGGCGTCCTGCTTGTAGAGCATCAGGATGGCCGTCGCTCCGAGCAGGCCCAGCCCCACGGTGAACATCCCGGCCACGCCCCCCGTGCGGAAGGCGAGCGTGAGCGCCTGCCGCAGCCCGGCCTCCCGGGCGGCGTTCGCCACGCGCACGTTCCCCCGCACGGCGAGCCACATGCCGACGAACCCGGTGATGGCCGAGAAGGCGGCCCCGAGGATGAAGGCCACCGACCGTCCCAGCCGGATCGACGTCTCCGAGTGCGCCGCGTCCGCCGGCGCCGGAAGGAGGAAGTAGATGGCGATGGTGAGGAGCACCAGGAACGTGCCGACCGTGCGGAACTGGCGGTTGAGGTACGCTCGGCTGCCGATCTGGATGGCCCGGGCGATCTCGCGCATCCGTTCGGTCCCTTGGGGCGCCGCCAGGACGCCCTGCATGAGGACATAGGCCACCACCAGCGCCAGCACCGAGATGGCCAGGATCACGAGCAGAGCGTTGTCCTCGAACGGCCCGAACTCGGCCGCGATACGGCCGCCTTCCTGGGCCAACACGGTCATCGTTCGTTCCTCCTCAAGGGGACGGGCGTCGAAGCCCGCGGATTATAGCCTAGCCCTCGGCGCGCTCCGTCCGAACGCCAGCGCGTTCCCTGCGGACCAGCGGGCTCATCACCGGCGGCGTCACGATCGTGGTGACCACGGTCATGGCAATGACCACGCCGAAGAGCTCCGCGTCGAGGCCCAGCCCGAGCCCGAGGGAGGCCACGATCAGGCCGACCTCCCCCCGGGGGACCATCCCCACCCCGACGGTGAGCCGGGTTCGGCGCTCCAGGCCGACCGAGCCCGCGTACCCGCCCAGAACCTTCGTGACCACGGCGATGGCCGTCACCATCGCCGCCAGCCCCAGGATGCCGGGGTCGCCGAAGACGAAGGGGTCGAGCTGACTGCCGGTGATGGCGAAGAAGAAGGGCACCAGGAACTCGTACACCGGCTCGATCTGGGTGGCCACCTCCTCCTTCCGGAACTCGAAGATCAGCCCCGCCAGGAACGCCCCGATGATCGCGGCCAGGCCGATGACCTCGGAGGCCGCGGCCAGCCCCAGGGTCAGCAGGACCGCCACCAAGAAGGGAGAGTCCGGGATGCCGGGGACCCGGACGATCGAGGAGAGCCGCCGGATGGCCTTGGGCCCCAGGAACAGGACGATGGTCAGGAAGACCAGCACCTCCACGACCAGGACCACGAGCTCGACCGTGGAGAGGTCACCCACGGCCAGGCCGGAGACCACGGCCAGCAGCATGATGGCCAGGATGTCGTCGACCACGGCCGCGCCCAGGATCACCCGGGCCGCCGTGGTGTTGACC
The DNA here is from genome assembly GCA_050692915.1 of Actinomycetota bacterium. GTDB lineage: Bacteria > Actinomycetota > UBA4738 > UBA4738 > CALAEC01 > CALAEC01. The sequence continues at coordinate 26,856 of JBOGVU010000003.1, read as the reverse complement.
GCCCCGAGGTCCCGGAGGACCCGAGCCGTCACCCCGACGCTCGTGGCCACGATGGCGGCAGAGACGAAGAGCGAGTCGGCGCGCTCGTAGCCGAGCACGATCATCAGGCCCATGCCGGCGGCGAACGGCAGGGCCACGCCGAGCATCCCGACGAGCAGGGCGGGGCGTCCGACCCTCCGCAGGTCGGCGAGGCTCGTCTCCAGCCCCACGGTGAACAGCAGGATGATCACGCCGAGCTCGGCCACGACCTCGAGAACGTCCGTCCCGCCTCCCCCGAGGAGGCCCAGCACGTGCGGCCCCACGATCACGCCGGCCAGCAGCTCCCCGACCACGGCCGGCTGACGGATGGCCTCGAAGAGCTCGCCCGCGATCTTCGCCGCGGCGAACAGGATGAACAGGTCGAGCAGGACCGACTGGCTCTCCATCACGTCCTCCGCAAAAGACAAGGGGCACCGATTCGCCGACCAGGCTTCCCGGCACCCCACGGCATCCTACCTATCAGCGGCGGGTGCTTGAAGCGGGACCCCATGTGTCTGATAGTCTCCCCGGCCGATGCGAGGGGGGGCCCACCGACAGCGAGGCGGGGGACGCCGTGCGGTAGCGATCGTGCTCGGCCTCCTCGTGCTCGGCGCCATCGGCGTCGGAGCGTGGTGGTTCCTGCTCCGTGACGGCGCGCCGCTCCAGATCGGCGGATCGGACCGTCCCGTTCCCGACTTCTCGTTCGACCTCTCGAAGGTCAACGGCACGGCGCCGGGCGGCGACGTGTCGGCCCAGGACGTCGAGGCGGCCGCGGAGGGGATCCGCGAGACGCTCGATGCGATGTACGTCGCCGGCTTCGTCGATCCAGCGAAGTGGGAGGGCGGGACGTTCCCCGAGGTGCTCGAGCGGTTCACCGAGCCTGCGGCGGAGAGGGCCTCCGGCGAACTCCACCAGGTCACGCTCGGAGGCGAGGTCGGACAGGTCGCGTTCGTAGAACCGGCGCTCGGGGTGCTCAAGATCAGGGTGCTCCTCGATGGTGAGAGCGAGCCGGTCGGGGGCGTCGCCACCGCACGGTTCGTGGCCGACGGCCAGCTCGATGGGGGCGGGCCGATGTTCGTCATCCACCGAGGCACCTACTACCTCCAGCCGGAGGGTGGCCGCTGGATGGTCGGCGGATACGAGGTGGAGGGCGTGGTGCAGGCCGGGAAACGGCTGACGGGGCCGGGGCGCGCCGTCCCCGAAGCGGGGCCGACGCCATGAAGCGCTCGATGGTGGCGCTGTTCCTTGCCGTGGCGGTGTGGATCGCCGGCGGAGTCATGCTGGCCGAGCCACCTCCGGCCGGGGCTCAGGCGACTCCCCCCGCACCGCTCGGCCATCCGGTCGACTCGTCGTTCCTGCCGAGCTTCGCCGACGTGGCCGGGAAGCGGGCCATGTTCGTCCTGGCGATCGGCAGCGACGCCCGCCCCGGGGTGTGCGAGCCCGTGGAGCGGTGCCTGGCGGACTCGATCCACCTGATCGGCATCAATCCCAGGCAGGGTGGCGCCTCGATCCTCGGGTTCCCCAGGGACTCCTACGTCCCGATCCCCGGTGTGGGAACCCAGAAGATCAACAACGCGCTGTTCGCCGGCGGCCCCGAGCTTGTGGTCCAGACCGTCGAGGACCTCGTGGGGGTGGACATCGACAGCTACTTCCTGACGTCGTTCGCCGGGCTGAAGAAGATGGTCAACTCGGTCGACGGCATCGAGGTGGAGATCCCATACGCCATGAACGACGCGGCCTCGGGCGCGGTGTTCGAGGCCGGCCTGCAGGAGCTGGACGGGAAGCAGGCCCTGGCCTTCGCCAGGAACCGCAAGAACACGCCGAACGGCGACTTCAGCCGGTCGGAGAACCAGGGGCTCGTGATGCTGGGGGCCCTGGAGCAATTCCGCAAGGACATCCGGCGAGACCCGTTCAGCCTGTTCACGTGGATCGTGTCCGGGATGGAGCACATCCAGACCGACCTCTCGGCGGTGGAGCTGTTCCAGCTCTCGATGGCCTCCCTGAACGTGAACCCGAACAAGGTGGTGAACCGGGTGACGCCCGGCGGCATCGGGAGCGCCGGCGGGGCCAGCATCGTCACCCTCGGCGGCGAGGCCGACGCCGTCTTCGCCGACATCGCCGACGACGGCCTGCTCGAGCCCTAACCAGGCTCGATGGTCTGCCCCCGCGGCGGTCCCGGGGGGCGGTCCCGGCGGGCCCGGCGGCCCGGCGTGAAGACGTGGGCCAGCGAGCGGACCAGGTTCACCCTGACCTCCCTGCTGAACACAATCATCCCGCCCGCCAACGCAAGGTACCCGAACGCGAACCCGTACCGGATGGTGGAGTCCTCGAAGCCAAACTGACCCAGGAACAGCACCAGCAACACCACCGCCTCAGTCCGGGAGACGGACAGGCTGGCGATCACGGCCACGGCGAACAGAGACTGGGCCGCGGTGAGGAAGACCTCCTCGACCTGGCGGGCGTCCATCTCCATGGGAGTGTTCAGGCCGGCGCCGGCCAGTGAGAACACCAGGGGGAGGCTCCCCACCAGCAGGGTCCACTGGTTCACCTTCGAGGAGATCAGGGTGCCCAGCCCGGCCTGGGCCTTCAACCGAAGGGTGAACAGGATGGCGATGATCATCTCCGGCGCCTCCGAGGCCAGCGGAGCCACCCACTGGATCAGGAGGAACTTGCTGATGCCGAACTCATCGCCGATCTCCTGGAGGCCCTCCGCGAACCCTTCGGCCACCACGAGAATGACGGCCGCCGAGAAGACGAACAGGAGGAGCGTGGTGATCCGGCGCGGAACCTTCGGCAGGGCTCCCAGGGCGGCGGCCGCGCCGATCAGGTCCGGCTCCTCCACCTCCTCCCTGGCGGCGCGGATGATGTAGAAGATGAACAGGGTCCCCAGCACCCCGAGGTCCAGGACCGACAGCTCCCCGCGCAGGGGGATCGTGAACGCCCACAGGGTGGCCAGGAGCAGGAACCCGACGTCGGTACGCTGCTCGTTCCGGAGCTGCACCCCGCGCTGCTTCGTCTTCAGGACGAAGATCAGGACCACGGCGGCCCACCCGATGCCGATCAGCAGCCGGTTGGCCCCGGTCATGTTCGCCACGGCCAGGTGACGAGCCTCCTCGTCGCCCTGCCCGGCCCGGAACGCCAGGAACAGGTCGACCGCGTACTCGGGCAGCACCGCGATCAGGGCCAAGACGGCGATGGCCAGCGTCTGGGAGATGTCCAGCTGTGCCACCTCAGCCGCCCACGACAGCACGAAGGCGGCGCCCAGGATCGCCACCCCGAACAGCGTCGTCTCCAGGACGAGCGGCACGTGCAGGAGATCGAAGCGAGCCGCCAGGCCGGGGATCGGAGACGTCAGGGCCAGGACCGACGAGGGCCTCAGCAGGGCGGCGCGTCGCACGGGCCCGAAGCATACCGGACCCCCGGTCGTCCCCGGCCCCGCGTGGCACCATGGGCCGGTGGACGCCAGGCTGTTCCTACAGCGTCTCGCCGATGAAGGCGTCAGCCAGGACCGGCTGATCCACGTCGAGACCCTTCCGGCCCGCGCGCCCGACGCCTCGCCGTTCCCCGGCCTTCCGGACCCTCTCCCCGACCGGCTGAGCCTCCTGGGGATCGACGGCCTATACCCGCATCAGCACCGAGCCCTGGAGCTCCTCCAGGAGGGCCACCACGTGGTCGTGGCCACCGGGACCGCCAGCGGGAAGACCCTCGTGTACGACCTGGCCTTCGCCCGCGCCGCGCTGGAGGACCCGCGGAGCACGGCGCTGTTCCTGTTCCCGACGAAGGCCCTGGCCCGAGACCAGCTCCGCCAGATCCGCGATCTTCGCCTTCCCCAGATCCGGGCCGCCGTCTACGACGGCGACACCCCGTCCGCCGAGCGGCCGCTGATCAGACGGAGCGCGAACCTGATCCTGACGAACCCGGACATGGTCCACGCCGGGATCCTCCCCGGCCACGCCCGCTGGGCCGACTTCTTCCTCCGCCTGTCACTGGTCGTGGTGGACGAGGCCCACGTGTGCAGGGGCGTGTTCGGGTCCCACGTGGCCATGGTCCTCCGGCGTCTCCGCCGGCTGGTGGCGCACTACGGCGGTGAGCCGCGGTTCGTGATGGCATCGGCCACCGTGGGGAACCCGGCCGAGCTGGCCGAGCGGCTCGCCGGGGTCCCGTTCGAGGCCGTCGACGAGGACCGGTCCCCTCGAGGAGAGAAGCTGTTCTGCCTGTGGAACCCACCGCTCCTGGACGACGAGTCGGGAGCCCGGGGCAGCGCCATCACGGAAGGGGCACTCCTCCTCTCGCGGCTGGTCGAGGAGGACGTGCGGGCCATCGCCTTCGCCCGGTCGCGGCGGGCGGCAGAGATCCTGGCCGACGCGACCCGCCGCGGCCTCGATCCGGGGGTCGGAGGTCGGGTGAAGGCGTATCGGGCCGGGTACCTGCCCGAGGAGCGTCGGGCCCTCGAGCGAGCCCTGGCGGACGGTGACCTTCTGGCCGTGGCGGCCACCTCGGCGCTCGAGCTCGGGATCGACATCGGGTCGCTCGACGCATCGATCCTGACCGGGTACCCGGGAACCAGGGCCTCCATGTGGCAGCAGGCCGGGAGGGCGGGCCGGCGGAGCGAGTCCTCGCTGGCGATCCTGGTGGCCCAGGACGATCCGCTCGACCAGTACCTGGTTTCGCATCCCGAGGACCTGTTCCGGAAGCCGCCGGAGGCGGCCGTGATCGACCCGACCAACCCGTACGTGGTCGGGCCGCACCTGCGGTGCGCCGCCAGGGAGCAGCCCTTGGCCCCCGAGGAGGTCGCGTTCTTCGGTGACGCGGGCGCCGAGGTCGCGTCCGACCTCCTGACGGACGGGGCGCTGGTGGACCGGCGGGGCCGGCTCCACGCTCGCGCCGGGGACTCCCCTCACGCGGACGTGGACATCCGCTCCGCGTCGGGACGACTGTTCCTCATCGTGGAGGCCGGAACCGGGACGCTCCTCGGCACGGTCGACGAGTCCAGGGCGTTCCTCCAGGTCCACCCCGGAGCCATCTACCTCCATCAGGGCGAGCAGTTCGAGGTGGTCGAGCTCGACCTAAGCCGAAGCGTGGCCCTGGTGCGACCCTCGGATGCCGACTGGTACACCCAGTCCCGAGATACCACCGACATCGAGGTCCTCCGGGCCCTGACGGAGTCGAAGGTCGGTGAGACCCCGATGTTCTTCGGGGACGTGCGTGTGACCGATCAGGTCGTGGGGTTCGTTCGGAAGCTGCACATGACCGGGGAGACGCTGGATACGGTCCCCCTGGACCTTCCACCGCAGTCCCTGGAGACCAGGGCGGTGTGGTGGGCCATCCCCGACCAGGTCATCGCCCGGGCCGGGGTGGCCCCCGCCGACCTCCCGGGCGCCGCGCACGCGGCGGAGCACGCCGCCATCGGCCTCCTGCCCCTGGTGGCCACGTGCGACCGTTGGGACGTGGGAGGGGTGTCAACCGCGTTCCACCCCGACACCGGCTCGTGCGCGATCTTCATCTACGACGGCTACCCGGGCGGGGCGGGCATCACCGAGCGGGGCTTCGGCACCGCGGAGCGCTGGCTCGGAGCCACGCTCGAGGTCATCCGGGCGTGCCCGTGCCAGTCGGGGTGCCCGTCCTGCGTCCAGTCGCCGAAGTGCGGCAATGGCAACGAGCCTCTGGACAAGGGGGGAGCCGCCGCGCTCCTCGCCGAGCTGCTTCGATGACCGGACCCTACGTGGCTGTGTGCGGACCTGGCGCGGCGACCGGGGAAGAGGAGCGGTGGGCCGAGGAGGTCGGCCGGAGGCTGGCGGAGGCCGGCGCCGTGGTCGTATGCGGGGGCCTCGGCGGCGTGATGGACGCCGCGGCCCGGGGGGCAGCTGCCGCGGGAGGCGCCGTGGTGGGCATCCTTCCCGGCGAGGATCGCCTCGGCGCCAGCGAGCATCTCTCCGTGGCCATCCCCACCGGGCTGGGAGAGGCCAGGAACGCGATCATCGCTCGGGCCGTGGACGCGGTCATCGCCATCGGCGGGGAGTGGGGCACGCTCTCGGAGATCGCCCTGGCCCGGAAGATGGGGAAGCCGGTCGTGGGACTCGGAACGTGGCGGTTCGTCGATCGAGACCAGGACATCACCCGGGCCGCGTCGCCCCAGGACGCCGTCGGCCGAGTCCTCGGGCTGCTCGGTTGACGCCGGTACCTGCGCGTCGCTGCCCCCTGGGCGGCCGGAGAGGTCAGACGGGCTGGGAGAAGCCGTCCCGGACGTCCTCGATCCGGTACGTGGCCAGGCACCGTTCGCACAGGACGAAATCGGTCTCCCGCCGGAACGGAACGCTCAGGTCCCCGACCGTGACGACGACCTCTGGCAGCACGCGCGCCGCCAGCGGCGAACCACACTCGGTGCACCGCGGCGCGAGCATCGCCGTGGGCGAGGCGGACATCTCAGCCATCACGGTACTCCTCCGGTTCCGCCAGCGCCAGTCGGACGTCCTCCCCACGACGCCTCAGGCACGACCGAGAGCGGCTCTGGCGAGCCGGGCCAGGGCCCCACGCTCGGCGCGGGGGAGACCCACCCACAGGAGCACCGGGAGGTACCCGGCCGATGCCGCCGCCGCGGTCGCCAGCAGGTCCACCGGCCACGGCGAGCCGGCCAGGGCCAGGTGGGCGGCCACTCCGAGGCCCAGACCGGCCATCGTTGGGAACAGCAGCCTGGCGTAATCACGGTCGAACGGCTGGATCCCCACGAACCGCCGCACCAGCCACAGCCGGGCCACCTTCGACAGGGCCATGGTCAGGGCCCCGGCGACGGCGGCGCCCTCCATCCCCAGCCCCAGGCCCCCGATCAGGAGGATGGCCGCGCCGATGTCGAAGGCGACCGAGGCCGCGTACACCACGAGGTCCCAGCCGGTGCGCCCCACCATGATCAGGACGAAGCCCACGGTGCCGGTGGCCACGTTGACGAGCTGGCCCAGGAGCAGGATCAGCAGGGCCGTCCGACCGGCCCCGAACTCGGACCCGAACAGTCGCAGGGCGGAGCCCGGCGCCACGGCCAGCACCACGAACAGCGGGAGGGTGGCGGCCATCGTCCATCGCGTGAGCTGCTTGAAGAGCCGATCGAGCTTCTCCCGCTCGCCGCGAGCGTGCAGGTCCGCCACGAAGGGGCTGAACATCAGGGACACCGAGATGATGAACAGGAGGATCACCTGGGCGGCCCGGGCGGCGGCCGCGTACACGCCCGTCTCCGCCGACGGCACGTAGCGCGCCAGCACGAACAGGTCCGTCCAGAACAGCAGCTGTGAGAACAGGGCCGCCGGGGCCCGGGGGGTCCCGTACCGAAGGAGGTCCCGAACCTCGCCGGCCTGGGGAGGCTGGTGGCCGAACCCCGAGGTCTCCCGGCGCCACAGCCACGCCGCCGCCGCGGTGGCCAGGATCCACGAGCCAGCGTACGCCAGCGTCGTCACCCCGACCGACCGCGCGGCCAGCCACCCCACCAGGATCAGGGCCATCCACCCCAGCGGCTGCCCCATCCAGAACACGTACAGGGTGTGGCGCATCACCTTCAGTCCCCGGGTCCCCCCCAAGTACACCTGCACCAGGGCCACGAACGGGACGGCCAGGGCCGCGGCCCGAAAGGCCTCGGTAGCCTCGGCGACCTCGTCCGAGGCGAACGCCCGGGCCAGCGGCTCCGCGAACGCGAACACCAGGGCCGCCACGGCCACGCTGGCCACCGTGGAGATGACCGCCGCCCGGGACACGATGGCCCGGACGCGGGCGCGTTCGCCCCGTCCCATGTCGATGGCCACCCGGCGGACGGCGGCCATGTCCATGCCCACCCGCGAGAAGTACCCGAGCACCAGCGCGCCCTGGGTGGCCAGGGTGACGATGCCGAAGGCCGCGGGCCCCTGCACCCGGGTGATCAGGACCTGCGTGGCGAACGTGGCCAGGATGGCCACCACCAGGCCGACGGCGCTCTGCCCGGTCCCGGCCAGGATCGTGCGCTCGTCCCCGAAGCGGTCGACGGGGAGGATCTGTTCGACGGCGGCTCGGAGCCGGCCGCTCCGGCGCGCTCCGCCCGGGTCGTTACTCGAGGTAGCCAAGGCCGCGGAGGTGCTCCTCGACCTCCAGCGCCTCATCCTCGGCCAGGCCCGTCGTCTCGTCGGCGGCGGCCTCGGGCTCCCGGACACCGGCGGCCGCCACCGAGGCCTCGTCCCCCACCACCGCGGAGAGCACCTGGCCGTCGTGCTTCACGGAGGTCGGCACGCCGAGCGCGGCCAGGATCGTCGGCGCCATGTCGACCAGGAGCGCCGGCTCGGCGAATGCGTCCGGCCGCACCCGGGGACCGCTCGCGGCGATCACGCCGTCCATCCGGTGGTCGCCGGAGAGCCAGTCGGCGTCCTCGACCATCGACTTCGCGTGGGTGAGGCTGTACAGCGGGGCGGGCTCCAGGAGGATGTCGGGGGCGGTGTCCGCGTGTCGGCCGGTGAAGACGTCCTCGCGCCGGAGCACCCGTCGGATCGGCTTCTTACCGGTAGCGGGGTCGACGAAGGCGCCGAGCGCCTCCATCACCCGGTCCCGGGTGGCCTCGTAGTCCCCCGGGTCGACGATGCCGTCGGCCTCGCGCCCGGCCACGTTGATCGACACCCCCTCCCCGGTCGACCGGACCGAGGTGAACGCCACGGTCTTCTGCCAGGTCACGGACTGGGGAAGCGAGATCCGGCCGTGCAGGCCCAGCGCGTCGTAGACCTTCCGGGCCACCGACCGCATCGGGCCCCACTGCATCGGGCCGAACACGGCCTTCGACGCGGCGAACCGCAGGAACCCGAGGTGCTCCAGGAGCCGGTCCATGTGCAGGGCCCGGGTGCACGACTGGAAGCCGTGGTCCGAGATGAAGAGCACGAGATCGTCGTCCCGGGCTCGCTCGAGGATCCTCCCGAGGGCGTCGTCGAGGACCCTGTACACGTCCCGGACCTTCTCCGCCAGGGCCTGCCGGGACAGCGTGGCGAAGTCCGGGTGGTCCGGCGCCACGTACTTGTCGAGGCAGTGCTGGACCCGGTCGGTGGCCACGTAGATGAGTGAGGCGAACCGCCAGTCGGTCGTGTCCAGCAGGTGAAGGTTCGACTTCGTCCTGGCCTCCGTCAGCTCGCGGGCTTCTTCCAGGAACGGCTCCGGCCGGTTCCGGAACGTGGTCCACGACATCCCGTTGATGGGGAACGGCATCCCGGCCTGCTCCAGCTCCCCGGCCAGCGACTCGGGATAGGTGAACGGGCGCCACTTCGGCAGCACACCGCCGGCCACGATCTTCCCGGCGACCCGCGGGGGCGGGAAGGTGAGCGGCAGGTTCGTCATCACCGTGGTGCAGCCGGCCGCCGCCAGGTCGGCCAGCATCGTCTTCTCCTTGATGGAGCGATAGGTCACCGGGAGGTTCCTCCGGACCCCGGTCTCCTTCTCGAAGATGTCGTAGACGCCGTGGTTTGACGGCTCCATGCCGGTGAGGAAGGAGGGCCACGCGGCCCAGGAATGGTTCGGGGTCGTGGACCGGAGGACGCCTCGGGCGCCCCGATCGATCAGCGTCCGCAGGTTCGGCAGCATCCCCGACTCCAGCATGGGGTCGAGGATGCGCCAGTCGGCGCCGTCCCAGCCGATGAGGAGAACCCGCGACATCGCGCGGGTAGTCTAGTGGCTCCCGCCTTTCCTCGACCGGCTCGCCCGATGCCCGGGAAGGAGTCCAGGCTACCGGCGTCGAATCCCTCATAGGAACGTCTCCGGACCGCAGGCCCGCGTGCGGTCCGGGGGCGCGCCTTCCAGCTCCCTGTACGCCGATCCTCGGATCCGGGAGCCTACCTCGGCACCTGAGGACCTATCCGGCTCGACCGTGGTTCAGGCGGTCGTCTCCAGGGTGACCGGGTGCATGGTGCCGGGGATCACGGCGCCCCCCGTCAGCCGGTCGTAGTAGATGGCGAGAGCGGGGACGCGGTCCTGGTACGCGATGACCTCGACGCTGTCCGCGGTGGCCCGAACGATCTTGAACCTGTGGCCGGAGCCCACCTTGGTGACATCCATCGGATCGGCGAAGTTCCGAACCTCGATGGTGTGCGGCCCGTGCTGGAACCTGACGACAGGCCGAGGACCCGGATCGCCCACCAGAGGCTCGTAAGACTGCGTCAGGTCGGGGCAGGACATCCCCGGGGCCGGCTGAGGCTCGCCGCCGCCGGCCGGGACGATGTAGGTGTTGATCGTTCCGTCGTAGTTGCGGGCGCCCTCCTGCATGAAGGCATCGTTCACCTTCACGTAGGGCTTCTCACCGGGCGGATCGATCCGCGTGAACGTGACCCGGCCGACCAGATGCCCCCGGTACTCGAGAAAGCCGTACCCGCATCGATATCCCGCCCGGTCCCCGTCGAGCCACCCCGCAGGCGCATCGAGCGTGGGCGTGGACAGATGCCTCTCGTAGCGAAACGTCCCGATCTTCCGGCCGTCGGGAAAGGTGGTCACCCGGAACTCGAAGAGTTTCCGGTCGGTATGGCTGGCACCGGCTGGGGAGCTGAGCCCTCCCAGCATCACCACCAGACCAACAAGCGTCAACCGGAGTTTCTTCGATGAGTTCATGTCTCCCTCCCTGCTCGTTGTATCGGTTGGCGCTTTAGCTCTCGAAGCGTGAGTGGCGATCGCTCCACATCGGGCGACCACGCCGACGGGGTCGGCGAGCCACGTCGTTGACACCCCGCCCCCCGGGCCGGTAATGTATCGACGCGATATATCGGCCTGATATATCGAGACCGGACCAAGGAGAAGAGAACGGTGCTGGAACTGGCGGTCCTGGGGCTCCTGAAGGAGCGCTCGATGCACGGATATCAGCTCAAGAAGAGCCTCTCGGAGACGCTGGGGCCCTTCTGGCAGGTCTCCTACGGAGCCCTGTATCCGGCCCTGAAGCGCCTCCGGACGCAGGGGGCCGTGGAGGAGGTCTTCCCGAAGAAGGCGAAGGTCGGCCGTCGGAAGAACGTGTACCGGCTGACCGAGAAGGGCGAGCGGCTCTTCACCGAGCTCCTGGAGTCCGTCGGGGAGCGCGGTATGGCCAGCGACGACAACGGCTTCCGGGTCCGGCTGGCGTTCTTCCGGTACCTGAAGCCCGAGACGAGGATCGGCGTGCTGGAGCGCCGACGGGCGGCGCTGTACGTCCGCCTGGGCGAGCTCAAGCAGAGGCTGACCTCGCGAGCGGACGACTACACGCTGTCGCTGATGCGCCACGGCATGGACTCGACCGAGCGCGACATCTCGTGGGTCGACGATCTGATCCAGGCGGAGCGGCGGGCGGCACGCAGGCCCCGCCGAAACCGGAGGAAGACGCCCGCGGGGGCCAAGGAGGAGGGAGCATGACCAAGGTTCGCATCGCCATCGTGGGCGTGGGCAACTGCGCGTCGGCGTTCGTCCAGGGACTTCAGTACTACCGGGACGCCGACCCGGCGGACACCGTTCCCGGCCTCATGCACGTCAAGCTGGGCCCCTATCACGTCGGCGACATCGAGGTCGTGGCGGCGTTCGACGTCGACGGCAAGAAGGTCGGCCGCGACGTGGCCGAGGCCATCTTCGCGGAGCCGAACAACACGATCCGGTTCGCCGACGACGTCCCCCCCACCGGCGTGGTGGTCCAGCGGGGTCCCACGCTCGACGGGCTGGGCCGGTACTACCGGGAGACGATCCGCGAGGCCGACGACGAGCCCGTGGACGTGGCCGAGGCCCTTCGCCGGTCCGGCGCCGACGTCGTTGTCGGCTACCTCCCCGTCGGGAGCGAGGAGGCCACCCGGCACTACGCGCAGGCGGCCATCGCTGCCGGGTGCGCGTTCGTCAACTGCATCCCGGCGTTCATCGCCTCCGACCCAGGGTGGGCCAAGCGGTTCGGCGACGCCGGCCTGCCCATCGTCGGCGACGACATCAAGTCTCAGGTCGGCTCGACCATCGTCCACCGGGTGCTGGCGAAGCTCCTCGAGGACCGGGGGGTTCGCCTCGACCGCACCTATCAGCTGAACTTCGGCGGGAACATGGACTTCAAGAACATGCTGGAGCGGGAGCGGCTGACCTCGAAGAAGGTGTCCAAGACCCAGTCGGTGCAGAGCCAGCTTCGGAAGCGCCTGGAGGCCGACGACATCCACATCGGGCCCTCGGACCACGTGCCGTGGCTCGAGGACCGGAAGTGGGCCCAGATCCGGCTGGAGGGCCAGTCCTTCGGCGACGTCCCGCTCACGGTGGAGCTGAAGCTCGAGGTGTGGGACTCGCCGAACTCGGCCGGGATCGTCATCGACGCGGTGCGCTGCGCCAAGGTGGCCATGGACCGCGGGGTCGGCGGGCCGCTGATCGGGCCCTCGGCGTACTTCATGAAGTCGCCCCCGGTTCAGTTCTCCGACGACGCGGCCCGGGAGATGGTCGAGGAGTTCATCCTGGGCAACGGCGCGTCCGCGAACCAGGACTGGACCGCGTTCTTCGACGCCCAGCCCCAGCGCTGACCCGAGGGACGGCGGCGGGGTCGTGGGCGAGGCGTCCCTCCGGGGTGGCCTCCGACGCCTGGGCTCCCTGCTGGCGCCGCGCGGGTTCCGCCTGCTGCTCACCTCGCAGCTGCTGAACCAGGTCGCCGACGGCCTCTACCAGATCGCCCTGGCCTCGGTGCTGATCTTCGGACTTGAGGCCGCCCGGACGCCCGCCCAGGTGACGAAGGTGCTGGCCGTGACCCTGCTCCCCTTCTCTCTGGTGGGGCCGTTCACCGGCCCGTTCATCGACCGGTTCTCGCGGCGGTCGATCCTGGTGGGGACCTCGGTGGTCCGGACCGGCCTGATCCTCCTCCTGCTGCCCGCGGTGGCCTGGCCCGAGCCGGTCCTGCTGGCCCTGGCCGTGGCCACGGTCTCGGTGAACCGCTTCTACCACGCCACGAAGAACGCTGTGCTGCCCACGGTGGTACCGCCCGACCAGTACCTGGGGGCCAACGCGGTCTCCTCGACGGCGGGGATGGTGTTCGCTCTGGCCGGGGCGGTGATCGGGGGGCCGCTCACCGACGCGATCTCACCTCGAGTTCCCATCCTCCTGGCCGCGGCCTGCGCCGCCGGGAGCGCCATGGTGGCGGCCCGCCTGCATCTGCCCCGTGGGGAGCGGCGAGGGCTGGCCGGGATCGCCCGGGAGCTCCGGGACAACCTCCACGACGTCCGGGAGGGGCTTCGGGTCCTCCTCGGCAGCCACACCGCGACCTACGCGGTGTCCTCGACCTGGGCCATGAGGGCCCTCCACGGGTTCATCATCCTGGCCGCGCTGGTGGTGGGTCGGGCTCGGTTCGACATCGGGGCCAGCGGCTTCTCGGTGGTCCTGGCCGCGGTGGGCGTGGGCGGGTTCGTGGGCGCCCTGCTGGTCCCCACGGTGGCGCGGCGGGTGGGACGGCCGGGTGTGGCCCCGGTGGCGTTCGTCCTGGCCGGCGTGGCCACGCTCGTGGGCGGCCCCCTCTCGGTGTGGGCGGCGATCCTGGCGGCCGTGGGGCTGGCCGGGACCGCCATGACCGCCACCAAGATCGCCTCCGACACGATCATCATGCGCTCGATCCCGGACCACTACCGGGGGCGAGCCTTCGCCGTGTACGACATCGGGTACAACGGGGCGTTCGTGGTGGCCGCCCTGGTGGCCACCGCCCTCCGCCCGGTCATCAGCGACCTGGGGATCATCCTGCTGGCCGGCGTCCTGTACCTGGCCGTGGGCGGACTGCTCGGACGTCGGCGGCGGCGCCTCCCCCGCGACGTCGAGGTCAGGACGTACGCCGGCGGGCGGGCCGACGAGGAACCGCGAGAGGTGCTCCTGGACGGCGTCCCGATGGCGGTGGCGGAGACCGAGCGGGCCTGGTCGGAGCGGCGGGGCGTGGAGTCCCTCAGGTGCTTCCGCCTCCGGCTCGCCGACGGCCGGAGGATCCAGGTCTCGTTGGGTGCCATGTGGCGGCTCGATCGAGAGCTCGCCCCCGGCACGGGACCCCACGAACGGTGAGCGTCTGGTGGGCCCGGCCCGGGCTCGATGTCCGGGAGGGCCGGCTCCGCGTCGCCGGCCGGGACGCCGAGGCACTGGCCCGCGAGCACGGCACCCCCCTGTACGTCTACGACCTGGTCCGGATGGAGGAACAGGCCCGCGCGCTCCAGGACGCGCTCGCCTCGGCCGGGCTCCGCGGACCGGTGCGGCTGGCGCTGAAGGCTCAGCGGGCCCCCGAAGCCCTGGCGGTCCTCCGCGGCCTGGGCCCGCCGGGGGATCCTCGGAGCGTGGGCATCGACGTCTGCTCGCCCCGGGAGCTGCTCCACGCGCTCGACCACGGCTGGCGTCCCCAAGAGATCAGCTATACCGGCACGAACGTGTCCGATGGCGATCTCGACGTCGTCCTGGCCCACCCGGTGCACGTGAACGTCGACCTGCTGAGCCAGCTCGAGCGGCTGGGGCGCCGGGCCCCGGGGAGAGCGGTCGGCCTCCGGGTGAACCCTCGAGCCGGGGCCGGCTGGGACGGGTCGCAGACCTACAGCGGCGAGAAACCCACGAAGTTCGGGATCTACCAGGAGGACCTCGACGAGGCCATCCGGATGGCCCGCCGGCACGACCTGGTCATCGATACCGTGCACTTCCACGTGGGTCGGGGGTTCCTCACCGAGGCACTACCCGGGTTCGAGCGGGCCGTGGTCGCCGCGGCCGGGATGGCCCGGCGCCTGATCGAGGCAGGCATGCCGGTGCAGGAGGTCAACGTGGGGGGCGGCCTGGGGGTGCCCCAGCGGGCCGGGGACCTGCCGCTCGACCTCGACGCCCTGGCCGCGATCCTGGCCCGGCACCTGGGGCCGCTGGACGTGGCGGTCGCCTGCGAGCCGGGGGACTTCCTGACGAAGGAGTGCGGCCACCTCCTGGCCGAGGTGGTCACGGTGGAGGACCGGGCCGGGGCCACCTTCGTCGGCCTGGATGCCGGGTTCACCGTGATGCCGGAGCACTTCATCTACGGCGCTCCGGTCGAGGTTGTCCTGTGCCGGGCGGCCGGCGAGGCGGGAACGCGGACCGTCACGGTGGCCGGGAACATCAACGAGGGCGACGACCTGTTCGCCGAGGACGTGGCGCTCCCCCCGGTCGAAGAAGGCGACGTCGTGGCCATGCTCAACGTGGGGAGCTACAACGCGGTCATGGCCATGGAGCACTGCCTCCGGCCACCCGCCGGAGCCGTGTACTTCACCGACCGGGCCTGAGCCTCACCGCACCGGGGTGCGGCCAGTAGCGAGCCCGGATCACGCCCTCGATCGCTCGCCGGGGCACCGGCCCGAAGCGCCGACCGTCGGCGCTGGCCGCTGGGTTGTCGCCGACGACCAGGTACTCGTCGGAGCCGAGGAGCCGACCGTCCACGAGGTCGCCCGGGACCCCGTGCACCCGCTTCACCAGGTCGAGCGGCCGGTTCGGATGGGCCATCACGACCACGCTCCCCCGGCGGATCCGCCCCCGCCGGGTGGCCACGAGCCAGTCGCCAGGGCTGAGCGTCGGGACCATGCTCCGCCCCGCCACCTCGACGCGGAAGGTCCCGGCCCCCCTGCTGGTGGCCCACGCCGCCATGACCGCGGCGGCCACCCACGCCCAGCGTCGCATCGCCCCGAGCCTACCCGGGTAGGAGGTAGAGGAGTCGAGGTGATAGGTTCAAATCAAGCGAACGGAAGGAGACAGCGATGCACCTCTTCGACATCCTGCGCCCCCGGCGCGTGGTCCATGCCCACTGCGACCTGCCGTGCGGCGTGTACGACCCCGCCCAGGCTCGCATCGAAGCCGAATCGGTGAAGGCGATCCAAGAGAAGTACCAGGACGCGGAGAACCAGAAGAAGCCCACCGAGACGGTGGAGGAGTTCAAGACCCGGGCCCTGAAGATCAAGGAGGACCGGGCCGATCTGGTCAAGCACCACCTGTGGGTGCTGTGGACCGACTACTTCAAGCCGGAGCACCTCCAGGCATCCCCGAACCTCCACGACTCCTTCTGGAAGGCCACGAAGCTCGCCGGCGACGCCAAGCGGTCGGTGGACCCGGCCCAGGGCCAGCAGCTGCTCGACGCCATCGGCGAGATCGACAAGACCTTCTGGGACACCAAGAAGTAGCCACACCCGGCGTCGTGGCGGCGCCGCTACGCGCCGCCTGACGGCTGCTGCGGCTAGCGGGATCCTCCCTTTCGGCCGATGGAACGATAGAAATCGGGTCCGTACCGCTGCTTCGTGGTGAGACCGCCCTTCTTCCCGCCTTTGCGGCCGATCCGCTGATAGAAGCCCGCTCCGTACCGCTTCTTCGTGGTCATGCCGCCCTTGCGGCCGGCCTCCGCTCTGCTCATGGGGCTCACGGGCACCTGCACCTCCTGTTTTCCGGGACGTTCGCCTGGTCCCCTCCATTGTGCCCCTCGGCCCGGCGACCCAAACGGCCACGGACGGCGCCGACTTGGGTGAAGATGGGGCTCAAGGCCCGGTCGGGCCGGGCCGATTCAGAGAGCGATGGCAGTCACGAGCTTCCTGCGTCATATGGTCGAGGCCGGCGCCAGCGACCTGCACATGAAGGCCGGCCTCCCGCCCGTCGTGCGGATCGACGGCGTCCTCCAGCACGCCCCGTTCGAGCCGCTGACGACGGCGGACTGCGAGGCCGCGGCCATGGAGCTGCTTCCGCCCGCCAAGGCCCAGGAGTTCCGGGAGACCAACGAGTCGGACATCGGCTTCACCCTTCCCGGTGTGGGGCGGTTCCGGATCAACGTGTTCCGCCAGCGGGGAAACGTGAACCTGGCCATCCGCCGGGTCCGGAACGACATCCCCACCTTCGACGAGTTGAACCTGCCCGCGGCCGTGCATGCCATGGCCCAGGAGCAGCGAGGCCTCCTCCTGGTCACCGGCCCGGCCGGCACCGGGAAGACCACCACGATCGCCGCCATGATCGGCTGGATCAACGCGAACCGCAGGACCCACATCGTGACCGTCGAGGACCCCATCGAGATCGTCCACGAGGACCTGCTGTCGATCGTCGACCAGCGGGAGATCGGGGCCGACACCGCCACGTACCGAAGCGCGCTCCGGCACATCGTGCGGCAGGACCCAGACGTGATCTTCATCGGTGAGATCCGGGACACCGAGACGGTGGAAGCGGCCATCCAGGCCGCGGAGACCGGCCACCTGGTCATCGCCACCCTGCACACGCTCGACGCGACCGAGACCGTGAACAGGATCATCGACCTGTTCCCGCCGGAGATGCAGCGGCAGGTGCGCATCTCCCTGGCCGCCAGCCTCCGCGGCGTGATCTCCCAGCGTCTGGTGGTCCGGGCCGACGGCAAGGGCCGGGTCCCGGCCGTGGAGATCCTCGTGAACACCGGCCGGGTCAGGGAGCGCATCCTCGACGCCGAGCTGACGAACACGATCACCGACGTGATGATCGAGGGCGAGTTCTACGGGATGCAGACGTTCGACCAGGCGCTGGTCTCCCTGGTCAGGGAGAACCTCGTCACAGCCGACGACGCCGCCGACGCTGCCAGCAACCCGCACGACTTCCTGCTGGCCCTCAAGGCCGCACAGCTCGTCTAGCCGGCCTCCCCCTCGGCGTGCTTCGCCGCCAGCTCGAACGGGTGGCGACGGTACCCGGTGAACACCCACACCAGCAGGTAGATCGGGATGTACAGGGGTCCCAGGCGCTCGTACTGCCACACGTGGTGGAGCTCGTGGGCCTGGAGCCGGCCATCCACCGGACGGTTCGACAGCACCACGTGGCCGAAGGTGATCGCGGATCGACGGAGCCCCCGGAGGATCGCCAGGAACCCCTTCACCTGGCCGTCGAAAACCATCACCCCGTCGATCCGGCGGTACCGCTGGAACGAGAGCGCGCCACACAGCAGGCCCAGGAGGGTGTTGGGAAGCGCCCACGCGTAGACGGCGGCGCGTACCAAGTCGGCCATTCTCGACGCTAGGGTATCCTTCCGCCGTGACCCCTTCCCCCGACGACCGTCCGCCCGTCGACGAGCTCATCGACCTCCCCCCGGTGGCCACGGAGCTGGGAGCCCGCTTCCAGAAGGCGGGCCATCAGCTGTACCTGGTCGGCGGCGCGGTCAGGGACGCGGTCCTCGGACGAGCGGGGAACGAGCTCGACTTCGCCACCGACGCCCGCCCTCAGCAGGTCATCGCCATCCTCCAGGGCTGGGCCGAGGCCCGGTACCTCGTGGGGATCCGATTCGGCACGGTGGGGGCCCGCAAGCGCGGCCACCTCCTGGAGATCACCACGTTCCGCGAAGAGATCTACGCGGAGGACTCCCGGAACCCAGAGGTGACCTTCGCAAAGGACGTGGACACCGACCTGGCCAGAAGGGACTTCACGATCAACGCCATGGCCGTCCGCCTCCCCGAGGGCGAGTTCGTCGACCCGCACCGGGGGCTGTTCGACCTGGCCCACAAGCGGCTCCGGACCCCGCTCGAGCCCGAGGTGGCGTTCACCGACGACCCACTCCGGATGCTCCGGGCGGCCCGGTTCGTCTCGACGCTGGGCATGGAGCCCGCCCCCGAGGTCGTGGAGGCCATGCGGACCCTCCGCGAGCGGCTCCGGATCGTGTCGGCGGAACGGATCCGGGACGAACTGTCGAAGCTCCTCCAGGGAGCGCACGTCGACCGCGGCCTCCAGCTTGTGGTCGACATCGGTCTGGCCGACCAGTTCCTCCCTGAGCTGCCCGCCCTCCAGCTAGAGCAGGATCCAGTCCACCGGCACAAGGACGTCTTCCGGCACACGCTGGCGGTGGTCAAGCGCTGCCCCCCGGACGACCTGACCCTCCGCCTGGCCGCGCTCCTCCACGACGTGGGCAAGCCCGCCACGAAGCAGATCACGCCCGAGGGCGTCCAGTTCCACCACCACGAGGTGGTGGGCGCCCGGATCGTCGAGGAGCGGCTGCGAGCCCTCCGGTTCCCCGAGAAGGTGGTCCAGGACGTCAGGAAGCTGGTGGAGATGCACCTCCGGTTCCACACGTACCGGCTCGGGTGGACCGACGGGGCCCTCCGACGGTACGTGCGAGACGCCGGCCCACTCCTGGACGCGCTCAACCAGCTCACCCGGGCCGACTGCACCACCCAGAACCCGAAGAAGGCCAAGGTGCTCGCCGAGCTCCAGGACGACCTCGAGCAGCGCATCGCCAGGCTCACCGAGGAGGAGAACCTCGCGGCCATCAAGCCGCCCCTGGACGGCCACCAGGTGATGGAGCACCTGGGGATCCCCCCCGGGCCACTGGTCGGGGAGGCACTGGAGCACCTGCTGGAGCTGCGGATGGACCGGGGGCCGATCCCCGAGGGGGAGGCCTTCGAGCTGCTCGATGAATGGTGGGAGCAGCGCCGGGGCGACCGGTAGCGGCCATGCGGACCAGCGTCGACGTCCACAACCACCTCCTGGAACGAGACATCCCCCACGAGCTGGTGCCCGTGCGGGGCCGGCTTCGTACGCCCGAGCGCACGGCCGCGGTGCTCGGCCTGCCCCCGAACCAGGTGGGCCGGGTGGTCGTCCTGGAGGCGGCCAAGGGGCTCGTGGCCGCGGTGCTTCCGGCGAGCGCCACACCCGACCTCCGCCGGCTGGCGGTGGCCACGCCCTCCCCCACGCTCACCGAGCTCGGCCCCGACCGGGTCGCGGAGCTGACGGACTTCCTGGCCGAGGCCGTCCCGCCGGTCGGCCTGCCGAAGGGGACGAGGGTGATCCTGGATCGAACGCTGGCCGAGCAGGAGGTCCTGTACCTTGCCGGCGGCGAGCCGTCGACCATGCTGAAGATCCGACCCGACGATCTCGTTCGGGCCACCGGGGCCAAGGTGGCCAGGGTGGCTCGATGAAGACCCGGCGCCAGGTGTCGGCCGGGGGTGTCCTCGTCAGGGAGGGCCCCCACGGCCCCGAGATCCTCCTGGCCTCGCGCCGGACCAGGCGAGGGGACCTCGTGTGGGGGCTTCCCAAGGGACTGGTCGAGGAGGGCGAGTCGCCCGAGGAGGCCGCGGTCCGGGAGGTGCGGGAGGAGACCGGGCATCGGGGGACGGCCAGGGCGCCACTGGGGGACGTCTCCTACTGGTTCGTGTGGGAGGGGACCCGGATCCGCAAGACCGTGCACTTCTTCCTGATGGACGCGGACGACGAGCCCCCGGGGCCTCGCGACCGGGAGATGGAGGAGGTCCGGTGGTTCCCCCTGGAGGAGGCCACGAACGTGGCCGGGTTCGACTCCGAGAAGGAGGTCATCCAGAAGGCCACGCAGGCGGTGACCGGATGAGGCGGCTCCTGGCGCTCGCGGTGGCCGCGTCTGCGACGCTCGCGGTGGCGCCGGCGGCGGCCCAGGAGGAGCCGGCGGTGCGGCTGCTGCTTGTGGACCAGACTCCCTTCGCCACGGCCGAAGACCCGTTCGAGGTGGAGGTTCGGGCCATCAACCACACGACCACGCCGTTCGAAGACCTGAGCCTGGCGGTGACCGTGTGGTCGGCGGCCCGGACCAGGTCGGACTACGCCGAGGTGCTCCGGGCCGGCCCGATCTCGCCGCTGGGGATCAAGGTGTTCCCGCTCCGGGGCGGGCTCGCGCCGGGGGCCACGCGCTCGTTCGAGGCGGCGTGGGAACGCCTGGCGTTCCTGGTGGAGCGGACGGAGAACGCTCTCTATCCCGTGACCGTCGAGCTGCGGTCGGCCGACGCCCAACTGGCCGAGATACGGTCCGCGCTCGTGTTCGTGATGGATCCGCCGCTGGCTCCGCTCGACGTGGCGGCGTGCTTCGTGCTCGATGCCCCCGTGCGGATCCGGGCCGACGGTGCGCTGCTCGACTCGGAGATCGAGGAACAGATCCTGCCGGGTGGACGGCTCGACGTGATCGTCGGGGCCCTCGAGGACACGACCGCCCCGTTGACCGTGGTCGTCTCCCCGCTGCTCCTCGAGGCCCTGGCCGACATGCGGGACGGGTTCCGCGTCATCGCGGGCGAGGGCGTGGAGGAGCGCCCGCCCGAGGATCCCACGGCGGTGGCGGCCGGTGATCTGCTCGACCGGATCAGGGAGGTGGCCCGGCGGACCGACACCACCGAGCTCGTGGCCCTGCCGTACGCATCGCCGTCGGTCCCGTCGATCATCGAGGCGGGGCTGGAGGACGATCTCACCGGGCAGATCGATCGAGGCCGCGCGGTGGCGGAGGCCGTGCTGGGCGCGGTCCCGTCCCAGACGATCTTCCGCCCCCCCGCCTCGGCCCTCACCGACGAGTCGCTCTTCGAGCTCCCGAGGATCCTGAGCGAGGACGGCACAACCGAAGCCCTCCTGGCCGACGCCGACGCCTTCCCGCCACCGGAGGGCCTGGCCATGACCCCCCACGGGGCGGCCCGGGCGGCCGAGGGATCCCTGACGGTCGTGACCCCCGATCCCGTGGTGGAGGAGCGGACGGCCGCCGCGGACCAGGACCCCGCGCTCTCGGCGATGTGGACGATCGGCGAGCTCTCGGCGATCTATTTCGAGCGCCCCTCGATCCCTCGCGGCGTGGCCGTGGTGTTCGGCGAGGGCGAACTGCCGCCCGGCCGGTTCCTCAGGGTCTTCCTGGATGGTCTGGAGGTGCCGTCGGGCATCCGGTGGCTGCGCGGGGTGAAGGCCACCCGCGTGGCGGTGGGTCAGCCGCCGCCCGACGATCCAACGGAGCCCCGGGAGCTCCAGGCGGCTTCCAGGGCCCCCGGCTTCTCGTCCTCGGTGGTGGCCGGTCTCGACGCGGGCCGGGCGGATGTGGACGCCCTGGCCTCGATGGCCGACCAGTCCCCCCTCCTCGACCAGCTCCGCCGGGGCCTGTTGCTGTCGCAGTCGCGTTACCTGGCCGGCCACGAGGTCGACCGGCTGGCCCTGATCGGGTCGGTCCGTTCCGCCGTGAACGCCGAGCTCGAGAAGATCCATCCCCCGCTGGCCAGCTCCATCACCCTGACCTCGCAGGGCGGGATCATCCCGGTCACGCTCCGCAACGATGCCGGCTACCCGGTGCGGGTCCGATTGATCCTGCGCTCGACTCGGCTGCAGTTCGTCGGGGGCCGCAGCCAGGTCGTGCCGCTCGAGCGGCCGGTCCAGCAGTTCGTGTTCCCGGTCCGGGCCCAGACCACCGGGCGGTTCCCGGTGCGGGTCGAGCTGGAGACCCCGGACGGGGTCCCCATCGGCTCGTCGAGGATCGTGGTCCGCTCGACCGCCTACAACCGCATCGCCCTGCTGATCACCACCGGCGCCGCGCTGTTCCTAGCGCTGTGGTGGGTTAGGAGGCTCCTGTCCCGCCGGAACGCCTGACCCCGTCGGACGAGGAGCCCGGCCCCCTCACTCCGGTCCCCGTCGACGGCGCCACCCCCCAGGGTTTGGTTCGGAGCACCGCGCTCATGGCCGTGGGCACCACGCTGTCCAGGGTCACCGGGTTCCTAAGGGTCGCGGCGATGGCGTTCGCCCTCGGGGTGGCCGAGTCCCGGCTGGCCGACTCGTACAACGTCGCCAACAACATCCCGAACATCGTGTACGAGCTGATCCTCGGCGGGATCCTCACCTCGATCTTCGTGCCGGTGTTCGTCCAGCAGCTCACCACCCGTAGCCGCGAGGACGCGTGGCGGTCGGCACAGGCCGTCATGACCGTGGCCCTGGTGGTCCTGGGCGCGGTGATGATCCTGGGGATCCTGCTGGCCCCGTGGATCGTGGGCCTGTACACGCTCCGGGTGCCGGAAGCCCAGCGGGCGGCGGTCCAGGACCTGGCCACCGTGTTCCTCCGGTTCTTCATGCCCCAGATCGTTCTGTACGGCCTGGGTGCCGTGGCCACCGGGATGCTGAACGCGCACCGGCGGTTCGCGCTGCCGATGTTCGCCCCGATCCTCAACAACCTCGTGGTGATTGCGTCGTTCGTGATCTTCGCGCTCCTCCCGGGTCCCCCCACGCCGACCCAGACCACGGTGTCCGGCACCCAGAGGCTCGTGCTGGCCATCGGGGCCACGGCGGGGGTGGCGGTCATGACGTTGGCCCTGTGGCCGTCACTCCGGCGGATCGGGTTCCGGTGGCGGTGGCGGTTCGACCGGCGGGATCCGGCCGTCCGCTCCCTGGTCCGGCTGTCGGGGTGGGCGGTCCTGTACGTGGTCATCAACCAGGTCGGGCTGCTGGTGGTGATCGTGCTGGCCGGGGGGGCTCGGGGCGGGTTCACCGCGTACCAAGCCGCGTTCATCTTCTTCCAGCTCCCTCACGCGATCTTCTCGGTCTCGATCATGACCGCGCTCCTGCCGTCGCTCTCCGAGGACTGGGTCCGGGGCGATCGCGCCGACTTCCGGCGGGACCTGGCCCGGGGCATCCGGGCCTCGGCGTTCGTGGTGCTGCCCGCCGCCGCCGGCTACCTCGTCCTGGCGGAGCCCATCGTGCGCGTGCTCCTGGAGCACGGCGTCGCCGGGGCCCGGTCGACCGAGCTCGTGTCCGGCGTCCTGACGTTCTTCGCCATCGGCCTGTTCCCGTTCTCCGCGTTCCTCCTGTGCCTGCGGGCCTTCTACGCCATGCAGGACACCCGGACCCCGGCGCTCATCAACGTGTTCGCCGTGGGCCTCAACATCGTGGCGAACCTGGTCCTGTTCCCTGCCCTGGGCGTGCGAGGCCTGGCCCTGGGCCACTCGCTCGCCTACCTCTTCGCCGCCACCGCGGCCGCGCTGCTCCTGCGGCGAAAGCTGGAGGGCCTGGAGGGACGGGCGCTGGCCTCCGGGCTCGGCCGGATCCTCGCGGCGGCCGCACTGACCGGAGCTGCCGCTTGGGGCGCCGCCCGCCTCATGTCCGGGGCTCTCGCGACCGATACTCTCGGCGGACAGATCGCGCAGGTAGGGGCGGGAGTCGTTGGGGGACTTATAATCTTCATCGGCGCGGCCCTGCTCTTCCGGATCGAGGAGTTCGAGCTGGTGAGACGGACCGTAGCCGCCCGGCGGCGCCGATGATGACCCTGCGCGCCGCCCTCGCCGACGAGCGCGGCATCGTCGTATCGTTCCTCGTCAAGGCGATCCTCGGCCTGGTCGTGGTCGGGACCCTCCTGATCGAGGGCGGGAGCATCATGTTCACAAGGCTGCGGGTCCAGGACGTGGCCGAGTCCGCGGCCACGGCAGGGGCCGCGCAGCTCATGCAGAGCAGGGACTGCAGTGGCGCCGGAGAGGTCGCCACCGTCACCGCGCACGACAAGGACTCGCGGGCCAGGGTCCGGTCGTACCAGTGCCACCAGGACGGACGGTTCACCGTAGTGCTCACCAAGCGGGCCGACACACTATACGTCCACATGATCGGCTTCCTGGAGGACCTCACGCTGGCCAGGACGCAGGTCACCGCCGAACCACCCACGCCCGACGTGTAGGGTCCGTCGACCCACCGA
The DNA here is from genome assembly GCA_050692915.1 of Actinomycetota bacterium. Lineage (GTDB taxonomy): Bacteria > Actinomycetota > UBA4738 > UBA4738 > CALAEC01 > CALAEC01. The sequence goes on along the minus strand of JBOGVU010000003.1, from coordinate 2,492 downwards.
ACGGGCCGCGTACACTGACCTCCCGTGGACGCCGAGGAGAAGCGCCTGGTCGGTCGGCGGCTCGAGGGACGGTACGAGCTCGAGGACGAGATCGCCTCGGGCGGGATGGGCACCGTCTGGCGAGCCCGCGACGAGGTCCTGGGCAGGCCCGTGGCCGTCAAGGTCCTCCACGACCATCTGGCCCGGGACCCCGACCTCTTCGACCGGTTCCGCCTCGAGGCCGTGGCCGCCGCACGGCTGACCCATCCAGCAGTCGTCAGGGTATTCGACACCGGTATCGACGGCGGCGTCAGCTTCATCGTCATGGAGCTGTTCGAGGGGCGCACGCTCGAGTCCCTCCTGGCCGAGCGGGGCACCCTCGACCCCGAGGAGGCCGCGCGGATGGTCCGGAGCACCCTCCAGGGTCTCGGCCACGCCCATCGTCACGGCGTTGTCCACCGCGACGTGAAGCCGGGCAACATCCTGATCGACCGGGACGGGTACGTGAAGGTCACCGACTTCGGCATCGCCAAGGCGGCGTTCGCCGGCGACGACCTGACCACCACCGGCAACCTGCTGGGAACCTCCCGGTACCTGGCCCCCGAGCAGGTGACCGGCGGGCCGGTCGACGCCCGGGCCGACCTGTACTCGACGGGGATCGTCCTGTACGAGGCGCTGACCGGCCGGACCCCGTTCCAGGCGGACACGCACATCGCCACCGCGACCATGCGGCTGAGCAAGGACCCGGTCCCGCCGCGGGCCCTCCGGTCCGGGATCTCCCGCCAGCTCAACGATGTGGTGCTGCGCGCGTTAGCCCGCGACCCGGACGACCGGTACCAGACCACGGAGGAGATGGCCGAGGCCCTCGAACGGGCCGTCCCCTCGGACGGGTCGCCGATCCCCCCACCGTTCGTGCCGGCCGCCGAGCCGGAGCCCGGGCCGTCACCGGTCCGCTCGTGGTTCGTGGTCCCGCTCCTGGTCCTGCTCGTGGCCGCGCTGGCTGTGGGCGGCTTCTGGATCCTCGGCCAGGTTCTGGAGGACGGCCGGTCCGGGCAGAACGGTGGCGGGGACGGCGAGGACACCCAGCCCAGTCTCCTGGAAACCGTCGCAGTCGCCTCGTACGATCCGGAGGGCGGCGACGGCGAGCACGACGACACCGTCCCCGACGCGACCGACGGGAATCCCGACAGCTACTGGACGACCGAAGGCTACGAGAACGCTGACATGGACAAGGAGGGCGTCGGGATCGTTCTGGAGATCCCGGAGTCCTCGGTGGTCGCGGGGCTACGGCTCGAGACCGCGACCCCGGGCTTCGAATTCAGCGTCTACGCCTCGGACTCGCCTGAGGCTTTCGACACCGACGGCGTGCCGCTGGCCTCGCAGGCGGCAGGGCCGGTGACGGAGATCGACCTCAACGGCGTGCAGACACCGTACCTCCTGATCTGGCTGACGGAGCTCGTCCCCGTCGAGGACAGGTACCGCGCCTACGTCAACGAGGTCGAGGTGTTCGCGCCGTGAGCGAGGCTCCCGACAGCGAGCTCGTCGGCCGGTACCTCCGGGGTGATCGGACGGCGTTCACCGCGCTGATGGAGCGGCACGAGCGGCGCGTCTACAACCTCGCGTACCGGATGCTCGGCCGGGCCGAGGACGCCGCCGACGCGTCCCAAGAGACCTGGCTGATCTGCCTCCGGAAGCTGAGCGGTTTCCGAGGGACCTCCGCGTTCACCACGTGGCTCCACCGGGTGGCCGTGAACGTGTGCCACGACGCCCTCCGGAAGCGGGCCCGGGAGGGGCCGGCACCCGACGAGGACCTGGAGCCACCCCCGGCGCCGGACACCACCGAGTCCACGGCCGCGGCCGTGGACGTCCAGCGAGCCCTCCTCGAGGTGCCCGAGGAGTTCAGGGCGGCGCTGGTCCTCCACGACGTCCAGGGCGTCCCGTATGAGGAGATCGCCGAGAGCCTGGGCGCCCCCCTGGGCACGGTGAAGTCCCGGATCCACCGAGGGCGGCTGGCCCTGGCCAGGGCGCTCCGCGGGGAACACCCGGGGGGGTCCAGCCCGTCGAACCTCCAGGAGACGACGTGACGACCGAGCCCAACATCCATCCCGACGAGCTGCTGGCGGAGTACGCCGAGGGGACGCTCGGCCCAGAGAATCGTTCCCGGGTCGAGACCCACCTCGCCGTGTGCCAGCGGTGCCGCGACGAGGTGATCCTGGCCCGTGGCGCCCGGGAGGCCCTGGCCGTCCTACCCGAGCTCGAGGCGCCGGCGGGACTGGGCATGGCCGTCCGCCGGCAGGCCCGAGCCGCCCCCGGCGGCGCCCGCGTCTGGCGGGTGCTGGCCCCGGTGGCCGCCGCGGCAGTCCTGGTGGCGGGGGGAATCGTGGTGGTGACCTCCCTGTCCGGGGATGAGAACGGAGACCCCGCCGCGACCTCGGGAGACGCCGGGGCCGAGGGCGCGCCGGCGGCCCCGCAGGAAGCGCCCATGGAGGCCGAGGCGGCCGACAGGTTCCGGC
>JBOGVU010000002.1:66443-80870 GCA_050692915.1 Actinomycetota bacterium | reverse complement strand
GCGCTGCCCGATCGGATCCGGCTGCTCGACGCCCCGGTCCAGGGAAGCCTGGGCGAGGCGGAAGGCGGCTCCCTCCGGATCTTCGTCGGCGGGGAGTCCTCCGAGGTCGAGCGGTGGATGCCGCTCCTGTCGGTGCTGGGTTCCCCCATCCACGTCGGCCCGCTCGGCGCCGGTGCGTCGGCGAAGCTCGTGACGAACTCGACGCTCCTCGGCGTGCTCGGCGTGCTCGGCGAGGCCCTGGCGCTGGCGGAGGGCCTGGGCCTGGCCCGGGAGGCGGCCCTCGAGGTGCTGAAGGCCACGCCGCTGGCGGACCAGGTCGAGCGGCGGCGGCCGGCGCTGGAGGACGGTGTCACACCGCCGCGGTTCACGCTCGCGCTGGCCCGGAAAGACGCGGATCTCATCCGGGACGCCGCCGCCGAGGGTGACGTCGACCTTCGGCTTGCCCCTGCGGCCCGGGCGTGGCTCGAAGAGGCCGAGGCCGCCGGGCTCGGGGACCGCGATTACTCGTCGGTCCTGCTGTGGATCATGGCCCGGTCCGCCGAGGGGTCAGGCTGACCGACCGGCCCTCCGGGCCTCGCCTACCAGCAGGATCAGTGCAACCAGGACCGCAGCCGACAGCGCGATCGAGATCGCCACGGAGACCACGCCCAGCACCGGCGAGGAGATCTCCAGAAGGTTCGGCCGTCCCCGGGCGTGGGCCACCGAGCTGACCCCGTTCGCCCACGTGCCGTACTGGTCCGCCGGGGTCTCGAACACCGCGTGGACCGCCAGGAGGGCCACGAACAGGACCGCCACCAGCCCCACCCGGATCCAGGTGCGGTTCCTGAGCGTCAGGAAGTCCAGCACGAAGATCGGATAGACGACCAAGCTGACGGTGAACGGGGTGACGTCCGGCGTGAACGGCCACCCGCTGTTGTCGGCGCGGAGAATGTGGTCCACGTGATGGAGGAACGCCAGGCCCACAACGACGAGCAAGGCCCGCTCCCCTTCGGTGAGACGCTCCACCCCGCCCCGACCGGCCCTCGTCTCCATGGCAGCTCCTCTTCAGAAGGTACGACCCATCAGAGTCGGATGTCTCATCGGGCGGGCGGGCGCGGAGTCGCTGATGTCACGTCACGTCCCCCGCATGCGTTGCACGCCCACGCATCGCGCCGTCCGGCCGGAGTTCGCTGTTCCCCTCGCCCTCGCTCCCACAACGGTTGGGGCGTGTACCGGAGATCGTCCGAGCCACACAGCCGGCATCGAGGCCGCGCATCGCGGTTCCATGCGGCTCCGCAGGCCTCGCACTTCAGCTCGACGGTGTCACCGGAGCCACGGCCTCTTAGTCGCTCGGTCTCGCCGCAGGACGGACAGGCGATCTCGGGGAGGGGCATGCGTCGATCCTAGCGGGACGCCGCCCCTCCCCGACCGGATCTGAGACTACGAGGCGCGAGCCTTCAGGCTCACCAAGTACTCCTCGAGGCGGTCCCAGGTCTCCGCCGCGCCCTCCGTCATGCCCGACTCGAGCACCGCGTCGCGCGCCTCCTTTGAGCCGGCGTCCGAGATCGCCGTCAGGGTGGTTTTGCCGTCGTGCTCCTCGAGGGTCAGGGTCTCCACCGCCACCTGGCCCGGCGCTCCCTCGTATTCGAACGTCCACACGATCCGCTCCGGGCGGACGATCTCCCGGTACTCGCCGTGGAACCCGTACTCCTCGCCGTCGGGACCGCGGTGCACGATCCGCCACTTGCCGCCGGGACGGAAGTCCACCTCGGCGCTGATGGTCTCGTACTTCCTCGGGCCCCACCAGTGCTTCATGTGCCCGGCCGAGCTGTGCGCCTCGAACACGAGGTCGCGTGGCGCGTCGAAGACGCGGGTCATCTGGATCTCCGTGTCCGACGGCGTCGTCACCGTGAGCTTGCCGCTATCTCCCATCGTCCTTCTCCTTTCGTCGGCCCTGGAGGTCCTCCAGGTATTCGTCCAGGCGCTCGTATCTCTCCTCCCAGAAGCGGCGGTACCGTTCGGTCCACTCGGCGACATCTCGGAGGGGCGTGGCCACCAGGCGGGCGGGTCGCCACTGCCGCTCCCGGCCCCGCGCGATCACCCCGGCTCGCTCCAGCACCTTCAGGTGCTTCGACACGGCCGGTAGGCTGATGTCGAAGGGCGCCGCCAGCTCGGTGACCGTGGCTTCCCCCGAGGCCAGCCTGGCCAGGATGGCCCGCCTGGTGGGATCCGCCAGGGCCGCGAAGGTCCGGTCGAGCTGGTCGGTCGCCTGCATATTCAACCTTCCTATTAAATAACTGACAGGTAAAATAGCCGATCGGTCGGCCTCCGTCAAGGTCCTGGCGGGGGGCCCGGGGCGAGACCGAGTCCCTAGGACCGGTCGACGATCACCCGGAACAGCGAGACCGGCTCGGTGATGCTCTTCAGCCTGGCCCCATCGCTTCGCTCGAACCGGAGGGCGGGGTCGTCCACGGCCCCCGCCACGGCCTCGCTCACCAGTACCTCGCCGGGACCGGCGGCGTCGGCGATGCGAGAGGCCAGGTTGACCGTTCGCCCGAACAGATCGAGGTCACGTTCGATGACGGGGCCGGCGTGAACCCCCGCGTGGGCCTGGAGGCTCCCGTCGACCGACAGGGCGCGGACCAGCGCGAGCGCGGCCTCGAGACCGCGCCCGGCATCGGGGAAGCGCAGCATCGCCCCGTCGCCGAGCAGCTTCACGAGTCTCCCACCGTTCGCTGATGCGACGGCGTCCGCCTCCCGCTGCAGGGTCGTGGCGAACCGAACCGCCACCTCATCGCCCCTCTCCTCCGTCAGTCGCGTGTACCCGGAAAGGTCAACGAAGACCACCGCAGGCGGGGCCGTCGGCCCCGGTGGAGGACCCAGGTTCCGTGACGCGAAGAACTCTTCGAACCCCTCCGCGATGCTGCCAACGATCCGCTGCTCCAGGTACCGCTCCATGAGCCACTTCATCATGAGAGGCTGGAGACGCACCAGCGTCCTGAAGGCTCGCCTCACTTCCTCAGGGAACCGCTCGATCTCGCCCCGGTAGAGACGCTCCTGGGCCGGCCGGACCACCTGCTCGTCGAGGAGCTCGCCCCAGCCCATGGTGGCCACCCGGGTCCCCTCCGCGATCAACCGGGCCGCCCGGATGAGGGTCTCGTCGCTCGGTGCCAGGCTCCATCCTTCGAGGAACCGCCGGAGCCGCTCCTCCTCATCGGCATGGATCCGAGAGGAAGGGTCGGGTTCGGGTAGCCCCATGGCCACGTAGACGGCGGGCAGGAGGGCCGCCTTCGGCCCGGCCCTCGACATGTACCCGGCAAACGTCTGCTCAGAGCGAGGGCCCGGCTCCAGTGGCAGGTACTCATCGACGCGATCGAGGTTGAGGTGCCCCTCGGCCACCGCCCACTCGACCTGCTCGGAGGTGAAACCACCTTCGAGGAGCGCCGCCACCATCTTGACCCGAAAGACATCGGCGAACCGGAAGGCTTCCGGCTGCCGTGACTTGAGGATCCCGATGCCGTTCAGCCAATCGATCGTCTCGAGCGGGACACCGGCCTCCCTCGCGAGCTCCCCCGCCGAGAAAGTCCTGGTCATGCGGGGCTACCAGACGCCGATCCACGCGTCGAGGCGCTGCTGGACCTCCCGGAGCCGCTCGACGGTGCTCTTCAGGATGGTCAGCCCAACCCGCGGACGCCGGAGGAGGATCGACTCGAAGTCGGCGCCGGAGATCCTCAGGGCCACCACATCCTCAACGGCGGTGACGGTGGCCATCCGCTCCTTGCCTGCCATCACGGCCATCTCTCCGAGGAAGTCCCCATGCTCGATCCTGTGGAAACGCCCCCCGACGTCCACCTCGGCGGCGCCCGACAGGATGATGTACATCGCGTCCCCTGGGTCTCCCCGCTCAACGAGGGTCTCCCCAGCCCCGAACGAGACCTGATGCCCCACCCGAAGGATCTCCTCGAGGTCTTCGTGGTCCAGCCCAGCGAAGAAGGGAAGCCCCTGCAGCGCAGCGATCCGATCCGTAGGTTCCTTCATGGGGTCAACTCCACCACAGATCTGTCACGAGGGGTAGTCTGCGGGATGGTTCGCCAATGCCACCCGATCGTGGGAGGTTCGCAATGGAGCTCGGACGCCGATGACTTCTCGCTCCGGATGGCGTCTACATTGGAGCAGCACGGAACGAAACTCTCTGAGAGGAGGCACCGATGTTCGGTAAGACGAAGGCCTTCAGCGGCTTCTCTGTGGACGACATCCCGGCGGCAAAGCGCTTCTACGGTGAGACACTCGGGCTCGAGGTGTCCGAGGCCGACGGGATGCTCACCCTGCACATAGCCGGCGGCGGTGACATCCTGGTGTATCCCAAGCCGGACCACACGCCGGCGGCGTTCACCATGCTCAACTTCCCTGTGGAGGACATCGACGCTGCCGTCGACGAGCTGATCAAGCGTGAGGTGACCTTCCAACGGTACGAGGGCTCTCAGCAGGACGAGCGTGGCATCCACCGAGGGATGGGGCCGCCGATCGCGTGGTTCACCGACCCCGCCGGCAACATCCTGTCCGTGCTCGAGCAAGAGTGAGGTAGTGTCCGGGAAATCGGCAATCGGCAGCCTTCCATCCAAGACCGCGGTCCGCCGGCCCGCAAGGACGCGCCGTGCACTCCTCTCTCTTTAGCTACCCCTCCCGGAGGACCCGCAGGCGCTTCCGGTACTCGTCCTCGTCCATCTGACCATTCGTCGGTCTGGTCGCCGAGGGGCTCTCCAACGCGGAGATCGCCGGCCGGCTGTTCATGAGCCCGGCCACGGCGCTGGTGCGCCCGGCTGGCTGGGTTGACGCCCCCCCGACCCCTTCAGCGGTCGTGTGGACATACGGCCCGGAGCTTTCCTCCTCCGCGTACCCCGTTACGGGGTATCGGTGAACCGGCCTCGGGCTGGGGACGAACTATCCATAGCGGTCAAATGGTCACCGACGGAAGGAGGAACAGCATGCGCCGGACAATCCTCGTCGCCGCCGCAACCGTCGTCCTCGTCCCGGGAGGGCTGATCGGCGCTCCGCCCGCGAGCTCCCAGGGGGTCGGCCCTGAGATGCTCCATCCTCGGCTCGGAGTGAGAACCGTGGTTAACGGTTTGGTCACTCCCACCACCCTGGCCTTCGTCGGCTCAAACGACATCCTGGCCTTGGAGAAGAACACCGGACGAGTGATGCGCGTCACGGGCGGCGCCATCCACGGCCCTGTCCTGGACCTGGCGGTGAACTTCGCTTCGGAGCGGGGGCTCCTGGGGATCGCCCTCCACCCCGACTTCCCGACAGACCCCGGGGTGTACCTGTACTGGACGGAGAGCACGACCGGAGCCGATTCCGGCAACCTCGACGACACGCCGCTGCTCGGGAACCGGGTGGATCGGTTCGTGTGGGACGGGTCGACCTTGACCTTCGACCACAACCTCATGCGCCTGCGAGCCGTCCAGCCGGCGAACCCGCCGCACGAGACCCGGGCGTTCGGCAACCACGACGGCGGCGTCATCGCCTTCGGGCAAGATGGCAAGCTCAACATATTCATCGGCGACGTCGGCCGGCGTGGGCAGACCCAGAACCTCCCCCTGGGACCGTTCGGGGACGGGAGCCCCGATGACCAGTTCGGGGGCCCCGAGCCGGACGACGCTCACCTGACCGGGGTCGTCCTCCGGCTGGAAGATGACGGCACCGCTCCCTCCGACAACCCCTTCTTCGAGGTCGGGGCCGAGATGGGCGGAGAAGCCGGCGCCAACATCCAGAAGATCTTCTCGTACGGGCACCGCAACAGCTTCGGCCTGGCCGTCGACCCGGCCTCCGGGAACCTCTGGCTCCAGGAGAACGGGGATGACTCGTTCAGCGAGCTGAACCGGGTTGAGCGAGGGATGAACGGCGGGTGGATCCAGATCGCCGGACCGGTGGACCGGATCTCGCAGTTCAAGGAGATCGAGACCACCTTCGGGGCCCAGGCCCTCCAGCAGAACCGGTGGCCGCCCACGAACATCGCCGACAGCCCCCAGGAGGCCCTGTCGCGGCTGTTCACGCTGCCCGGGTCGCGCTACAAGGATCCCGAATTCAGCTGGAAGTGGGAGGTGGCCCCCGGAGGGATCGGCTTCGTTCGAGGCCGAGGGCTGGGACCGCAGTTCGAGGGGGACCTGTTCATGGGGGCGGCCACGCCCATCCTTGAGGGCGGCTACCTGTTCCACTTCAACCTGACCGGGAACCGGCGGAAGATCGGGGTGGACGACCCCCGGCTGCTGGACAGGGTGGCCGACAACCTGGCGAAGCACGAGCTCACCGAGAGCGAGAGCCTGCTGATCGGGAGGAACTTCGGGGTCGGCACGGACGTCGAGACGGGGCCGAACGGCAACCTGTTCGTGGTCTCGCTGACCCACGGCGCGATCTACGAGATATTCCGACGGTAGCCGGCCCTCCTGGTTTCGACAGGGGCTAGCCAGCTCTCGCCGGACCTTGGGGGGCGTGCCAGGCTCCGGCAGCCCCCCGAGGGCGTCGCGCAGGCTGATGTGGCTCATCGCCACGCAACCGATCCCCGGCACCTCATCGATCGCCCACCGAAGAGAACGTCGCCGCCGCAGGGGCAGGCCCCCCTCTCGGAGGAAGAGTTCGGTCGGATGTGAGGGAGGATGGGATCCCGATGCTCGATAGCCGTCCCGATCGGCTCGATCACGATGGCCGCAGAGGGAGAAGGGAGATGAACCTGCTCATGCTCATGGCTCTCCTCCTCTTGCCCTGAACGCGGGATCTATCGTGGAACCGATTCGCGACGTCGCGTGTTTGCGCGCGGCCGAGCGCTCTCGTCATGATGGTGCGAGGGCCGGACATTGTCGATAATGCACCACGTGTCGGACCTCGGAGAACTGCTGCGGCGGACAGCAAAGCACGTCGCCGACTACCGCGAGGGTGCGAGCGACCTACCTGTGGCGCCGTCCCTCGATCTCGCCCGTCTGCGGGCGGCTCTTGGTGGGCAGCTACGCGAAGAGGGAACCGACGCCCACGCGGTGATCGACGAGCTGGCTGCGGCTGTGGAGCCCGCGCTGATGAACACCACCGGGCCCCGGTACTTCGGCTACGTCATCGGCGGCGCCCTCGATGCCGCGAGCTGCGCCGACATGCTCGCGACGGGATGGGATCAGGTGGCCTTTAACGCCACGACGTCGCCGGCTGCCGCCGTGGTCGAAGAGGTGGCCGGAGACTGGTTGAAGGAGGCATTCGGCCTGCCTGCCCACGCTTCGTTCGGCCTGGTGACCGGCGGGCAGGCTGCGAACACGGTCGGGCTCGCCGCGGCTCGCCACCGGGTCCTGGCTCGGGCGGGCTGGAACGTCGAGGAGCGCGGCCTCAACGGGGCGCCCCAAGTCCGCGTCGTGGCGAGCGAGGAGCGTCACGCCACGGTCGATCGTTCCCTGCGGCTGCTGGGCATCGGAGCCAGCGCCGTCGAACCCGTCGCCACGGACCCCAACGGCGCCATCGATCCAGCGGACCTGGCGCGGGTCCTCGAGGCAGGCCCTGACGCACCGACGATCGTGTGCGTCCAGGCCGGCAACGTGAACACCGGTGCGTGCGACAACCTGGTGGCGGCGTGCGATGCGGCAACCCGGCGCGATGCCTGGGTCCATGTTGATGGCGCCTTCGGGCTGTGGGCAGCGGTGAGTCCCTCTGTGAAGCACCTCGTGACCGGCATCGAGCGAGCCGACTCCTGGGCCGTGGATGGTCACAAGTGGCTCAACGTCCCGTACGACACCGGCTACGTGTTCTGCGCTGACTCGGAAGCCCACGCCGCCTCGATGTCCTATACCGCCGCCTACCTCGCGGGGCACGGAGAGGGAATGGTCCGCGCGCCGTCCGACTACGTCCCCGAGTCGTCGCGCCGGGCCCGGGGCTTCGCGACGTGGGCGGCGCTGCGCCAGCTGGGACAACGAGGTCTCGCCGAGCTCGTCGATCGCTGCTGCGGGCTGGCCCGCCGCTTCGGCGATCAGCTCGGCAGGCTCGACGAGGTCGAGATTGCCAACGACATCGTCCTCAACCAGGTTCTGGTGAGCTTCGACTCCGACGAGCGCACCGATCGGCTGATCGCCGCCGTGCAGCGTGACGGCACCTGCTGGATGGGCGGGACCACCTGGCGCGGCCGACGGTACATGCGGATCTCCGTCTCGAACTGGTCGACGACGGAAGCCGACGTCGACCGCTCAGTCGCGGCAATCGGGCGGCTGCTGCCGGAGACAGCGTGAGCAGGGACTCGGACCGCATGAGAGCGGTCGTCCACGATAGGTACGGACCTCCGGAGGTTCTGCGGCTCGAGGAGGTAGACCGGCCGATACCCAAGGACGACGAAGTCCTCATCAAGGTCCGGGCCTCGACGGTCAACCGGACGGATACGGGCCTTCGCAGCGCCGAGTACTTCATCAGCCGCTTCCTCACCGGTCTCATCCGACCGAAGCGGAAGATCCCCGGCACCGAGCTGGCCGGGGAGGTCGAGACAGTCGGCCCGGCCGTCACCGAGTTCGAAGTAGGTGACCACGTCTTCGGCGTCAGCGCGAAGACGGCCGGCGCCCACGCTCAGTTCGTCTGTCTGCCGGAGAGCGCCCCACTGGCGCGCAAGCCGACCGGTATGACGTTCGAAGAGGCTGCGGCGGTCCCCGACGGGGTCATACTGGCACTGTCGTACCTGAGTCGGGTGGATCTCCGGAAGCGAGAGATCCTCATCTACGGCGCGTCCGGATCGATCGGCACGGCGGGCGTGCAGCTGGCCAGGTACTTCGATGCCGACGTCACCGCGGTCTGCAACACGAAGAACGTCGAGCTCGTGAGATCGCTCGGAGCCGACCGGGTCATCGACTACACTCAGGACGACTTCACGAAGAACAGGGGGACGTACGACTTCATCTTCGACGCGGTCGGCAAGCTCTCGTTCAAGCGGTGCAGAAGCTCGCTGAAGCCAGGCGGGATCTACGGCTCAACCGACCTGGGGCCCTATTGGCAGAACCCGTTCCTGGCGCTGTGGACGTGGCGGATCGGCGACAAGAGAGTGTTGTTTCCGATACCGCGTTACACGAGGAAGGCCGTCCTCTTCCTCAAGGAGCTCATCGAGGCCGGGGAGTACCGGGCGGTCATCGGCCGGCGTTACCCGTTGGAGGACGTGGTCGAGGCGAACAGGTACGTCGAGACGGGGCAGAAAACGGGGAACGTCGTTCTGACCATCAGCAACGACCGCACGACCTGAGCAGGCCGTCACCATTCATTCTTCTTCTCGAGCTCCTTCTCGAGCTAGGGCGCCCGCTCGGTCGCCGGGCTCCCACCGAGCTCCTCGAGCTCGAAGATCCGCCGGATCTCGATCTCACTCTCCTGGCCGGACTCATGCTCGGCGGCCTCGACCGGGAGTCGCTTGGCCCACTCGACGGCCTCGTCCATCGATTTCACCTGTAGGATCCAGTAGCCGGCCACGGTCTCCTTCGCCCCGGCAAAGGGGCCGTGGACCACGGTGGTCTCTCCACCGGAGAACTTGACCCGAACACCCTCGGCGCTGGGGTGGAGCCCCGAGAGATCCAGCAGCACGCCGGCCTTCGACAGCTCCTCGTTGTACTTGCCCATCGCCGCCAGGAGCTCCTCGCTCGGGAGCTCGCCCGGTTCCTGGTCTCCCTTGACCATCATCATGACCCGCATGTCATGCCTCCTTCCGATCCGAGCCAGGCCCCGCAGCCACGCTCGAGGCCATCATCTCGTCGATCCGCTTCGTCGACAGGTGAGGACCCAACATCGAGGCGCAGAAACCCCGTAGGGCCGGTATCAGACGCGTATCAGAGAGCGTAAACGGAAAGGGGCATCGATCGCTCGACACCACTCCCAACCTGCTACTTCGCTCGTTGCGCGGGCTGGATTTGAACCAGCGACCTCTGGGTTATGAGCTCGGCGACCTCGTGTCGCCCTGTGTCGTTTGGTGCCGTCCCGTGCCGCTCTGTCCTGGCTTCGTGCCGTTCCGTGCCGCCCCGTGCCGCCGAAGTCCGCCCCGGTCGTTTGCAAATGGTTTGCACCAAGGCAAGCTGAACGTTCCCGTGCCGGTGCTCGGGGTGTCACAGCCGGGGATGCCGTCTTGTCTTGTGTGGTGCAGGTAATCCTCGATGACGGAGTTGATGGTGAGAGTGTTTGTGGCAGGAGCAACGGGGGCAATCGGAAAGCAACTGGTGCCACGTCTGGTTGCGGCGGGTCATGAGGTTCATGGCATGACGCGTAGCGAGTCGAAGCAGGCGATGCTTCGCCAGCTGGGCGCGGTGCCAGTGGTTGCGGACGCGCTTGATCCCGATCAGGTCGCGGAAGCGGTAGGCAAGGCGCGGCCGGACGTCATCGTCCATCAGCTGACTGCACTTGCAGGGGCGGGCATGCGTGGCCTCAAGCGCCGCTTCGCAATGACCAACCGCCTGCGGAGCGAGGGGACGGATCACTTGTTGTCGGCCGGACTGGCGGTGGGCGTACGGCGGTTCGTGGCGCAGGGCAACAGCGCCTTATACGCGCGCATCGGGGGATCGGTTAAGAGCGAGGAGGACCCGGTCGACCCGACGCCCCCACGCAACCAGCGCGAGGCAGCGGCCGCGATGCGTCACCTCGAGGAGGCGGTCCTCGGTGCGCGGTGGACCGAGGGCATCGTGCTGCGCTACGGCGCCTTTTACGGGCCTGGCACAGGGATGGGGCCTGGCGGGGAGATGCATGAGATGATTCGCAAGCGTAGGTTCCCGCTGGTCGGCGACGGCGGCGGCGTGTGGTCGTTCATCCACATCGCTGACGCCGCGGAGGCGACGGTGGTGGCAGTCGAGCACGGCAGTCGCGGTGTCTACAACGTCGTGGATGATGATCCCGCCCCGGTCGCCGAGTGGCTGCCGGCCCTGACGCGGATGCTTACCGGCAAGAAACCGAGGCGCGTGCCTCGTTTCGTCGTGCGGCTGGTGGCCGGTGAGGCCGGCGTCGTGATGATGACCGAGGTTCGCGGCGCGTCGAACGCGAAGGCCAAGCGCGAGCTCGGGTGGCGCCCGGCCCATCCGAGCTGGCGTGAGGGATTTGCGACAGCGCATCCGAGCTGGCGTCAGGGGTCTGCGGCATGACCGATCGGGAGCGGTTGCTCGACGAACTGCGGCCGGGCGCTTTCGCGATCGCCTACCGGATGCTCGGCAGCGTCTCCGAGGGCGAGGACGTGGTGCAGGAAGCGCTGCTGCGGGTGCATCGGGCGCTTGATGCCGGCGAGCAGATCGCATCGCCGCGCGCATACGTCGCCACCGTGACCACCCGGCTGGCGATCAACGAGCTGCGCTCCGCGCGCGTTCGCCGCGAGCGCTATGTCGGCGAGTGGCTACCGGAGCCGATCGTCACGGACGGCCACGATGATCCGGCCCTGCACGCCGAGACGGCCGATTCGCTGTCGCTGGCCATGCTGGTGCTGCTGGAGAGCCTCTCGCCCGAGCAGAGAGCCGTGCTGCTGCTTCACGATGTGTTCGACTACGGATACCCGGAGATCGCGGCTATCGTCGGCAAGAGCGAGGACAACGTGCGCCAGCTCGCCACCCGGGCCAGACGACACGTCAAGCAGCGCCGGCCCCGCTTCCACACGACGCGCGAGCAGCGCGACGAGCTGGCACGACGGTTCTTCGCGGCCGTAGAGCACGGCGATCTCGCAGGGCTCGAGGCGCTGCTCGCTCACGACGTGAAGCTGACCGCCGACGGCGGCGGCAAGGTGCCGACGCTCGCGCGATCGCTGCGCGGGCGCCACCGTGTGGCGCGCACACTCATCAAGGGGATCCGCCAAGCCGCCCGCGTTCCGGGCGTGTCGTTGCGTCCCGTCGAGGTCAACGGCGGCCCGGGAGCGCTTTGGCTCGACGGACAGCAGCGGCTGATCGGCGTGTTGGCGCTCAACATCGCCGGCGGTCAGATCACAAGCGTCAGCTCGATCGTCAACCCCGACAAGCTGACCCACCTCGGGCCACTCGCCGACTTCAGGTCGCTACTGCAGTCTGCGAGATGACTGGTTCCGCGACCTCACCGACAAGACGAAGAGGGGCGCCGATCCCTCGACACCCCTCATCTGAAGCAGCCACAATGTAGCCACAAGCGAAGGACCCGAGGCCCTCCCTAGCTCCTGGGGTCCTTCGACCCTCCCTCGAGCCCTGACGCCGCCCTCCGGCCCGACCGATGAGTTTCTTGCTCCACCGGGTCGAAGCAGGGGGGCGACCACTGAAGGAGGGATCGGGGCATTGACAAGGTCACGTCAGACCCCCCTGGCGTAGCCCCACCGGTCCGATTCCGACGATCAGGCCTCAGCTCTCGCCCGACTTGAGGAAGCAAGGCGGGCGGCGCGGGACTCCAGGTAGCGCCTCTCGGGGATGCTGAGCGTAAGGCGTGCGGCCAGGCGGTACAAGGCACGCGCCGCTTCCCGGTCGCCGGCCATCTCGAGCAGGTGGGCGCGGATGGCGGCGACCCGGGTGCCCAGCGAGGGCCGGGTCGGTTGCCGCTGCGGCTAGCTCCTGCAGACCAGGGCGGGGGCCGTGGACCATGGCCACGGCGACGATGCGATTGAGGGTGACCATAGGCCCGGGAGCCATCGTGCGCAGCAGGTCGTACAGCCCCAGGATCTGCGGCCAGTCGGTGTCCTCGAACCGGGCCGCCTCGTCGTGCACGGCGGCGATGGCCGCTTGGAGTTGGAAGGGGCCGATCGGCTGGGCGGCCAGCGTCTCGGTGATCAGGGCCGTCCCTTCGGCGATGGCCTCCCCGTCCCACAGCCCGCGATCCTGCTCTGCCAGGGGGACCAGGACCCCGTCCGGGCGGGTCCGCGCCGGGCGGCGTGCCTCGGTGAGGAGCAAGAGGGCCAGGAGGCCGGCCACCTCGCCGTCCTCCGGAACGCGCCCGTGGAGCTCGCGGGTCAGGCGGATCGCCTCGGAGGTGAGCTCGACCCGGTGCAGCACCGACCCGGAGGTGGCCGTGTATCCCTCGTTGAAGATGAGGTAGAGCACGTGCAGGACCGCGGCCACCCGCTCGGAGCGCTCCGACGGCGGGGGCGTCCGGAACTCGGCCCCGGCCGCCCTGATCCGTCGCTTCGCCCGGCTGATGCGCTGGGCCACGGTGGCCTCCGGGACCAGGAAGGCCCGGGCGACCTCAGTGGTGGTCAAGCCCCCCACGGCCCGCAGGGTCAGGGCCACCTGCGAGGCCGGGGTGAGCGAGGGGTGGCAGCACATCAGGAAGAGAGTGAGCGTGTCGTCAACGGCCGGAGCCGGCTCGCGCTCCGGCACGGTCATCGCCGCAATCTCCTCTCGGCGCCGGCGGGCCGAGTCCCTGCGCCACCCCTCGATCCACCGGCGGGAGGCCACCGTGGCCAGCCACCCCTTCGGGTTGTCGGGCACCCCCTCGGTCGGCCACTGGAGGGCCGCCGCCAGGAGCGCTTCCTGCACCGCGTCCTCGGAGGCGTCGAAGTCACCGTAGCGCCTGACGAGGGTGCCGAGGACCTGCGGTGCCAGTTCTCGCAAGAGGCCCTCGACCCTGGTCGCCGGGCTCACATCTCCATTCCCTTGAGGTCCATGACCGGCCGCACCTCGATCTCGCCGACCGGGGCCTCCGGCATCCTGGCGGCAACCTCGACCGCCCGGTCCATGCTCTCGCACTCGATGAGGTAGATGCCCGCCAGGAACTCCTTGGCCTCGGCGAACGGGCCGTCGCTAGCGACCGTCCTCCCCTCCCGCTCCGAGACCCGCTTGGCCAGGGACTCATCGGACAGGGCCTCGGACACGATCAGCTCTCCGGAGGCGGCCAGCTCCTCGTCCAGGGCGGCATGGGCCCGAAAGCCCTCGGCCCGCTGGTCCTCCGGAAGGGCCTCCCAGACCTGCCGGGAGGCGGGGTTCACATAGATCAGGAGCAGGTACTTCACGGATGCCTCCTCTGAGTCTCGACGGATTCTCTCACCCGACGTGTCGAGGCCGGCCCTCTGGTCTCGACATCCCCAGTGAGAAGCGCCCGCAGGTGCCGACACGCAATTGAGCAGTCGGGCCCGAGAGGCCAGGCGGAGGCGTGAACAGCCGAAGGGAGGGAGCACGATGGCAAGCCACGCGACGCAGGATGAGGTAGTGAACCGGCGATTCACGCGATCTTGCAGAAGAGTCCCGCGGAGGGCGGGTGGACCTACGTGGTCTGGCCAGGTTCGGTCTCCTTCTTCGGGACTCGGGGTCTCGTGAAGGTCCGAGGCACGATCGACGGCCACTCCTTTAAGAGTTCGTTCATGGCCATGGGTGATGGCACGCACAAGTTGCCGGTGAAGGCCGCCCTGTGCAGGGCGATCGGGAAGCAAGCGGGTGAGATGGTGACCGTCCACCTGAAGACCCGGCTGGAGACGAGGAGGGGCTCGAGATGACCGAGAGGATGTACCCAGTTGTGCATTTCGAGATGCCGGCC
>JBOGVU010000002.1:0-66433 GCA_050692915.1 Actinomycetota bacterium | reverse complement strand
AGGATAGCGAGCGCGTGCGGAGATTCTACGAGAGCGTCTTTGGCTGGCAGATCACTCAGCTGGGTCCGGATGCGGGAGATTTCATGCTGGCGTTCACCACGGAAACCAACGAAGAGAACCGGATGCCAAGAAAGCCCGGCGCGATCAACGGCGGGTTCTACAAGAAGGCCGAACCAGGTGAGCAAACCAAGATCACCATCCTGGTGGACGACCTTCGTGAGGTGATGAAGAGGGTCAAGGCGGCCGGTGGCGAGTTCCTGCCTGCCGTTCAGGGTGGCGAGGTGGACGACATGCCAGGTCTCGGCTTGTTCGCGACGTTCAAGGATACGGAGGGCAACCGGGTGACCATCTATGAAGATCATTCACCGAACCCGACGCCCGAGCAGCAGGCGCTACTGGACTGAAACCGACGGAGCGACGTCCGGACGAGCCGCCGTGGTCATCGACGACCTCCGGCCGATGAGGAGGCCGCCGGTGGAGTCCATGCCGAGCGCCGAGGCCTCACCCACCGCCGCTGGTGTCCTCGTCGGGTCCGCCGGGACCCTGCATCACGCCGTCCAGCGAGAGCTGCTCGTTGATGACCACCTTCCGCATCGCCGTCTCCTTCCTCGTCAGGTGGACCGCCGCTCCGCGACGACCCGCTCGAGCGCGTCCAGGATCCTGGGCCAGCCGCCCTCCACAACACCGTCCCGGTCGTTCTCGTTCTCGAAGCCGGTCTGGACGATCGTGAGAAGCCCTAAGCATCCTGCGGGATTTCTGCGGCGTGCAGCGCAACCCATTCTCGGCCTCAGCTTCCAGCGCGTTCAGTGCTTCCTGAGCTGACGGACGCGTTTGCGGGTTCGGACCACCCGGGAGGCCATCGGCACGATGCTGATGGATCCGTCGGTCTCCAGGACGGCCAGCTTCACGTCGCCGAGGGATTCCACTCCATGCTCCCTGACCACCATCTCGAGCTCCGCCCGCTCCAGGCCTTCACGGCGCAGGTGCGGCTCGATGAGGTCGCCGTCCTCGACGAGCACCGTGGGCGTCCCCTCGATGAACCGTCCCCACGGCCCTCCCCGCAGGCGAAGGAGGGCGACGGCCCGGTTGAGGAGGACCAGCACGAACGCAGCCAGGATCCCGCCCTGAACGGAGAAATCTGGCCCGGTCATCGCGTTCTGGACGGCGTTCGCGACCAGCAGGACAACGACCAGGTCGAACACGGTCATCTGGCCGAGCTCTCGCTTGCCGGCCAGGCGCAATCCGGCGAACACGGCCAGGTAGACGAGGGCGCTCCTCGCCGCGATGGCCCACGCAGCCGTTCCCATCTCGAACATCCGCTCCCCCTTCCTTCCTCATACTCGCTCGTTCACACTAGCGGCGATGGAAGTACCTGGCCCTCCCGCCTAGCGCGCGAAAGGAGTGATCCGTGAAAGCATCGTCGAACCGAGCCATGTTCCGGACCTTCGCCGGCCCCTGGTGGGTGCTTCTTGTCACGGGGATCCTGTGGTTCCTGATCTCTCTGATCGTGCTCCGATTCGACCTCGCGTCCCTCGCGGCGGTGGGCACGCTGCTCGGGATCGTCCTCCTGCTCGCGAGCTTCAATGAGTTCTTCGTCTCGTCGATGCGCAGGGGGTGGGGATGGGCTCACGTCCTCCTTGGGGTGGTGTTCGCGATAGGGGGCATCTGGGCGTTCCTCCGGCCGATCGCCACGTTCGTGGAGCTCGCCGCGATCCTCGGGTTCCTGCTGGTGTTCAAGGGCACCTTCGACCTGGTGGCCTCGGTCGCCACCAAGGAGGAGGGCGAGCTGTGGTGGCTCGGCGTGGTGGTGGGGATCCTGGAGATCCTGCTGGGCTTCTGGGCGTCCCAGCGGCTCTTCCCCGCTCGGGCCGACCTGATCCTGCTCTGGGTGGGGTTCTCGGCGATGTTCAGGGGCTTCGCCGAGGTGGTGGTGGCGTTCCAGCTGCGACGATCCGCGTAATGGCGCTGGCCCGCAACCCAGGGAGTCGCAGGGAGTCGCATGCAGTCGCAGGGAGAACAGCGAGCGATGCCTCGCGGCGACTATCAGCCTGCGGAGGGAACCACAGCGGCCGACCGATGGTGGGCCGGGCCGCCCGCAGGGGAGAGATTGAGGGCGCTATTGATCAACCCGACGTGCGTGAAGGCCTGGGGGAAGTTCCCAAGCAGGCGGCCCGCTGCGGGATCGTACTCCTCCGACAGCAACCCCACGTCGTTGCATACCGAGAGGAGCCGACGGAAAAGATCGGCTGCCTCCGCCCTTCGCCCCAGCATGCACAGGTTATCGACGAGCCAGAAGGTGCACGGCAGGAACGCTCCCTCCCTGCCGGGGAGACCATCCACCGCCCCGGACGTCTCCGTCGAATAGCGCTGCACGAAACCGTCGCGGGATAGCTCCCGCTGGATCGCCTCCACCGTTCCTCGCACTCGATGGTCCTCGGGCGGCAGGAACCCGACGAGCGAGATCATCAGCAGGGCGGCGTCCAGGTTCGGCGAGCCGTAGGACTGTGTGAAGGTGTTTCGGTTCGGGTCGTAGCCGTTGCGGCACACCTGCTGGTGGATCTCCTCCCTGAGGCGCCTCCAGCGATCCACGGGCCCATCGAGCCCGTACCGCTCGACGGCCTTGACGGCCCGATCCATGCCCACCCATGCCATCACCTTGGAGTGCGTGAAGTGCTGCGGTCGGCCGCGCATCTCCCAGATCCCCTCGTCCGGCTGGGTCCATCTGGACTCGAGGAACTCCATCAGCACGCGCTGGACGTCCCAGCCCGGACTCGACGGACCGATCCGGTGGCGGCGGGCCTGGTGCATGCCGTCCATGACTTCGCCGTACACGTCGAGCTGAAGCTGCCCCTCGGCGGCGTTGCCGATACGGACAGGCCGCGAACCTTCGTACCCGGGGAGCCGTTCCAGCTCCCGCTCCTCGAGACGACGCTCACCTGCGGGTCCGTACAGGATCTGCATCTCATCAGGCTGGCCGGCAATGGACCGAAGGAGCCAGTCGCGCCAGGCCCGTGCCTCGGAACGATACCCCCCCGACATAAGGGCGTACAGGGTAAAGGTCGCATCCCGGATCCAGCAGTACCGATAGTCCCAGTTCCTCACGCCTCCGAGATGCTCAGGGAGCGAGGTCGTGACCGCGGCAACGATGCCGCCCGTCGGCTGGTACGTCAGGGCCTTGAGAGTAATGAGGGACCGCACCACCTGGTCGCGCCACGGCCCACGGTAGGTGCACCGCTCCGACCATCTGCGCCACCACTCCTCCGTGTCGTTCACGGCGCGCCCTGCATCCAGCACCCGTGGAGGGCGCCGGTGCGACGCTCTCCAGGTCAGCACGAAGGAACGGCGTTCGCCGGCAGTCACGGCGAAGTCGGACACCGTCGTGAGGTCCCGCCCAGATACCTCGACATCCGACTGGAGGAAGAGGGCATCGGGCCCGGCGACGGCCCACAGACCTCCACCGAGGCGACGGACCCACGGCACGACCGAGCCGTAGTCGAACCTGATCACCAGTTCCATGCCCATCGACACACGCCCGCCGAGGCCGTGGACCACCCGCACCAGGCTGGGGTCGTGGGCTCGGGGGGGCATGCAGTCAACGACCGAGACCCTCCCGTCCTCAGTCTCGAACTCCGTCTCGAGCACGAGGGAGTCGCTCCGGTAGCGCCGGGAGGAGCGCCGGATCTCCCCGGACGGAGCGAGGAGCCAACGCCCGTGCTGAGACGCCCCGAGCAGGGCGGCAAAGCACGCCCCGGAGTCGAACCGCGGGAGGCACAGCCAGTCGATCGACCCGTCGCGACCCACCAACGCCGCCGTCTGCAGGTCCCCGATCAGCGCATAGTCCTCTATTCGAAGCGTCACCGGACCGATTCTCCCACTGGAGGGGACGACCAGCGACGACCCCGAGCGTATGCTGACGATGTGGTGGCCCGCAGACTGTGAAGGGCGTCACGGTCATCCCGAAGAGGCCGACGAGCGCCTCTCTCATGGACGTCCCCGAGCCGCCCTATGAGGATGGACCGGTCCTCGTCGAGGCCGTGGCCGTCGGGGTGTGCGGGACCGACGAAGAGATCGTCGCCGGTGACTACGGCTGGCCTCCGCCCGGGCGCGATCGGCTGGTCCTAGGCCATGAGTCGCTGGGCCGGGTCCTCGAGGCTCCTGCGGACGCCGCCCTCTCCCCCGGCGACCCGGTTGTGGGCTTCGTCCGGCATCCGGATCCGGACCCTTGCGTGAACTGCGCTGCCGGGGAGTGGGACATGTGCCGGAACGGCCGCTACACCGAGCACGGCATCAAGGAGCGAGACGGCTTCATGCGGGAGCGCTACCGTCTCCGCGCCCACCACCTGGTTAGGGTCGACCCTTCCCTCGGAGACGAAGCCGTGCTTCTCGAGCCGACCAGTGTCGTGGCCAAATGCTGGGACCACGTCGACCGCATCGCGTCCCGGGCGGAGGCGGACCTCCGTCGCGCATTAGTCACCGGCGCCGGACCCGTGGGGCTCCTGGCGGCCATGATCGCCGTCCAGCGCGGCCTGGAGACCCACGTGCTGGACCGGGCGACCGAGGGCCCGAAACCCGAGCTCGTCAGGGAGCTCGGTGCCACCTACCACACCGACATCGACCGGCTCGACCACGATGTGGACGTGGTCATTGAATGCACCGGGGTAGGAGAGCTGGCCTTCCACGCCCTTCGCCACGTGGCCCCCAATGCGGTGGTCGCCTTGGCCGGCCTCTCCGGGAGCGACCGGAGGTACCCGGTGGAGGCCGACGCCCTCAACAAGGAACTGGTCCTGGAGAACATCGCCCTGTTCGGCTCCGTCAATGCCGGAAGGCGACACTACCAGGCCGCGGGCCGGGCCCTCTCGCAGGCCGACCGACGCTGGCTCAAACGGATCATCACCCGTCGCGTCCCCCTCGAGCGATGGGAGGAGGCCCTCACTCGCCAGCCCGACGACGTGAAGGTCGTCGTCGATATCCGATCGGACCCTCGATAGACTCCTGGGTCGACCGATAGTGCCTTGCTCGCGACCGCTCAGGTCGTGTGTGCTCGCGTGTGACTACTCGATCGTGAACGCTGCTCTCCCCTCGATCGGAGGGTCCCTTGGCTTCTCCCAAGACCCCGTGGATTAGGTGATTGGCGCCTATCGCCGGTGACGCATCCGGTGCCTCGGTCCCCATCTTGTTCACGGCCGTACAGAGTTACCCAGCCAGAGGCCTCTTGACGACCCCGACTTGAGGACGGCCCGGCCCGGGGGCCACACTGGGCCCGTGCGACGGATCCTTCAGGCCTCGCCGCTCCTCCTGCTGGCGGCCTCCTGCGGGGGCCTGGGAGCGGCCACCAGTCAGGGCCGGGAGATCGAGGGCTTGTGGAGGGTATTCCTATGGGCGGGCCTCGGGGTCACCGCCGTCGTGTCCGGGCTCATCCTCTGGGCGACGATCCGGTACCGTCGCCGGCCCGGCGACGACAACATGCCCCCGCAGTTCCGGGAGCACCTCGGGCTGGAGATCGCCTACACGATGCTCCCCGTCCTCATCGTGCTCGGCCTGTTCCTGCTCACCTACCGGGTCGAGACCAGGGTCGAGGACCTCGACGCCGAACCCGCGGCCACGGTCCGGGTGGAGGCATTCAACTGGTCGTGGCGGTTCACGTACGAGACCGGGGCAGCAGTCTTTGGCACGGCCGAGGACCCGCCCGAGGCCGTCCTCCCGGTGGGCCGGCCGGTCCGGATCCTGCTGAGCTCGCCCGACGTGATCCACTCCTTCTTCGTGCCGGACTTCCTGTTCAAGCGGGACGCCATCCCCGGGCGCACCACGGGGTTCGACCTGACCATCGACCGACCCGGAACGTACCAGGGTCGGTGCGCGGAGTTCTGCGGCTTGGATCACTGGCGGATGCGGTTCACGATCCGGGCCGTGCCGGAGGCCGAGTTCGAGGCCTGGCTCCAGCGACAGTCGACATGACCACCGTCGTCGAGCGGGCCGAGCGGCAGCCTCCATCCCCCGGCGGCGTGGACTGGCTCACCACCACGGACCACAAGCGGATCGGGATCCTGTACATGGTCACCACGTTCGCGTTCTTCCTGATCGCGGGCCTGTTCTCCCTGGCGATGCGGGCCGAGCTGGCCGCGCCGGGGCTCCAGGTCGTGGGGGTCGACACCTACAACGAGCTGTTCACCATCCACGGGACGGCCATGATCTTCCTGTTCGTGGCCCCGTTCGGGATCGGGCTGGCCAACTACCTCCTCCCCCTCCAGATCGGGGCGCCCGACATGGCGTTCCCCAGGCTGAACGCGCTGTCCTACTGGCTGTTCCTGGCCGGCGGACTCCTGGTGTTTGCGGGCTTCGGCACGGGTACGGGGGCGGCGGATGCGGGGTGGACGGCGTACGCGCCGCTGTCTGAGGCGCGGTACGCATCCGGCCCCGGCCTCGATCTGTGGCTGGTGGGACTCCTGCTCACCAGCGCCTCGAGCATCATGGGCGGGATCAACTTCCTGACGACGACGCTCCTGTTCAGGGCGCCGGGGATGACGATGTGGCGGCTCCCCCTGTTCACCTGGACCGTCCTGGTGAACTCCCTCCTGATCCTGGTGTCGTTCCCCCCCTTGGCCACGGCGTTCACGATGCTGATCGTGGACCGGCGCCTCGGCGGCGTGTTCTTCGACCCGGCCGCCGGCGGCAGCCCGGTCCTCTACCAGCACCTGTTCTGGTTCCTCGGGCACCCCGAGGTCTACATCATGATCCTGCCGTTCTTCGGAGTGATCAGCGAGATCGTGCCGGTGTTCAGCCGAAAGCCCCTGTTCGGCTACGTCGGCCTGGTCCTGGCCACCCTGGCCATCGCCGGCCTGTCGATGGGGGTGTGGGCCCACCACATGTTCACCACCGGAGCGGTGTCGAACCCGTTCTTCGCCGCGATGTCGTTCCTGATCGCGGTGCCCACCGGGATCAAGTTCTTCAACTGGATCGGCACGATGTGGCGAGGCCATCTCACGTTCCCCACCCCTATGCTGTTCGCCCTCGGGTTCCTGCTGAACTTCCTCCTCGGGGGGATCACCGGCGTCATGGTGGCCAGCCCGCCGCTCGACTTCCACGTCCAGGACACGCAGTTCGTGGTGGCCCACTTCCACTACACGATCATGGGGGGGAGCGTATTCGCCATCTTCGCCGCGATCCACTTCTGGTGGCCGAAGTTCACCGGCTGGCGCCTCGGCGAGGGCCTGGGGAAGGTGACGTTCTGGACGATGTTCGTGGGGTTCAACCTCACGTTCTTCCCGCTCCATCTCCTGGGGCTCCGGGGGATGCCCCGGCGGGTGGCCGACTACCTGCCCACGGACGGCTGGACCGGGCTGAACGTCCTGGCCACGGCTGGTGCTGGGCTCCTGGCTCTGTCGGTGGTGGCGTTCCTGGCCAACGTGGCGCGGTCCCGCCAGCGCCGCGAGCAGGCCGGGGACGATCCCTGGGGCGGGAACTCGCTGGAGTGGACCACCTCCTCGCCGCCGCCGGAGCACAACTTCGAGGGGCTGGCCGCGATCCGGTCGGAGCGGCCCGCGTTCGACCTCCGGCACCCCAAGGCGAATGGCCCATGAGGACGGGCGCGAAGGTGTTCCTGGGGTCGGCAGCCTTCGCACTGGTGATCTCGGGGCTCTACTGGCTCGTCGCCCACGAGCCGACCGGGACGGCGCTCCTGGTCTCGATGATCCTGGCCCCCGGGCTCATGGCCGCGTACGCCGCATCGGTATCGTCCGGACCCAGCCGACCGCCCGAGGACCGCCCCGACGCCGATCCCAGCGCACCGGATGCCTCGGTCCTCGGCCCGGTGGTGCCGGCATCGGTCTGGCCGATCGCGCTGGGCGGCGGGTCGCTCCTGGTGGCTGCTGGGCTGGCTTACGGAGTGTGGCTGCTGCTACCCGCCGGCGCCGTGTTTCTGGTGACCCTGGTGGGCCTGGCCCGGGAGTGAGCCGTCCACGTCCAGGTGGATCAGGCGGCCGCCTACGGCTCGGCGAGGGACCGCCGCTCGGACGTGGCCCATCCCCACGCCACCAGGAGGGCTGCGATCAGGAACAGGAGGCCACCGGCGATCCACATCACAGCCCCGGCGGCCTGCTGGTCCGCCAGCGCGCCGGGTCCCGCGTAGGCGGGATACAGGACCCGGCCCGACTGGACCAGCGTCGAGGCCAGCAGCGCGCTGGCGGCCCCGGCCAGGAACAGGTAGAGGATCCGTGCCGGGGGCCCCAGGCGGTGCCGGGACGGCTCGGCGTCGACCACCGGGAGCCAGAAGAGCAGGCTCGCCCCGAGGTACAGGGCGTGCTCGAGGGCATGGAGCGCGGCCGACTCGAGCGCGCCCTGGTACAGGAACGTGAAATGCGAGGCCCACAGGACGGCCGCGAACGCCGACCATGCAAAGGCCGGATGCCCCAGCCGGCCGACCCCCTGAAGCACGGGGAGGATCGCCCGCCGGGCCCCCGGCCCGGCGACCCGGCGGGCCAGGCTCATCGGGCGGCCCAGCAGGAGTAGCGGGGCGGCCACCATCGTCACCGCGAGGTGCTGAACCATGTGCCACACGAACCGGGTTCCGGCCAGGCGATCGACCGGGCCGAGCAGGACCGCCGCGAGCGCGGCCATCCCTGCCAGGAACGCCACCGCCCAGCGCCGGGGGAAGGGTCGTCCGGGGTGGGCCCCGTCGTATCGGCGGACCCCCAGGAGGTACAGTAGGGCCGCTACCGCCAGGGTCGGACCCGTCACCGCTCCACCTCCTCGAACCCTCCGGTCCGGGTCCGCCGGAGCCACACCGACCGACGCGGCTCACCCCATGTGGCCAGCGAGCGACAGGCCCGGTACGTCAGGTACCCGAGCACCGGCGGGAGCACGAGGACGAGGACGCGGAGCGCCCTCGTGACGTCCTCCACCGGGATGCCCAGGAAAGGCCCAATGACGTCGTTCGAGCCGGCCAGCGTCAGGATCACCGCGAACGTCAGCACCCCGGCGCCGATCCCGCTCCGCACGGGGGCGTCGCTGGGCCGATCGAGGAGGTGGTGCTCGGCCGAGTCACCGGTGATGCGCCGCTCGATCCACGGCCACAGGATCATCGTGCTGAAGAACACGCCGGGCAGGACCACGCCGGCCCAGAACAGCTCGGGGATCAGGTGGCCGAACAGCTCCACGTCCCATGCCGGGAGCAGTCGAAGGGCGCCTTCCAGCCACCCGAGGTACCAGTCCGGCTGTGCCGGCGAGGACACAACCGATGGGTCGAACGGGCCGTACAGCCACACCGGGTTGATCTGGAGGAGGCCACCCATGGCGGCCAAGACGCCAAACACTACGAAGGCCAGGCCGGCGCCCTTGAACGTGTACGAGGGCCACAGAGGCGAGCCCACCACGTTCCGCTCGGTCCGACCCGGGGCCGGGAACTGCGTGTGCTTCTGGTGCCACACCAGCCCGAGGTGCACAGCCAGGGCGCCGGCGATCAGGGCCGGGATGATCATGATGTGGAGGACATGCAGGCGCCCGATCATCTCCATCGTCGGGAACTCCCCGCCGAACACCAGGAAGGCGGCCCACGTCCCCACGAACGGGATCGACAGTAGGACCGAGTACGCGATCCGCAACCCGGTCCCGGAGAGCAGGTCGTCGGGGAGCGAGTACCCGGTGAACCCTGCCCCCATGGCCAGCAGCAGCAGGGACACGCCGACGATCCAGTTGATCTCCCGGGGCCGACGGAACGCCCCCGTGAAGAACACCCGGAGGACGTGGACGACCACGGCGGCGAGCATGACCACCGCGGCCCAGTGGTGGAGCTGGCGCATCACCAGGCCGGCTCGGACCTCGAACGACAGCCGCAGCACCGACTCGTACGCGGCCGAGACCCGCGTTCCGTGGAGCGGCTCGTACGGCCCCTCGTACACGACCTCGCGTCCAGAGGCCACGAAGAAGAACGTCAGGAACGTGCCGGTGACGACGAGGATCAGAAAGCAGTACAGCGCGATCTCGCCGAGCATGAACGACCAGTGATCGGGGAACGCCTTGCGGAGTGCCCGGCGGGCGAACGAGGCGGCACCCAGCCGGTCGTCCAGCCACTCCAGGAGCCGGCGGGCCATCTCCTCACCCGCCGGGCCGGTCCCAGAACCCGGGGCCCACCGGTTCGGGGAAGCCCCCGGCGGCCCGGAGGAACCCGTCCTCATCAACCTCGAGCGGGAGCTGGGGCAGCGGCCGGGCCGCCGGGCCGAACACGGGCTCGGCCCCGCGAAGCACGTCGAACGTCGACTGGTGGCACGGGCACACCAGCAGGTGAGTCTGGGCCTGGTACAGGCCCACGGGGCACCCCGCGTGCGTGCACACCTTCGAGTAGGCCACGTTCCCCTGCGGCGCGCCCGCCAGCCGGTCCGGGGGAAGCTCCAGCCGCGCCGGATCGACCCGGATCAACACGGTCTGCGCGTCGGCGGACCCCACCGCTCGCTCGGGGTACACGGTGACGATCGAGCCTGGCTGCAGATCGTCGATCCGCATGGGCACCCCGCCCTCGTTCACGAGGCGCACCCCGCGCCGCCACGAGGTGGCGAACAGCGACCGGCCCGGCCTGGGACCCAGCGAACGGATCGGGAAGAGAGCCGCCAGGCCGAGGGCGCCCAACGCGGCGAGCAGGAGCCGGGACAGGAACCAGCGCCGCCCGAGCTCGGCCTCGCCGTAGCCGTACGCCTCCCCCGCCGCCCGGCGCTCCTCCGGGGACGACGGGCGGATCCTCTCGTCGACCACCTGCTCCGGCGGGAGCAGGCGCTTCCCCCACAGGATCAGGCCGGCCCCTAGGCCCCCCAGCGCCACGCCCAGGAGCGCCCCCTCCACCTGGGGCTGGCCGCCCAGCACGTAGACGGCGGCCAGCCCCAGCCCGGCCGACGCCGACAGGGCCAGCGCCACCGCGGCCGGCGCCTCGGGCCGCCTCATCGGGCCGTCCCCGTCAGCCGGACCACCAGGAGCAGGATCCCCAGGCCCAGGAGCCAGCCGATCAGGCCCTCCACCACGGGCCCGACGTGACCGAGGCCCAGCCCGCCCGGGTCGCCGGCCGTCCTCAGGTACAGGAGGTAGCGGGCCACGGAGCTCAGGTCCGCCTCAGGGAGCTGCTCCTCCGTGAACGGGGGCATCACACCGGGGCCGATCCGGGCCGCCTCGGCGATCTCGACCGGGGTCGCCCGGTCGAGCGCGGGAGCGACTGCGCCGCCGCCGACCGAGGCGCCCTGGCCTCCCGCCCCGTGGCACGCGAGGCAGTTCGCCGAGTAGAGGCTCCGTCCCCGCACCAGGTCACCCTCGGCCGGGGTCACTGCGGGGATAGCGGGTCCCCCGGGGCCGAGCGAGCCGACGTAGGCCACGATGGCCTCGACCTCCTCGGGCGAGTACTCGGAGGGGCGGCGGACGGGCTGGTCGGCCGGGGCCGAGAGGGGCATCCGGCCGGTGGACAGCATGAAGTCAACGGACGCGGCACCGACCCCGACGAGCGGCGGGCCCTGTCCGGTCCCCTGTCCCTCGACCCCATGGCACGTGGCGCACCCGACAACGTAGAGCTCCAGCCCCCGGACGACCTGGTCGTCCACCTGCGCCGCGACCGGGGGCGGGGCCTGACCCAGCAGCTGGATCGCCGCGGTGGGCGCCATCGCCAACATTGCCAGAGCGGCCAACCGTCTCATCGGATCAGGTAGACGGTGCCGAAGATCGCCAGCCACACGACGTCCACAAAGTGCCAGTACGCCCCCACCGCCTCCGTACGGGGCTCGGTCGTCCTGGCCGCCACCACGATCAGGAGCGCCATCCCCACCAGGAGGTGGAGGCCGTGCGCCCCCAGCATCGTGAAGAACAGCGAGCCGTACGCGTGCGAGCCGACTCCGAACCCCGCCGTGGCCAGCTCGTAAGCCTTGATCGCCAGGAACGCGGCGCCCAGCGCGAACGTCACGCCCAGCCACACGCGGGCCCGACCGAAGTCGCCGCCGCGGACGCGGTCGATCCCTGCATACATCGAGAGGCTCGACAGGGCGAGCAGCGCGGTAGCCGCCACGGTCAGTGGAAGGTCGAGCTCCACGCCTGGGGGCGGCCAGGGGGACGTCGCGGTCCGGAGCGTGAAGTATGCGGCGAACAGCCCACCGAAGAACATGAGCTCCGAGGCCAGGAACAACACCATGCCGAACACCGACGGATGGGGCCGACGGGCGGCCGGGGCAGCATCGGAGGCCACGGCAAGGGTGTATCAAGCCCCGGGAAGGGGGTCAAACCCAGGGCGGTCCTTTATCGGCCGCGGACGGGCGAGTGCGCTCGCCCGGGCGGGATCTCGAAGCTGTCGGCATCAAATTCGATGAGCCGCTGCGTCTGCCGGACCTCAGAACCTGGGTGGGGACCCGGGACCGATGGCGTCGGCGGCCCGGGTCATGCGAGGCAAGCCACCCGCCATCGTGGATAGCCGGGTAGCTGAAGCTCCACGCGCATGCGATCTGGGGGCAACTTGGGCAAAAGTTGGGCAAAAGGTTGGCGGCCCCCTCAACCGGAGGAGCCGCCGTTTAGCCCTCTGACCCGCTGTTTTCCTCGTTGCGCGGGCTGGATTTGAACCAGCGACCTCTGGGTTATGAGTCCTGCGTTTCCAGGTCGGCTGAGTACGTCCCCTGATCACAGGGGAGGAAAGGGTCCTCTAAGATCGTGTCCGATCACATGAGCCAGACACCCTTTCGGAAGCAAGGCTCCGAAGGCTCTTAGGGCGACTGGAATAGCGTGAGCTGCGTGCCATCCTTTGCCCTGAACCGCTGGTTGTGATCCCCCCAGGGAGTCTGGACCGCGGCGGCCATGGCCGCGGCCCCGGTTTCGAGCACCGTCCGACTGGCTGTCTCGAGATCGTCGACCTGGACGGCGATCCGAACCCGCTCCCCGAGGCGGCGTCCGACCTCCACCTCGTCGACCATCCCACCGTGGTCCGCGTCCACCAGCTCCAGGGTTGCCTCCGGGACCTTCAGGATGACACCCCTTCCCCCCTGCTCATCAAGATCCATGAGCACCTCGAGTCCGAAGACATCCCGGTACAGGTGAGCGGCCGCTTCGTAGTCGTCCATGATGAAACAGAAGCGAAGCTCCCCAGCGAGAACCATCGTCCCTCCTCTCTCGCGCCCCACACCCGGAATCTCATCTCGCGCCCCACACCCGGAATCTCACCACACAGTCTCAGTCGGCCGCACTCGGGGCGGGGGTTGGATCGCGCTCGCGGTGGACGACGACCGCCACGATCACAAGCCCAACCCCGAGCAGCCCCGTAAGGGTGGGGATCTGGGCCAGCAAGAGGATCCCGATCACCGCCGCGGTGGCCGGTAAGAGCGCGACCATGAGGGCGTAGGTCGATCGGGCCAGTCGTCGCATGGCGAGCTGGTCGAACACGTACGGGATGACCGACGAGGTGGTCCCGACCCCCATGGCTGCTCCCAGGGCGACCGGGTCTCCGAAGGCGGGCCACGCATCGATGATGCCGATAGGCGGGGCGAACACGGCGGCGATCAGCATGGCGGCCCCCAGGCCGTTGATGCCTGCGAGGTCGCGGTGCCTCGATACGCGATGGGCGACGATGATGTACCCGGTGAACAGGAGCATGTTGATGATGGCGAAGCCGAACCCGAGTGGGGATCCGATGAAGCTGACCTCAGCGAGAGCGGCCACGCCGAGGAGCGCCAGCGCCAGGGCGGCGAGGTTGCGGAGGCTGCGCACACCGATGGCGGCCAGCACGATGGGCCCGGCGAACTCGATGGCGGCCACCGTGCCCAGTGGCAGCCGGTCGATCCGCCGCGTCTCGGTGCGCCAGACGCTCGGCGCTGATGGACGGGTACCCGAGGTCGGCCGCCAGGCCGAGCTCGTGGTTCGAGGAACCGAGGGTGCCGCGACGTCCCGCTGACGCGCTGGACGAAGTTCCTGTCCTCGTCTCCGCTCCGGCGCGGGCGCCGAGTCGTCCTCTCGCTCCATTGGCAAGGAGGCCCTTGCGGCGGCAGGGCAAGGCGGCTAATTTTCGGGCTCGGGGTTAAGGGAGCCTCGGGGCCAATCCAGAAGGGCCTGGGCGTGAGGATCGAGTCAGGCGGCTGCGGTGGCCAGATCCCGGTCACCCATCGCACTCGCTCGCTCCGCTTGCCGTTCGACGTGGATGGGAGCTAGCCATGGACCCGCCTGAGGACTCCAAGGAGTGGTGGGAGGGGTTCCGCTCCCTGACGGACTCGTCTCTGGCGGGCCTCGGGCTCGACGACCTGCTCTCCGAGCTGCTCAACCGGGTACGCGAGATCCTGGATGCTGATACCGCGGCCATCCTGATCCTCGACTCGGAGTCCCAGATGCTGGTGGCCCGGGCGGCCAGTGGGCTTGAGGAAGAGATCTATCAGAACGTCCACGTGCCGATCGGGCATGGCTTCGCCGGACGGATCGCCTCCACGCAACGCCCGGTCATGCTGGACAACGTCAACCCCGGGACCGTCGCGAATCCCATCTTGTGGGAGAAGGGCATACGATCGATGTTGGGGGTTCCGCTGTTGAGCGCGGGCTCGCTCCTCGGCGTGCTCCACGTCGGGAGGCTGAGCGAGCGTCCCTTCACCCTGGAGGACACCGATCTGCTCGGCGTCGTGGCCGAACGCGTGGCCCTTGCCTATCAAACGGCGATGCTCGCTACCGAGCGGGCCGCATCCCAGATCTTGGAGCGGAGCCTCGTGCCGAGCGCCATACCACGGGTGCCCCGCCTCGAGTTCGCGGCTCGCTATGTGACCCCCGCCCAAGAGAGAGGTGTCGGGGGCGACTGGTACGACGTCTTTCAGCTGCCATCCGGCGACGTTTGGATGAGCGTCGGCGACGTCGCCGGGCACGGATTGCGCTCCGCAGTCGTGATGAGCCGACTGCGCACGACGATCCGTGTCAATGCCTTCGGCGGCGCGGGGCCGGACGAGGTCTTGCACTCGACGGACGGCGTGTTCCAGTACTTTGACCCGGACGAGTTGGCGACCGTCGTATGCGTCGTCGTCTCGCCCTCCTCAGATGAGTTGCTCGTCTGCTCCGCGGGACACCCTCCTCCCATACTGGCCCCGCCCGACGGAGAGGCCCAACCCCTGGAGCTGGAACCCGGGCCACCTCTGGGCGTGGCCAAAGACCTGAAACGCCCAACAACGGGTTTTCACTTCCCCCCTGGAGCCATGTTGGTGCTCTACACCGACGGTCTCATCGAGCGACGAGGCGAGGCGACTACCGACCGGCTGAAACAGGTGTGCCGGATCGTGACCACCGAGAGCCCCGACGTGGTATGCCGTCGGGTCATGTTTCGACTCGTTGGGAACACGCCTCCACGGGACGACATCACGCTGCTCGCTGCCAGGCGCCTCGCAGCGGACAGTACATAGTCGGTAGACTCCGTGCGCCCTTTAGCGCTCTCTCCGGGACTTTGGCTTCGGCCGCTGTCCTCCTGCGAGGACTGGTGAACTCATGCGATCGCAAGACTTTTCGAGCGGGCTACGAAGACTGCAAGCGGCATGTTCGCCACGTACGCGGCAACGCTCAGGCGGCCGAACGGAGGAACCGGCGGAGCACCCCGCGCGCGACCTCGGTCGGCCGCTGCTGCTCCCCCATGACCGCGCTGATGGCGATCAGCCCCCCGACGTGGGCGGGGATCGCGTACTGGAGGAGCTTGAGCTGCTGCTGGATGCCGCGAACCTCGGGCGGGGTCTCGTGGGTCGAGGTGGTCCCGTCCTCGACCGGCACCTTCTCGTACTCCATCAGCCGCTGGCCCAGCACGCGTGAGTACGCGGTAGCCCCAAGGGCCAGCAGCGAGAGGAGGTTCTTCCCGGCGGTGGCCCTGCCGACCCCGGCCTGCCCGGCCAGCCGGCCCTTGTTCGCCCACATCAGCACGGCCCCCCCGAGCAGATAGGCGGCGATCCCCGCGGCGTTGACCGGTGTCCACCGAGCCCACCCGGCGTTCGCAACCTCGAGCCGCTCCGTGGGCTCGGATGCCTGCTTCGCGGCGGCGTTCAGGCCCACCGCCCCCATCAGCGAGCCCCCGAACCAGATCCCCAGCCCGAGGTCGTGGAGCGTCCGCGCGAAGCTGTTCCTCCCGGCCATGGCCGCCTCCTTCGTACTCGACTGCCTGCGCCCCCTCTTGTGCCCCGTTTCAGGCGGCCCCAATCGTTCGGGGCGGCAGATTTTCACCCGCCGCTCGCGATGGGGCGCTCGACGGGGGTGGGTAACGACCGGGGGTGACCAGCCGGCGAGGAGCGACCGGTGCAGACGTTCCTTCCGTATCCGGACTTCGGTGAGACCGCTCGGGTCCTGGACCCGAAGCGGCTCGGGAACCAGCGGTCCGAGGCGCTGGCCATCCTTCGTGTGTGCCGCATCCCCACCTACGGATGGCAGCACCACCCGGCCGTCCGGATGTGGCGTGGACACGAGGACGCCCTCATCTGCTACGGGGTGGCCATCTGCGACCGATGGACGGCGAGCGGCTACGCGGACACCGTCAAGGAGAAGCTGCTTGAATACTCGGTGGATCGCTCGGTTAGCGCCCAGCACGAGCTCGCGGCGTCCGGCCGGCTGCCTCCGTGGCTGGGGGACCCTCGCCTCCACCAGTCCCACCAGTCGGCCTTGCTGCGTAAGAACTCCCGACTGGTATCGGCGCTCATTCCCCGACGTTCCGGACAACCTCCCGTGCTTCTGGCCGGTTTAGCCGCTCCCGGTGACGGCCCCCGATGTCGGCGGCTGGTCCCGTGGGCAGGCGTAGGCGATGCGTCCGGCGAGCTCCCAGGTCTGGACAGGGGAGCCGCACCTCCTGCATCGCTCCTGCTTGTACACGTATCGACCCTCCGCCTCGGTGATGCCTTCGACCGGAACGCCCCGGGGACGGACCGTGATGATCCCCCCCTCCCGTGCGCCCCGCCGCATCATAAGGCCTCATAGCGCCGGCGCCGCGACGGCCACCGGGTTCGGCACGTCGTCGCCGATGCCTCTTGACCAGGGCGCCGCCCTTCCCAGGCGAATGATCGACAGCGCGAGTAGCCCCAGACCGATGTAGACCCCCGCTCCCGTGAAGAACAGCGGGAACGGGACCGCGAGGTTCGGGAGGAAGTCGATCGCGACACCGAGCGGGATGGCCGTGGCGAACAGAACGGCTGCGGCCCGAGGCGCCGTACGGGTGGCCACCAGGGCCATCCCAAAGGCGAACACCCCTGCCACCAGGATCGCCCCCGAAGCGAGCGCCGCGACGGAGAGCCATTCGGGCTCCACCCCGCGGACCGCCACCACCACGAGACCGGCTATCGCCGTCGCCACCAGGGCGACGCATCCGGTGCGGACCATTGCAGCGCCCAGCGCGCCGACCCGTCCATCGCGCCCCTCCTGGGCGGCATGGATGGCGCCCACTGCGAGGAACAACAGGGCCGCCGCGGGCAGCAGTGCCAGCCAGAGCACATCGACCACCAACGAGCCGGCCAGCGCGAGCAGGATGGTTCCCGACGCCGCCAGCGAGAGCCTAGCGGGGGACCCTTGCCCTATCCGATCGATCATGAGTTTCCTCCCTCCGTGTCCGGTGCATCTTCGACGAAGACGGCGCGTACGAGCTCCTCCCACAACCGCTCAGGCGGATTCGGCGGAGAGGTGTTCGCCAGAAATGCGATGGTGACGTCTGCCTCGGGGAAGTACCGCACCAGGCTCACGAACCCGTTGATCAGGCCGCTGTGACCGATCGAACGGTGGCCAAAGTCCTCTCGGAGCTGCAGCCCGATCCCGTAGGGGACGCTTTCGCCGTTGGGTAGCTCGATGGACTCCGACATCATCTCGTAGGAGCGCTCCGAGACCACCTCGCCCTCGCGCAACGCGGCGAGCCAGTGAACCAGATCCGTAACCGTCGAGCAGGTGGGGCCCACCGTCCCGAGCAGCGACATGTTGGCTGGGGGTGCGCTCACGAAAGCCGGTGGACGGCCCAGCCGAAGCACGCGGTCCCAGCCCTCGCCCACGACGTCGTATCCGCGAGTGTCAGGCGGACTTTCGTTGGCGAGGCAGTAGGTGGTGCGATCGAGCCCAGCATTGCTGAGGATCTCCTCGGTCATGTACTTGACCGGGGCCCCGGTGACTTCCTCCAACACGAGGCCCCCGATCAGGTAGCCCGAGTTGCTGTATGACCACTCAGTCCCCGGCTCATACTCGAGCGGCTGGGTGGCGATCCACCGCACCACCTCGTCCTTCGTCATCCCGATCCCCTGGCTCGCATCGAACCCCGGCATCCGGCCCAGATTCGCGAGCCCCGACGTATGCGACAGCAACTGCCGCACTGTGATGCGCGGATCGATCGGCAAGTCCGGGAGCAGGGTGGCGACCGAATCGTCGAGCGAGAGCCGCCCCCGCTCGGCGAGCCGCACCATGGCCGCCGCGAGGAAGGGCTTCGAGATGGACCCGATGCGGTAGACCGTGTCGGCCTCCGCCGGGACCCCGGCGGAGAGATCGGCGAGGCCGTACCCCTTGGCGAACACGATCCGATCACCACGAGCGACGGCCACGGAGATCCCCGAGTACGGGCCCTCCTCGAGACCGAGCGGCGCCACCGCGTCGATCCGTGCCTCGAGGGTCGTGCCCGATGGGCCTGCGGGGCCGGCCGCTCCTGGTCGGAGGCACGCGACCAGAAGAAGACTTAACCAGAGGCCGGCTGCGATCGGAGGCACGCGGCGGCGGCCGAGGCCTCGTCGGAACCAGGTAGTTGTGTCTTTCATCCCTCCTCCTTCGTCTGTGTGACCGTAGCCGCGGGCTCCCTCGTCGTCGTCCGGCCCAGGTGTGATTTCCGTGTCGTTCCCGGGAACGAGCGGATGGCGCGGTCTCATCCGAAGGGAGGAGCAGTCAATCGATGCCCGGTTGGACCAGACCCGCCTCATAGGCCAGCACGACGGCCTGCACGCGGTCGCGGAGCCCGAGCTTCATGAGCGCATGAGACACGTGGGTCTTCACGGTCGTTTCGCTCACGAACAGCTCTTCAGCGATCTCCGCGTTCGATTTGCCCCTGGCTACCAGAAGCAAGACTTCGCGTTCGCGGTCGGTCAGCGTGGCCAGCGCCTGCTGCTCCTCGACGCGGGCGGGAGCGAGCTTGGTGACGAAGCGATCGAGGAGACGCCTGGTGACGGACGGCGCGAGGAGCGCATCACCACGGGCAACGATCCGGATCCCGTCCACCAGCGTCTCGGGCGGTACGTCCTTCAACAGGAAGCCACCGGCGCCCGCCCTCAGCCCTTCGACGACGTACTCATCGAGGTCGAAAGTCGTGAGGATGAGTACCTTCATCCCCTCTTCGCCGGCCAGCTGGCGCGTCGCCTCGACCCCGTCCATGTTCGGCATCCGAATGTCCATCAGGACGACGTCGGGGCGAAGCTTGCGGGCAGCTTCCACCGCTTCCCTCCCGTCGGCAGCCTCTCCTTCAACGCGGATGTCGGGTTCTGCCTCGAGGATCATCCGGAAGCCCTTCCGAACGAGCTCCTGGTCGTCAGCGATGACGACGCGGATGGTCATGTCGCCTCGACGGGGAGCCGCGCGCGCACCGCGAACCCACCCTCAGGAGCGGGCCCCGCGCTGAACTCCCCGCCCAGAAGGGCGGCCCGCTCTCGCATCCCGATGAGCCCGCGTCCGCGGCCTTCGCTCTGTGCGTTCGGCGGGGTCCCGCCTCGGCCGTCGTCGGTGATCTCGAGCTGTACGTCCGAAGCCCCGTACCGAACAAGGACTCGTGCCCGCGCTGCGCGCCCGTGTCGCACGCTGTTGGTGAGGGATTCCTGTACGATGCGGTAGACCGACAGCCCGACCCCAGGGGGAAGGTCACGACGCTCCCCCTCGACCACGAGGTCGACTCCGAGGCCCGCCTCTCCCACCGTCCGGATCAGATCCTCGATCCCCTCCGCACCGGGCCGCGGCTCGAGTGGGCCGGGCCCTTCCTCGTCGGTCCTGAGCAGATCCAGCAGTCGTCGCATCTCGACGAGCGACTTTCGGCCGGTCTGCTCGATCGACCGCAGGGCATCGGTGGCTTCCTCGGGCTGCTTTGGAAGGACGCGCCGGGCCGCTCCGGCCTGCACCACCATCATGCTTACGCCGTGCGCCACGACGTCGTGAAGCTCTCGGGCTATGCGGGCGCGCTCTTCCTCGACCGCGCGTCGGGCCTCCTCGTCTCGCTCACGCTCCAGCCGGACGGCTTTCTCCTCGAGCTGTCCCGCGTACTCACGGATGCGACGAACCGTCGCGCCGAGCACCCAGAGGAGCACGGGCACGCTGATGTTCGGCAGCACCGTGATGAGAGGTTGGCCGAACCGGGCCACGTTCACGATGCGGGACACGAGGTACGCGCCGATCACGGCGCCGGCCGCAACGGTAGAAACGGGGCGCGATCGATGAGCTCCTACAGAGTAGGCCGCCGCGAACGGCCCGAAGAGCGGCGCCTCGGGATACCCCAAGACCTCGTGTGTCAGCAGCGCTCCGAAGGTGAGCGCCAGCACGGTTACGGGGTATGAGCGGCGCCAAGCGAGCGGCACGCTCGCCGCCAGCAGAACGATGACGGTTACCGCGGACGACGGCCCCGCCGCCTGAGGAGGCTCCAGCGCGGCGACCGTGAGGTCGATCGCCAGGAAGATGCCCGCGAGGACCAGGTCCCCGGCCATCGGCGTGAGGACGGAAGGGCGCGCGATCCTCTCGGGGGGCGCCACGTATGCAGGATACCGATGGGAAGCGCGCCGCAGCATCGTCCTTCCCGATGACTTCCCCTCCCCCCCAAGTAGGACAGTCCAGGAGGGGCGAGGAGGGACGAGCAGGTCGAAGCCCAGATTCCTCCAAGCCAACCCGGAGTTGCGCCCCCCGGCTTCTCTAGCCGGCAGAAATGGCAAAGGGGTGCCCACCGGCACCCCTTCCGAGCTGCTTCGTTGCGCGGGCCGGATTTGAACCAGCGACCGCTGGTTTATGAGTTCTGCGTTTTCCAGGTCAGCTCAGGAATAGCCACTGCTCAGAGACATGTAAGGCCAGCCGAGATCATTTCGATGGGGCGAGGAGCGCAGGAGGGCTGATCCGGAGGCCAGCCCTCCCGCACCCTGCTCTCTAGGGGCCGCAGGTGATGCTGTTGATGGTCACCGTCGGGAAGCATTGATCCGGCGTGTTCCCCGATATGGAGCCCGTCCAGTCCGCGGTCGCGGCGACCGTGGCATCCCCACGGATCCAGATTCCGCCGCCCAGGTTGACGGCGGGGTCGCTGAAGGCGTGGTTATCGGTGATCGTCGTGGTTCCACTCAACGTAAGCACGGCTCCTGGTCCGCCCGTTGGGGTCTGGTTGACGATCCCGCCACCTCGGCGGGTTGCCGTGTTACTGCTCACGGCGGTATCGATCAAGGTGAGAGTGCCGCCGAAGTTCCAGATCCCGCCTGCGCACGAACCGAGGTCCTGGCAGCTGGTCCCCCCCGCAGCCGTGTTCTCGCTGACGGTGGATCCGATAAGTGTGATCGTGCCGAAGTCCGAGTCGATGCCGCCGGCGCTCCACGCTGTGTTCTCGCTCACGGTGGAGTTGACGAGCGTAAGTGTCCCAGCGTCGACGTCGATACCGCCGCCGAAGACGGTCGCCGAGTTGCCCGTCACGAGGGCGTCGACCAGGCGAGCTCCAGCCCTGTCGCCGCTCACTGCGATGCCACCGCCGACGCAGCATCCGTTTCCCTCGACCGACACGACGTCCGCGACGCCGTTCGTGATCTTCAAGCCCTCGATCGTCGTCGTTCCGCGTGTGATGTGGACGACCGTCCCCGCCCCGCCCCCGTCGAGGGTCGGGATCCCAGGACCGGCCTCTCCCTTGATCGTGACGTCCTTGGCCACGGTCGTGCTGCCGACGCACCTCCCCTTGACCTCCAGCGTATCCCGGGCCTTCGCAGCGTCCACCGCGGCCTGGAGGGAGGTGGAGTCCGTGTCGGTCCTCGTGTTGGACACCGCGCACGACGGCGGCGCACCGGTCGCCGACGGCGCCGAGATGACGAGCATCGAAGCCGCGACGGCGAGCGCCGTGACGATCGTGACCCCGCGCACCCGGAAGCTCCCTGCCACGACTCCTCCTCTCGTGCTAAGGGCCGTTGGTTCAGACGAACCTATCTGGGTCGAACCAGCCTGTCAAACCGGGTACTCGACCCCTTCTGCCCGCCCTCTGCTTCGGAACAGGCAAGCCGCAGGCGCATGGGATACGGCGGGGAGGTGGCCCACGAAGGGCCCAAATCGCTCCTTATAGCACGGTGGGAGTCGAACAGCGGTTCCATGGTCGCCTCTCATGCCCTGGATTGACGTCGACGGGGCACATCTTTGACGCGGAATGGATCGACTGGGTGGTCTACGTCGTGGGTGGAAACGCGTGGGGGGAGGATCACGGCGGCTGGCTGGGGCCGGTCGTCAGCCTCAGCCCTTTGCGATCAGAGCGGCAGAGTGGTCGCCAGGAACCCCCACCCCGCGGGACGTTCCGACAGGCGCGCCCGGCCCGGCCCGCCAGACCGGCCCGTCCCGCGCGACCTGCGAAACCGGCGGCACCAGCCGGGGGTTGGTCGGAACTGTCCTTCATCGCATTCCTGCGGCAGGACTAGACCTTGGACATATGGACAGTCTCCTGAGGTGTGGCTGCCACGCTCCCCCCCACCGAATCGAGGCCGGTCTCTCCGTCGGCCCCCGGACCGAGGGAATTTAGCCACAAATTAGCCACAAAAAGCGGCGGCTCCTCGGTCAGAGGAGCCGCCTTTAGGTCATCTACCTGCGGTTTCGCTCGTTGCGCGGGCTGGATTTGAACCAGCGACCTCTGGGTTATGAGCTGCATTTCCAGGTCGGCTCAGGCATATCCGCTGCTCACAGATCACCTGAGATCACCTGAGATCACGTCAGATCACGTGAGTCAGACACAAATTAGACACAAGAATCGGGTCCCGATCTCGACTCCCTTCCCCTCCCCCGCCCCGCCGACCGGGTCGTCATCGTCATCGCCTACCCTCTTGCTGTCTGGAGCGCCTTGTCCCGGAACTAAGCCTCTGGACTGCTTCAGGCGCCCACCATCGTCCTCATTGGCCAGTCCGATTCGGCGCCGGCGGGTCTCGATTGAGCCGAACCGGCCCCGGCTAACGCCAGCGCCACCACTCGGACCGAGCCTTGCGTCCCCTCATAGGGCCCCTCAGAGGGGCCGGCCCCAGCCGTCTGGGAGGCGCTGGCGAGCACGAGCCGGGGTAAGACGGCGACGCCAGCCGCTGGAGCGGGTGGCGTCGCCGTCTTCAGGGTGTCGCTCAGGGACGGGTGACGTCAGCAGTCACCGTTGGAGACGAACACGGCATGAAACATGCCATCGTTTCCGTTCGGGTTGTCGACGGACATCGCCCGTTCCATGCCTCCTCCCGGCTGGACTCCGACGCCGTTCCCCGGGCCCGCGCCTGGCCAGGACGCCAGCATGTTGCAAGCTCCCACAAACCCGTTGGGGGTTGGATTCGGTGCCGCTGCCGCACTGCCGGCGAAGGCGGCGAGTCCGAGGACCAGCCCTGATACGAGTGCAAGCCCATGCTTCATGCGTGCCTCCTTCCCGTGGTGGCGGTCGATGCCGCCAACTGCGTCCACCGAGCAGAACTCATCCGAAACCACATGTGCTGTTCCGTCTTGGCCTCCTTCCTCTCGAAGCGACCGCATCCGTTCGCTTTGATCCCCGCTCCTCAGGAACCGCTCCACGCGGTCGCGGGGCGACGGTACGTGGGCCGAGTGTCGCGGTCCCTGCCGGGCGCCAGGATCGGGGTGTGCCGTGCGTCACCGGGATCCGGCGGGGATCGGCGTGCCCGCGAGCGGCCGGCTCGCGTGGGCCGGCCGCTCGCTCGAGGTCTTGCTCAGAACCCGTCGAAGGCCGGTGGTATGCGCTCACTCCCCGTCGGACCCGGTGAAGCTGTAGGTTCCGTCCCAGTGCCACACCCCGGCCGAATCGACCGAGACGACGGCGTCCGCCGTGAAGTGGGTGAACCTGCCGGTCCCGCCCGAGAACGTCACGCGACCCTGAGCCGTCGTCAGGTCGAGCAGGACGTGGCCGGACGCGGCGCTCCCGTGCTCGAACGACAGGACGATGTCTGCGTCCAGCACGCCCTCGGCCGGGGCCTGTAGATAGGTCACCCGCATGCCGGGCCTGATCGTGTTGATGTTCGACGAGGTGATCGTGCAGAACGACCCCACCGTGCCGTCGTACTGCGAGCACTCTTTCGTCACGTGCAGCTCGCCACTCCGCGCGGTCGCCGTGGCAGGGCCGGCCGTCGCCACGATGGCAGCGACGACAACCGCCACGGCGAGCCCCAAGGTCCGCTTCATCACCCTTCTCCTTTCTCGGTCGCCACCGGTCGGCCCACGCCGACTTCTCGGCGGCAACGGTTCCGCTCATGTCGCACCCCGATGTCGGGGATCCGTGGCCTCCATCGCCACGACCACGCGGGTCACGTGGAGACCGGCTCGCTGCGTGACCTCACGTTCTCCTCCGCGCACGCGTGGGCCATCTCGTGCAGCAGGTTCCGCCTGGCGATCAGGTTCGTAGAGATGCCGCAGATGTCGACGCCGCCGCCCCGGTAGAACCCCAGGTGCCCGCCGCACCCGTCCATGTCGTCGTGGAACCGGATCTCGACGGGCGGGAGCGCCAGGCCAGCCACTTCGAACCGACCGACCGCCCAGCGGGCCATCTCCACCTGCTCCGGCGTCCCACCGACCACCGCCGCCGGCTCGAACGTCACCGCCGGGGCGCCCTCCGCAGCCCGCAGGACCACCGCTTCGGCGGCAATCGCCACCGCCCACCACCGCCGCTCCGATCCACCGTGTCGTCCGCATGCGCGGACGGTCGAGCCGGGCTCATGAGGCTCGAGTGCGAGGGGCTTGAAGAACGCTGGAAGCGGGTCGATCGGCGGGCCCCGCGCGAGCCCGGATCGGGGCTCCGACCTGGGATTGCAGCCGTCTGCAAGCGCGCCGCCCGAGGCTCGGCCGCATGGGCCGGATCGAGGGACTTCACGGGCTCGCCGAACGGGGCTACGGTACGCGCGTGGAGTTCCGCGTCCTCGGACCCGTCGCGGCCTCCGAAGGGAGCGGCCCGATCCCGCTCGGCGGTCCCAAGCAGCGCCTGGTGCTCGCGCACCTCGTCGTCCGCGCGAACCAGGTCGTGCCGGCCGAGATCCTGATCGACGCCGTCTGGGGCGAGGACCCGCCGCCCGCGGCCAGGAACACGCTCCAGGGCTACGTCTCCCGCCTGCGCGGTGCCCTCGGCGCCGAGCGGCTCGAGGGACGGCCACCGGGCTACGTGCTCCGGGCCGACCCGACCGAGGTCGACGCCGCGCGGTTCGAGTCGATCCTTCGCGACGCCCGCACGAGCGGCGACCCGGAGCGGGCCGCCGAGCTCCTCGGCGAAGGGCTGGGCCTATGGCGCGGTCCGGCGCTCGCCGACCTCGCTGGCGAGCCGTCGCTCCAGGGCGAGGCGGCTCGGCTCGAAGAGCTCAAGCTCCAGGCTCAGGAGGAACGGCACGCCGCCGAGCTCGAGCTCGGGCGGCACGGCGCGCTCGTCGCCGAGCTCGAGCCGCTCGTCGCCGCCAACCCGCTCCGCGAGCGGTTGTGGGCCCACCTGATGCTCGCGCTCTACCGGTCGGGCCGGCAGGGCGACGCGCTGACCGCGTTCCAGCGGGCCAGGGAGATCCTCGCAGACGAGCTCGGCATCGACCCGTCGCAGGAGCTTCGACGGCTGCACGAGCGGATCCTCCGCCAGGACGAGGGCCTCGACGCCACGGGACGGCCGCTGCGTGGATACCGGCTCCTGGAGACGATCGGGCAGGGCGCGTTCGGCGTCGTCCACCGCGCGCTTCAGCCCGCCATCGGGCGCGAGGTGGCGATCAAGTCGATCCACCGGGAGTTGGCGACCGACCCGGACTTCGTCCGCTGGTTCGAGCGCGAGGCGCAGCTGGTCGCTCGGCTCGAGCATCCGCATGTCGTCCCGCTCCACGACTACTGGCGGGAGCCCGGAGCCGCGTACCTGGTGATGCGCCTCCTGTCGGGCGGCAGCCTGGCCCGACGCATCGAGAAGGAGGGACCGCTCGATCCGTCCTTCGTCGTCGAGGCGATCGACCAGGTGGCGCAGGCCCTGGCAGCGGCCCACCGGGAGGGCATCATCCACCGCGACGTGAAGCCGGCGAACATCCTCCTCGACGAGGACGGGAACGCGTACCTGTCGGACTTCGGGATCGCGAAGGACCTGGCGACGGCGACCGCGGGCATCCACTCCCCCGGGACGCCCGCGTACTTGGCGCCGGAACAGATCAGGGGAGAGCCGGTCACGCCGCGGACCGACCTCTACAGCCTCGGCATCGTCGCCTTCGAGGCGCTGACAGGCGGACCGCCGCTCCGGGAGGAGTCCCTCGCCGCCCTCCTGCAGCGCGGGCTGTCGGATCCGGTGCCGCCGGTCTCGACGGTGCGCCCGGGGCTCCCCGTGGCGCTCGACGAGGTCATCGACCGGGCGACGTCGAAACAGCCGGAGGAGCGGTACGAGGACGTCGTCGCCATGGCCACGGCGCTTCGGGGCGCCATCGGAGCACGGAAGGCCACGCGCCGCCCGACCGGCGCCGTGACGAACCCTTACAAGGGGCTGCGTCCGTTCGAAGAGGCGGATGCGGCCGACTTCTTCGGCCGGGAGGCGCTCGTCGAACGGCTCGTGGGCCGGCTCGTGGAGCGCGATCCCAGTTCGCGCCTGCTGGCGTTCGTGGGCCCCTCGGGGAGCGGGAAGTCCTCGGTCGTGAGGGCGGGGCTCCTGCCTGCGCTGCGAGCCGCGCTCCCGGACTCACGGCACTGGTTCTACGCGGAGATGTTCCCCGGGGCGCACCCGCTCGAGGAGCTTGAGGCCGCGCTGCTCCGCGTGTCGGTGCACCAGCCGCCCAGCCTGATCGACCAGCTCGAGCGCGACGACCTCGGCCTGCTCCGCGCGGTCAAGCGAGTCCTCCCCGACGACGGCTCGGAGCTCGTGCTCTTCGTCGACCAGTTCGAGGAGC
Source organism: Actinomycetota bacterium (assembly GCA_050692915.1). Classification (GTDB taxonomy): domain Bacteria; phylum Actinomycetota; class UBA4738; order UBA4738; family CALAEC01; genus CALAEC01. The sequence goes on along the minus strand of JBOGVU010000002.1, from coordinate 39,410 downwards.
TGTTCACGCTCACCGAGGACGAGCGTGCGCGACGCGTGTTCATGGACGGGCTCCGCGCCGCGGTGACGGACCCTCGAAGCCGGGTGCGGGTGATCCTCACCCTCCGCGCCGACTTCTACGACCGCCCGCTCGCCTACACGGAGTTCGGCCGCCTGCTCGGCGCGCGCACGGAGCCCATCACACCGCTGTCGCCCGACGAGCTGGAGCGGGCGATCGCCGGCCCTGCCGAGCGGGTCGGTGTGGGCTGCGATCCCGCCCTCATCGCGGAGACCGTCGCCGATGTCGTGGAGCGACCCGGCGCCCTCCCTCTGCTGCAGTACGCGCTCACCGAGCTCTTCGAGCGACGCAGGGACGGCGAGCTCACCGCCGCGGCGTACCGCGAGATCGGCGGCGTTGCCGGCGCGCTCGCCCGTCGCGCCGAGGAGCTCTACGCGGCCTTCGACGCGGCGTCGCGGAACGCCTCCCGCCAGCTCCTGCTGCGACTGGTGACGCTTAGCGAGGGACGGGAGGACACGCGCCGTCGCGTGCCGATGAGCGAACTCGACGAGCTGGAGGTCGACCCGGCGGCCATGAAGGCCGCCGTCGACGCGTTCGGCCGGCACCGCCTGCTCGCGTTCGACCGGCATCCCGTCTCCCGGGAACCGACGGTCGAGGTGGCACACGAGGCGCTGCTGCGGAGCTGGAGCCGGCTGCGGCGCTGGATCGACGCGGCGCGGGAGGACCTGCAGATGCAGCAGCGGGTCGCCGCGGCCGCCACCGAGTGGGAGGGGGCCGGCCGGGACCACAGCTTCCTGCTCGGCGGGACGCGGCTCGAGCAGGTCGAGGCGTGGTCGGCGGCGACGCGGATCGCGCTGACCGGGCCCGAGCGGACGTTCGTCACCGCGAGCATCGATCAGCGGGATCGCCAGCGCCAGGCGGAGCGGCTACGCGCCGAGCGTGAGGCCGCCCTGGAACGGCGGTCCGTCCGGCGGCTGCGCGGGCTCGTGGCGGTCCTGTCCGTGGCGGCGCTCGTCGCGTCGGCGCTCACCGCGATCGCCGTCAACCAGGGCCGCCGGGTCGAGCGGGAGGCACGGATCGCCACGGCCCGAGAGCTCACCGCGGCGGCGACCGCGAACCTGGAGGTCGAGCCGGAGCGGAGCATCCTGCTCGCGCTCCAGGCGGTCGAGACGACGCGTCCGGACGCGACGGTGTTGCCCGAGGCGGAGAAGGCGCTGCACGACGCGGTGGCGGCCGACCGGCTGCTGTTCACGATCGAACACCCCTCTACAGGGAACGTGGCGTGGAGCCCCGACGGGCGTCTGCTTGCGACGGGTGGGACGGTCGGCGGGAACGAGCAGGTCGACGCGATGCTGTGGGACGCGCGGACGGGCGCGCTCGTCCACCGACTCAGCGGTCACGACGCCGACATCTTCAGCGTGGCGTTCAGTCCGGACGGTTCCCGACTGGTCACCGGCGCCAACGACGGCCGGGCGATCGTCTGGGACACGCGCACGGGACGACAGCTCCACGCCCTCCCCGGCCTCCCACGGGCGGGCGCCGGCGCCTCGTTCAGCCCGGATGGCCGACTCGTGGCGATCGGGCACTCGGGCGAGGGCACCGGCATGACGATCGTCGACGCGAGGACCGGCGTGGTCGTGCAGACGATGCACGACGGCGACCTCGGCTTCTGCAGCAGCCCGAGCATCAGCCCCGACGGCGCATACGTCACCGTCGGCACATGCGGAGGCGAAGGGGACGCCGTGTCCATCTACGCGGTCCAGACGGGGCGCCGGGTCCGCACCATCCCTGGCGCGGCCGGGGGAGCCATCTACAGCCCAGATGGGAGCGAGATCGCGACCGGGGGGGAGCGCACCGCCACGATCTGGGACGCCACGACGGGGCGCGAGATCCTCTCGCTCGAAGGTCACACCGGCGACGTCTTGGGCCTCGCCTGGAGCGCCGACGGCAGCCTCCTCGCGACGGGCAGTACCGACGGGACGGCGCGGATCTGGGACGCGACGACGGGAACACAGCTCCGCGTGCTCGCCGGCCATACCGGCCTCGTCGCCATGGTGGCGTTCAGCCCCGACGGCACGCGACTCGTCACCGGCGGTGGCGATGGGACCGCACGCGTGTGGGACGTGACGCCGGAGGGCGGCTCCGAAGTGTTCGGAGGCGCAGAGCCGGAGATCATCAACAGCGTGGCGTTCAGCCCGGACGGCTCGAGCGTCCTCACCACGGGATGGCCGCCGGGCGGAGGATGGCTGTGGGACTCGTCGACGGGCGACCGGATCCGAAGCTATCCCCTGACGCTCAGGGCGGGGGCGTTCGACCGGACCGGCTCGACGATCGTGGCGGCCGGCTGGTCCGACGCCGCCTCCTCGCAGGGCGTTCGGGTCCTCGAGACCGTCTCCGGGGCGGAGATCGAGTTCCACGCCGTGGACGATCTCTGGAGCGTCGCCGCGACCCCGGACGGGTCCCTGATCGCCACCGGTGAAGGTGACGGGACGGTGACCCTGTGGGACGCCTCCTCGTGGGAGGCGCTCCGTTCGTTCCGTGCCTTTCCGGGAGGCGTTCGCGACAGGGTGGGCGAGGTGGCCTTCAGCCCCGACGGTCGCCTGGTCGCCTCGATCGCCCGGGACACCATGCGCGTGTGGGACGTTGCGTCGGGGGAGGAGGTCCTCGACCTCCACGTCAATCTCGGGCTCTCGCTCGGTGTCGCGTTCAGCCCGGACGGAACGATGATCGCGACCTCGGGCGGGGATGGCGCGGCGATCTGGAGTACGTCCTCGGGCGAGAAGGTCGCGTCGCTGACCGGAGCCGGCGGGGTCCAGGACGTCGCATTCAGCCCCGACGGCGCACGTCTCGCGACGGCCGGCGACGACGGCGCCGCCAGGATCTGGGAAGTCGCGTCGGGTCGCGAGATCCTGTCGCTCGGCGGACATGCGGGCGGTCTCAGCGGAGTGGCCTTCAGCCCTGACGGGACGAGGCTCGCCAGCACGGGGTACGACGGCACCCTGCGGGTGCACGTTCTGCCGATCGACGAGCTCGTGCGGCTCGCCCGAACTCGACTGACGCGGTCGTTCACGATCGAGGAGTGTCGACAGTATCTCCACGTCGAGAGCTGTCCGTCGTCGCCGGGGATCGCCTCGCCGCTCCCGTCGAACGAGGGGGCCGACGGCACCGAGCCGATCGGACCTGAGGGCGCGTACCGGGTGACCATCACCGACGCCGACCTCCGATCCCCACTCCTCTCGGACCGGGATGTCCGGAGTCACGAGGGGGACTACACGCTCAGCATGACGGGCGGCCGCTGGCGGCTTCATCGCGAGGGCGAGAACGGGAGCACGCAGGTCACCTTCGGGACGTACGCGGTCTCGGAAGACCGGGTCACGTTCACCGAGGGGGCGGACCCCTGGTGCTTCGGACGGACGATGACCGCGACGTGGGACCTTCGCGGGATGCAGCTCGCGTTCTCGGACATCACCTCCACCGTGACCCCGACCTGTGGCCCGCAGACGGTAAGCGATGCGCTGCTACGGACGGTCTACGGGACGCATCCCTGGCAGCGCGTGAACCATCACGCGCTGGGCGGCTGATCGTCCCGAACGCCTACCCGCCTGCAGTTCTCCCGGGACTCCACGATCTCTCCTTCTTGCCCACTCTTTCTATCGCCGCACTCCTGGCTGTCGTGTTCGAGGTGATGCTGAACAGACCCGGCGTCACTTGATCCTTGAGGGCCATCATCACGTGATCGTGGCACGGGTGACCCGGACGTTCCCGGGATAGGTGACCTGAATTCGTGCCCAAGGTATCCCGCGTACCGCGGCATGTCCCTCAGATGGCGTCGGTCACCGCGGCGCCCCCAGCGGCGCGGATCTTGGGAGGTGGGATTCCCAGATCGACAGAATCGCCATTTCCTTACTGACCTCCCGCTGCTTCGGGGGGTCGCGGTCTTGAATCCGAATGGACCGTGACACGCTCACTGGTCCCAGATCCGAAGCACGACCTTCCCCGGGACGCCCCCGCCCGCCTTGGCCTCGAACGCCTTGCCCACGTCGGCGAGGTCGAACACCTCCCCCACCACGGGACGTAGGTCGCCGGCATCCGCCCGACGGGCCAGCTCCTCGAGCTCCGAGCGAGCCGGCTCCACCACGAAGTAGAACCCACGGGCCTGGCGCACCTCATCCAGTTGCGCCCGCGGATCCTCCACGACGGAGACGACGATGCCTCCCTCTTTGACCGTGACGGCCGACCGCTGCAGGATCTCCCCACCCACGAGATCGACTACCAGGTCCACCCCTTCAGCCACCTCCTCGAACCGCTCCCGGTCGAGGTCTACGAACCGCTCGGCGCCGAGCTCGCTCACTCGGTCCCGGGCCCACGCTCTGCCGGTGGCGATGACGTGGGCGCCCGCCGCCCGGGCCAGCTGGACGGCGACGGTCCCCACTCCCCCGCCCGCCCCGTGGATCAGCACCCGCTGGCCTTCGGACAGTCCGCCGTGGACGAACAGGGCCTGCCACGCGGTCAGCCCGGGCATGGGCAGTGCGGCCGCCTGGACGTGATCCAGGGAGGCCGGCTTGGGGGCCAGGTTCCTCGCCTCCATCGCCACGTACTCGGCCAGGGCGCCGTCCCGGTACCAGTCGGTCAGCCCGTACACGGCATCGCCGACAGCGAACCCGGTCGTCCCCCATCCCAAGGCCTCCACGGTCCCCGAGACCTCGTGAGCGGGGATGACCGGACGCCGGTCGTGCCCCAGCCGGTCCACCCAGGTCGAGGGCCACGTGAGCTCGGTGGGGGTGAAGCTCGCCGCGTGGACGCGGACCAGGACGTCGCCGGTCCCCGGCTCGGGTATGGGAGCCTCCTCGTACGTGAGGCCCTCCGGGCCTTCCTGCTGGTGAACGCGCAACGCGTGCATCGATCCTCCCTTCTCTGGCCTCCGTGCACGACCGCGCCAGGGCTGTGGTGAAATGCCGCGAATGCTCCGCGGCCTCCACCTCCTCGAGGGTGACGCGATAGCCGATGGCTTGCAGTTGGCGGACGAGCTTCGCGCGTGGCGCTTTGGATCGTCGGACGCCGCGTCCAGGAGGTTCCGGGTCGCCGTCCTGTGGCCAAGAAACGGCGCCACCCTCTCCCCCCAGGCCCGCCTTCCTCGACCCGCCTCAGATCGTCCCCGAAGACTCGTGTACGTCGGGATGCGAGGAATTTAGCCACAAATTAGCCACAAAAAAGGGCGGATCCTCGCCGAGAGGAGCCGCCCTAAGGCCTCTGTCCTGCTATTTCGCTCGTTGCGCGGGCTGGATTTGAACCAGCGACCTCTGGGTTATGAGTCCTGCGTTTCCAGGTCACGAGAGGCATATCCGCTGCTCACACGTCATGTGAGACGGTCTTAGATCAGGTCAGATCACCTGAGTGAGCCACAAATTAGCCACAAAAATCGGGGGCACGAGCGTGTGCCTCGGCAGCAGCTGCGGCCCGAGCGCCGCCTGAGGAGTTGGGGGCAGGGGCGAGCCCCTGGTGCCCGGCTCAAGCCGGGCACCCGGGGCAGGTCCTACACCTGTCCTTCTACGAGCAGGGGTCGCTCGCCGGCGCCGCCATGGGGTCGCCAGGGGCGCTGTTCGGGAGGACCAGCGTCGTGGTCCACGTGATGTCTCCCTTCGCCACGGCCCGGACCGGGACGCCGGGGATCTCGATGTACGTCTCACCCGGTCCCACCACCTTGGGCTCGCAACTCTCCTGGAAGATCTTGAAGCGGCCTTCTTGGACCTGAACGATCGCCGGTCCCTGATGCGTGTGCCAGTTCGAATCGAAGCCTCCAGTAGCCTCGGTACGGACGATGCGAAGCCGCACAGTGTTCGTGTCCGCCAGCACCGTACTCGTCACCTGGGCGGCCACAATGCTGGCGCTCAGCGCAACGGCGAGCACAACACTTCCGAAAACGATCCCTCCCTTGAGGCGCAGTGCACGCATCTCTCTCTCCTCTCCTGTGGGACATCCGCTGGCTTCCTGCCCGCGGCCAAGCAACGTCCTCAAAGCCCTTCCACCTCCTTCCTTGCGTGGCAGGCGCGGCCTCGTCTGCTCCTCCTCTCCTCGGCGAAGGCAAAGGTCCGAAGGACCTCCTCGACGTGGGCACGGTCGGCGCTTCCGCCCCGGGCTTCTTTGGAGAATCCGGGGGAATCCCTGCTGTCGTCACGTGCACACCTTGCGGACGTTGTGGTTATCGCGGTCTGCGATGTAGAGGTTCCCGTCCGCATCGAACGCGAGGCCCACGAGATGCGCGAACTCGGCGTCCGTGGCGGGACCCCCATCGCCTGAGTTCCCGAAGGACCCGCTGCCGGCGAACAGGCTGATCGTTCCGTCCTTCCCAACCTTCACGACGCGTCGGTGGCCGTTGTCACTGATATACAGACTCCCGTCGTCATCGACGGCGAGGCCCGCAGGAAAACCGATATCCGCCGACGTTGCAGGCCCGCCGACCTCGCCCACCACCCCAGGCTGTCCGGTCCCGGCATATGTCGTGATCGAATCTCCCGGGTCAATCACGCGAACGCGGTGGTTGAACGTATCGGCGATGTACATGTTCCCCGCTTCGTCGAGCTCGATGTCGTGTGGCTCCCAGAGCTGTGACTTCGTCGCGGGACCGCCGTCTCCCGAGTATCCCGGCTTCCCGGTCCCGGCCACCGTCGTGATGGTCCCTGTAGCGTCGATCCTGCGCACCGTCATGTTGAAGGTGTCGGTGACGTAGAGGGTTCCATCCGACCTGAGGAAGAGGTTCTCCGGGCGATCCATCCGGGCTCTCGGAGCAGGACCGCCGTCTCCCGAGTATCCGGGCTTCCCCGTCCCGGCCACCGTCGTGATGACGCCAGAGGAGTCAACCTTGCGGACAACGTGGTTGCCGGAATCGGCGATGTAGAGGTTGCCCGCCTCGTCGACGGCGAGGCCGGTCGGCGTATCGAGTCTGGCCTCGGTCGCAGGACCGCCGTCTCCCGAGTACCCCGGCTTCCCCGTCCCGGCGACCGTCGTGATGATGCCGTCCTCGGAAACCATGCGAACGCGGTGCCCGCCGCCTGACGGGCCGAGCGATCCGAACTCTCCGATGTACACGTTGCCGTGAGCATCTGTCGCCACCGCATAGGGACCGGCCAGCTCTGCTTTGGTCGCCGGTGCCCCGTCCCCCGAATCACCGTAGGTTCCCGTCCCGGCCACGGTCGTGATCGTGCCGGGGGCGCACGAAGGCAAGGCTCCCGTCTCGACCGGCCTCGAACTCGAGGCTCCGTGCTCCCCGGACGAGCAGCCCACACCGAGAAGGCCCACAGCGAACAGGAGTCCCAGACACTTCTGCCAACGCTGCGAGTTCGTCCTGCTTGCGTTCATGACTCCCACCTCTCGGCTCAGACCCATAGATCGGAACACCGGCGACTTGGAAAACCCTTGGACACCGAAGGCAGGCGGGTATTCCTCTCCGAGCGGAGAAGTCGTACCGTCGCGGCATGCAGTTTCGGCTCCTCGGGCCGGTTGAGGTCACCCGGGGGCGAAGGGCACTCCCTCTCGGAGGGCCCAAGCAGCGGGCGGTGCTCGTTCACCTGCTCCTCAGGGCCAACGGACTGGTTACCTCAGACCGGCTGATCGACCAAGTCTGGGGGGAGGACGTCCCGGAGGCCGCCCGCAGCACCCTCCAGGGCTACGTCTCTCACCTCCGCAAAGCGCTGGGTCGGGAACGCATCGAGAGTCGCTCAGGCGGGTACGTCGTTCACGCCGATCCATCCGAGATCGACGTCCTCCGATTCGAGGCCCTGGTCCAGGAGGGCCGGCACCTGCTCCCCGCCGACCCCGCCACCGCGGCCCGCACCCTCGACGAGGCGCTGTCGCTCTGGAGGGGTCCTGCCCTCGACGACCTAACGCACCAGGCGTCCCTGCAGCCGGAGATCGCCCGGCTCGAAGAGCTGCGGGTGGCCGCCACGGAAGGACGGATCGACGCCGAACTGGCCCTGGGACGCCACATCGAGCTCGTCCCCGAGCTGGAGACCCTCATCGGCGTGTATCCGCTGAGGGAGCGGTTATGGGGGCAGCTCATGCTCGCTCTTTACCGATCCGGCCGGCAGGGCGACGCCCTCGCCGCCTTCCAGAGGGCTCGTGAGATCCTCGCCGAGGAGCTCGGCATCGATCCCTCATCGGAGCTTCAACGTCTCCAAGAGCAGATCCTCCGGCAGGACCTCGCCCTCGAGATCCGCGGAGAGCCCCTCAGGGGGTACCGACTCCTCGAGGAGATCGGGGCCGGCGCCTTCGGGGCGGTCCACCGGGCCTTCCAGCCCCAGGTGGGCCGGGAAGTGGCCGTGAAAGTGATCCATCCCCGGTTCGCCAACGACCCCGAGTTCATCCGGCGGTTCGAGTCGGAGGCCCAGCTGGTGGCCCGCCTGGAGCACCCTCACATCGTCCCCTTGTACGACTTCTGGAGAGAGCCCGATGGGGCGTACCTGGTGATGCGGTACCTGCGGGGAGGCAGCCTTCGGGGGGCCCTGGCCCATGGCTCCCTACAAGCTGACGGGGCGGCGCGGCTCCTCGACGAGCTCGCCCTGGCCCTGGCCGCCGCCCACCGCCAGGGGGTGGTCCACCGCGACGTGAAGCCCGCCAACATCCTGTTCGACGAGGACGGGAACGCCTACCTCTCCGACTTCGGTATCGCCAAGGACCTGGCGGCGGCCGACGTGGCAGCATCGGGCGGCACCCCCAGCCCGCTCGCCTACTACCTCTCCCCCGAGGAGATCCGGGGCGATCCCGCGACCACGCGCACCGACATCTACAGCCTCGGGCTGGTCCTATACGAGGTCCTGGTCGGGCGCCACCCCTTCGCCGAGACCCCCGTTCACGAGGTCGTGGAGAAGCAACTGCGCGAGCCGCTTCCTCGGATCCGGGCCCTGCGCCCGGAGGTCCCCGCGGCGGTCGAAGAGGTCATCGAGCGGGCCACGGCCAAGGACCCCGGAGACCGCTACCCGGACCCCCAGGCCCTCGCCGCAGCCTTCCGCGGCGCCGTTGCTCGCGCCAGGGTCCGAGGGGTCCGCGCCCCCGACGTGGAGCTGCGCAACCCCTACAAGGGGCTGCGGGCGTTCTTCGAGGCCGACGCCGCCGACTTCTTCGGCCGCGAAGCGCTCACGGAGGGTCTCGTGGGTCGGATGGCAGAGCCGGGTGAGGGGTCCCGATTCCTCGCGATCGTGGGCCCGTCCGGGAGCGGCAAGTCCTCGCTGGTCCGGGCCGGACTGATCCCGGCCCTCAGAGAGGGCGCTCTTCCCGGATCCCATCGGTGGTTCGTCGTTGAGATGGTCCCGGGGCCGCATCCGTTCGAGGAGCTGGGGGCAGCCCTCATGAGGATCGCAGTGGATCCCCCTCCCGACCTCAACGTGGAGATGGGACAGGACACCTACGGCCTCGTCCGGGCAACCGAGGCGGTCCTTCCGTCCGACGATTCGGAGCTTCTGCTCCTGATCGACCAGTTCGAGGAGGTGTTCACCCAGGTCGACGACCAGGACGAACGAGCCAGGTTCCTGACCGCACTTCTCACCGCCGCCACCGATCCCCGGAGTCGGGTACGGGTCGTCGTGACCCTCCGAGCCGACTTCTACGACCGGCCCCTTCTCTACCGGGGGTTCGGCGACCTCCTGGCCGCCCGGAGCCAGGCGGTGACTGCCCTTTCGGTGGAGGAGCTGGAGCGGGCCGTCACCGGTCCCGCAGAGCTCGTCGGGATCGCAGTGGAGCCCCGGCTGATCGCCGAGGTCGTGGCCGACGTAGCCGACCAGCCCGGCGCCCTGCCGCTGCTCCAGTACGCCGTCACCGAGCTCTTCGAGCGTCGGACCGACTCGACCCTCACCCTGGAGGCGTACCGGGACATCGGGGGCGTCTCCGGCGCCCTCGCTCGCCGGGCCGAGGACCTCTACGAGGGGTTGAACGACGCGGGGAAGGAGGCTGCCCGTCAGCTCTTCCTACGCCTCGTCACCCTCGGAGAGGAAGGGAGCGTGGACACTCGCCGGCGGGTCCTGCGGGCCGAGCTCACCTCGGTCGAGGTCGACCGGGAGGCCATGGAGTCGGTGATCGACACCTTCGGAGCCCGCCGGCTCCTCTCCTTCGACCGGGATCCCCTCACCCGTGGCCCCACCGTGGAGGTGGCCCACGAGGCCCTGCTCAGCGAATGGTCTCGTCTCCGAGTCTGGATCGAGGGCGCCCGGGAGGACGTCAGGATGCATCGCCGCCTGGCGACGTCCGCTCGGGAGTGGGAAGAAGCCGGCCGGGACCCGAGCTATCTGGTCCGGGGCGGCCACCTCGACCAGTTCGAGGCGTGGGCCGAGTCATCCGGGCTGGCCCTCACGGCGGACGAGCGCGACTACCTCGAGGCAAGCCTGGCCCAGGGGGAGGCCGATCGGGCGAACGAAGAGGCTCGGAAGGCCCACGAGGCGCTGTTGGAGCGCCGATCCCTCGTCCGGTTGAGAGCCCTCGTGGCCGTGCTCACCGTGGCCGCCCTGATCGCCTCGGGGCTGGCGACGTTTGCCCTCGGCCAACGACGGCGGGCGGAGCGCGAGGCCACCGTAGCGATGGCCCAGGGACTGGCGACCGCCGCCGTGGCCAGCCGTGGTGAGGACCCCGACCGGAGCATCCTCCTGGCCCTGGAGGCGATCCGCGCCTATCGGGCCGGTGGGCTGCCGGTGGGGAGGGATGCGGTCGAGGCCCTCCACCAGGCCGTCCAGGCCTCCCGCGTCGTGTTGAGCGTGGGACCCGCCGGAGGAGCCACGGACCTGAGCCCCGACGGCACTCGGTTGGCCGCGGCGGGCTCCGCCCACGGAACGAGCGGAAGCGACGCCGCCCTATGGGACACGAGCAACGGCGAACAGCTACTGACGCTCGAGGGCCACGCCGGTGGGGTCAACGACCTCGAGTTCAGCGCGGACGGGTCTCGCCTCGTGACGGCTAGCGAGGACCGCACGTCGATCGTGTGGGATGCCGACACAGGCGAGAAGGTCGTCACGCTCTCGGGGCATCAGGATTCGGTGATCAGCGCCTCGTTCAGCCCAGATGGCTCCCGTGTGGCTACGTCGGGGGCAGAGGGCGTCCTCAGGATCTGGGATGCGGCCAGCGGTGAGGAACTGCTGACTGCCTCGAATCCGGAGGGGACCGGGCTCTGCGGAAACAAGTTCAGCCCCGACGGGAAGAGGATCGCGGCCGGCGCGTGCCTGGGCGCGAAGACCGCCATCGTGTGGGACGCTCGGACGGGCGAGGAGCTTCTGACGCTGCGCGGTCACGACAACGACGTCTCGTCGGTGGCGTTCAGCCCCGACGGCCGAAAGCTGGCCACCGCGAGCATCGACGGGACCGGGAAGGTCTGGGACATCCGAACCGGCGGGGAGCTTCTCACCTTGGAAGGCCACACCGGCTGGGTCTGGCACATCGAGTTCAGCCGGGACGGAACCCGGCTGGCCACCGGAAGCGCCGATGCCACAGCGAGGCTGTGGGACGCGAAGACCGGGAAGGAGCTCCTCGTGCTCTCCGGCCATGGCGAATCGGTCGGAAGCGTCTCCTTCAGCCTCGACGGCGCCCTCGTGGCCACCGGCAGTGACGACGGGACGGCAAGGATCTGGGATATCACGCCCCAGGGAGGCCGGGAGGCCCTCACCATCGTCAGCCCCGTTGGACTCGAGGCTCAGGTGGCATACAGCCCGGACGGGACGCGCCTCCTGGTCCCGGGCGGGGAGGGAGATGGAAAGGTACGCATCTGGGACGCCTCCACCGGACAGCATCTCGGGACCTTGCGGGTGGGCACGGGAGAGGTGTCGGACGCGGTCTTCAGTCCGGACGGCAGCCGGATCGCCACCACCTCCTCAGTCGTCGAACCCCACGTCGTGACCGTGTGGGATGTGTCATCGGCAGCCGTCATCCACAACCTGACACCCGAAACGAGGTTCTTCTGGCTTCCGGCGGTGGCCTTCAGCCCCGATGGGAGCCTTCTGGCCAGCGCCAGCGCCGACGGGACGGTGACCCTGTGGGATGCATCCACCGGCGCGATGGTGCGCCGGCTCGAGCACTCGGACTCCACACCGCCCCAGGGCGCCGTCTTCCGCCTTTCCTTCAGCCCCGACGGGTCCCGGTTGGCCACGGCGAGCTGGGAGGGAACCGCCAAGCTGTGGCACGTGGGCTCCGGGCGGGAGGTGCGCACGTTCCAGGCAGGCGTCCGCGTGTACAGCTCCGACTTCAGCCCCGACGGAAGCCGCTTGGTCACGGCGCTGGGGGACGGCACCGCCAAGATCTGGGACCTCGCCTCGGGCGAGGAACTCGTCGGGTTGAAGGGGCACTTGGGGGTGGTCTGGGACGCGAGATTCAGCCCGGACGGCTCGCTCGTGGCCACGGCGGGCGACGATACCACCGTCCGGGTGTGGGACGCCGCTACCGGGGAAGAGGTCCTCAGGCTGATGGGCCCCACCTTCGCCGTCAACGAGGTCGCATTCAGTCCGGACGGGGGTCGCCTTGCCGCATCGAGCGGCGACGGGAGCGTTCGCGTCTACCTGTTGCGACTGAACGAGCTGATGGAGTTAGCTCGAGAACGGGTGACCAGAGGATTCACGGACGACGAGTGCCGCCAGTACCTCCACCTCGAGCGCTGCCCGTCCGCCTCGTGAATTTGGCCTCGGAAACGCCCCGCGGAATCTAGCCACAGATTGGCCACAAGAGAGGCGGCTCCCGGGTTTCGGGAGCCGCCTTCAACTGCGCTTCGCTCGTTGCGCGGGCTGGATTTGAACCAGCGACCTCTGGGTTATGAGATCGCGCGAAGCGGGTCAGCTGAGGCATATCCGCTGGTGACAGGTCATATGAGGTGCTCTGACGTCACGTCACATCACCTGAGTCAGCCACAATTTAGCCACGAGATTCTGGGGTCCAGCGCTACTGAGCTCGGTCACCGATGATATCGACGCATCGTCAGAGCCGGACGACCAGGATCCCGAGGAGCCCTCCGCCGAGGATCACGGCAGCGATCGCCATCTTGGATTTCCATAGGTACAGGACCGCGAGCGCGGCCGCGGCGACGACGCCGGCGGGAACGTCCGGGACGGAGGTGGGCGCCAGCCGGATCGTGGTGGCCGCGATGAGGCCGACGACCCCCGCCGTCACGCCGTCCAGGAGCGAGTGAAACTGCGGCACATCCACCAGCCGCTCGATGTATCGGTGTCCGATCAGCGTGAACGAGAACGCGGGAAGGAAGATCCCTGCGGTCACGACAAGTGCCCCGGGAAGACCGCCGCCCACGTACCCCACGAAGGTCCCGACGATCACCAGTGGGGCCGGCAGGATGCCCGAGAGGGCGATCCCGTCGACGAACTGCGCGTCGGTCATCCACGCGCCTGAGGCCACCGCCTCCCGCCGCAGGAACGGGATCACCGTGTAGGCGCCCCCGAAGGTGAGGAGTCCCGCCAGGAGGCCCGAACCGAACAGGCGGGCGAGCGACGGCGTGGAGGTGGTCGTGGCGGCGACCGCGGGACCGGGCTCCAGGGCCGAGTGGAGGGCCGGAACGAGGACCGCCGCCAGCGTGGCCGCGAGGACCACCCCCGCGGCCAGGACGAACCTCCTCCGGCGGAGCGCGGCGTAGGTGGCCCCCGCCACGACCAGGGTGACCCCGAAGTGGACACCCGCGAGGTCGGCCCCGGTGGCCGCCAGGCCGATGCCCCACAGCCACGGGTCCGTCAGGACGTGGCGACCGATCCGGTGCACCGCGCGGATGATCAGGGCCAACACGGCCGCCTGGAACCCGTAGAAGAGCCCGTTCGGCACCACGTCGGTGATTCGATATCGGACGTAGAGCCAAGAGAGCGCGAGGATCAACGTGAACCCAGGGAGCATGAACCCCAAACCGGCCAGGAGCCCTCCGAGACGCCCTCGGGCCACGTACCCGAAGTACACGCACAGCTCGTGTGCCTCCGGACCGGGGAGCAACTGGTACACGGAGAGCACGCGGTTGAACCGCTCCCTCGAGATCCATCCCTCCCGCTCGACCAGCTCCTCCCGGACCATCGCGATCTGCGCCACGGGGCCGCCCCACGCGAGCAGGCCGAAGCGGAAGAAGCGCAGGAAGAGCCCGAGGTGAGAGTCGTGGTGGCCAGACACGCCTGGAGCATGGGCGAGAGGAAGATTGCGGGCAACATCAGCGGTCCACCGGGCCTCTCCCGGTATCAGGCCGGTATCAGGGGCGCTCGTAGCCGCAGGTCCCGGCCTCATCGCTGGTTGCCACCCCCAGCGAGCCTCGTCCTCCGCGTCGAGGTGATTCGCCGCAGACTCCCCACGTGGAGCCAGACGGCGCCAGCCAGGGAGGGAGGCGGTGGGCATGAGGAGGGGCGTGATCGCGAAGCGGTGCTCGTGCGGGTCGTTCTGGAGGAAAGGTGCGAGGGCGTGCGGTCGGTGCGGGTCGACGGCGTTCGCGAGCTGGGGCTTCTACGTGGATACCCACCCGAGCGGCGTCGCGAAGCGATCGAAGACGTTCCGCTCGGGGTTCCCCTCCAGGGAGGAGGCCGAGCGGGAGCTGGGGGAGCTCGTCCGGAGCCTTCGATCGGGGAGCTTCGGGCCGCCGTCGAAGCTGCCGCTCGGGGAGTACCTCGGGCGGTGGCGCCCGTCGAGGATCCACCTGCGGCCCACGACCGCGGACAACTACGCGGTCAACATAGGGCGCTACATCTGCAACGACGACTACGGGATCGGGGGCGTGCCGCTGCGTGCCCTCACCCGTCCGATGATCCAGGCCTTCTACTCCGACATCAGGGCCAAGGGGCGCGTCCGGGGGAAGGGGCTACTCGCTCCCAAGTCAGTGCACAACGTGCACATGATCCTCCGCAAGGTCCTGGAGGACGCGGTCGAAGAGGGCCTCCTACCTGCGAATCCAGCACGAAGAGCCCACAAGCTGCCGGCCATCCACAGAGAGATGAAGACCTGGACCGACGAGCAATTGGCGTCGTTCCTGAGCCAACTCCACGACGACCCCCTGTACGCCCTGTGGCGCCTGGCGGCGACCGCCGGGATGCGGCGAGGGGAGCTGCTCGCTGCGACCTGGCCGGGGCTCGACCTCGCCGCACGCAGGCTCCACGTCACCCAGGCTCTGTCCAAAGGCCCCAAGGGAGCACCGCTTCGGTTCGGCCCGCCGAAGACCGATCGAGGCCGAAGAGCCGTACCCCTCGACGAGGAGACGGCTGGGATACTGAGGGAGCACCGGCGGCGGCAGCTCGAGGCCGCCCCCAGGGTCCGGACTCAGGACGACCGCATGCTCGTCTTCCGGCGGGACGATGGCCGACCCCTCGATCCCGATTCGGTGAGCCAGCGCTTCCGGCGACTGGTGGAGCGGACCGGGCTCCCCCGGATCCGGTTCCACGACCTCCGCCACACCTTCGCCACGCTGAGCCTGAAGGCGGGCATCCAGACCGAAGTGGTGAGCCGGATCCTCGGCCACAAGCACGTCGCCACCACCCAGGCCATCTACCAGCACGCGGTCCCAGCGCTCGAAGAGGAGGCCATCTCCCGGTTCGCGGCCCTTCTCGAGAGGGCGGCAACCGCGTGAGTTCGGTATCAGACGGGTATCAGAGAGGTCTCTTCGACGACCAAACAGAAGGGGTGCCGATCGCTGGGCACCCCTTCTGACCTGCTACTTCGTTTGGTTGCGCGGGGTGGATTTGAACCAGCGACCTCTGGGTTATGAGTGCAGTTCCAGGTCGGCTCAGGCATATCCGCTGCTCACACGTGGTGTCAGGTCAGCTGAGATCAGGTCAGGTCACCTGAGTCAGCCACAAATTAGCCACAAGAATCAGCCCTGACCTTCCTTGGGCTCGAGGGGCCCCGGCCGGCCAGCCACCCGACCAGGATGGTCATCGTGGCCAACACAGCGGCCATTCTCATCCCGAACAGTACGAAGTGGATCAGGGCGGCCAGGTAGCCCCCGGACAATAGCGACGTCGCGATAACCGCCAGCAACGCCGGGAGCGTGCAGCTCAGAGGGGCCAGACCGTACACCGCCCCGTTTTCGCGTACGACCGGGCCGAGGGTGCCCGGGGGTCCCTGGCCAGGCGAGCGGCCCAGTCGTCGACGATGGACAGGTGAAGACTGCGCCCCGCCAAAACCTGCGCGCCCAGAGCGGTGAGGACGACTCCCAGCCCCAGCCCGATCCACGGGAAGGCCACGATGAAGCTCCCGGACACGCCCGCGACTGCTCCCCCGACCACCAGGAACAGGACGACGACCCCGGCAGTCAGAGAAACTGGTTGGTCGGGAACCTGGCCACAGCGGGGGAAACCGAGCGCGCCCGCGAGCTGTCCGAGACGCTCTCGGCTACACGAACGACGTCGGCCTCCTATCGGAGGAGATCGACCCCGTCGCAGGCGACTTGCTCGGGAACTTCCCTCAGGCCTTCAGCCACATCGGCCTGATCGGCGCGGCCCGCAACCTGCAGGAAGCCCACCACCTCGACTAACCGCGGGCACTCCCAACGTCCTGGTCGGCTGGGAGTTAGGTTGGCTCTCACAGATCTCCACGGAGGTGATGGGAATGGCGAACCCTGAGTTCCCCGCGCCAGAGGAGGGGGTGGTCCTCACCACGCTCTTGATCGTCGAGGACCAGGACCGTTCGCGGGACTTCTACACGAATGTCCTTGGGGCGGAAGTCGTGATGGAGCGTGACCCTGTGATCCTCCAGTTCCACAACTCGTGGATCATCATCAACGTGGGCGGCGAGCCGACCGAGGACAAGCCCGACGTGGAGATGGTGACGCCGCAGGATCCGAGCCGCGTCAGCGCGTGCATGAACATCCGAGTGGCGGACGTCCACGCGGTGTACGAAGACTGGAGGGCCAAAGGGGCGCAGTTCCTCACGCCTCCGACAGACCGTGGCCGCGAGATTCGCTGCTACATCCGGGACCCCGACGGCCACCTGATCGAGGTCGGCCAATCGAAGATGGGATAGGCGCTCCGGCCCCTCATCTCGGGGGCCGGAGCGGAAGGCGACCGCTGCTAGCTCTCCAGGAACCTGAGCAGCTCGGAGTTGATAGCGTCCTGGTGCGTGGCGGTAATCCCGTGCGGCGCGCCCGGGTAGATGATCTCCTTCGCGTCCTTGATGATCTGCGCGGACCTCATAGCCGAGATCTGCACCGGGATGATCTGATCGTCCTCCCCGTGCAAGATCAGGGTCGGCACGTCGAACTTCTCGAGGTCCTCCGTGAAGTTCCTCAAGAGGGACATAACGCTCTCGCCGGAATGCTTCAGCCCGGACTGCATGCTCCACGTCCAGAACTGATCGAGCAGCCCCTGCGAGACCTCCGCGCCGGGTCTGTTGGCACCGTAGAACTGGATCGCCAGACCCTTGTAGAACTGGGATCGATCCGCCATGAGGCCAGCGAGGATGCCGTCGAAGGCCTCCTTCGGCAAACCCTCTGGGTTGGCATCGGTCTGCAACAAGGCCGGGAGCGCAGCGGAGATCAGAACGGCCTTGGCGACCCGTGCCGTGCCATGGCGCCCGATGTAGCGGGCGACCTCTGCGCCGCCGGTGGAGTGGCCAACCAGGGTGAGGTCCTTAAGATCGAGCGTCTCGATCACCGCGGCGAGATCGTCTGCATAGCCGTCCATGTCGTTCCCCGAATTGGGCTGGCTGGATCGGCCAAAACCACGCCGGTCGTGCGCGACCGCGCGGAAGCCGTGCTGCGCCAGAAACAGCATCTGTCCGTCCCAGGCGTCGGAGCTAAGCGGCCAGCCGTGTGAGAAGGTAATCGCCGGGCCTTCCCCCCAGTCCTTGTAGTAGATCTCGGTCCCATCCTTCGTCTTGATGAAGCTCATGACTACGCCTCCTTTCGGGAGTTGTCGGGTGAACGATCGTCATCCATTCATCGCGGTCTCCCTTCGAATCGAGGTGTGGCCGAGCCTGGCTCCTTGGCCGAATCGCTTGCCGCGTTCCGGCCCTACGCCGTCCCGGAGGACTTCGATTCCCGCTCGCTCTACCACCTCCAGTCTCGTTCCTGTGCTTGTCACTCCTCGTAGACGTAGGTAAGGACGCCGTTCTCGACCCGCGTGGGAAGCATGATCAACCTCGCATCCGGCCGTACCGGTCCCGAAAGTGCGCGACCAGTCCGCACGTCGAACGTCGAGCCGTGCCAGTCGCAGGTGAACGTGTCGCCTTCGAGCGTCAGCGAACCACCGTGGTGCATGCAAACGTTGAGGTAGGCGCGCGGCTTGCCGTTCAGGAGCATCACCAGCACCTCCCGCCCCAGGAGATCGGCGGTCACAGTGCCGCCCTGCGGGATGTCGCTTACGCGGATCAGCGGCTCCTTCATCGCTCACTCCTCCTCATCGCTCGTTCGTCCACGTTGCCGGCTCTCACGAGGCCATCCAGGCATCGATGCGCTGCTCGACCTCCCGAAGGCGAAGAGCGAGCGTACGTAGCATCGACAGCGCGATCTGCGGACGGTCCAGCAAGAGGGACCGGAAGTCGTCGGCGTGGACCTTCAAGACGTGCAGCGGTTCGACGGCCCGAACCGTGGCCATCCGCTGGCCGGGGGCGACGAGCGCCATCTCGCCGAAGACGTTCCCTCGAGTGAGGCGATGGAATCGGCCTCCGACGTCAACTTGCGCCTCACCGTCGAGGACCACGTACATCGCGTCGGCCTTGTCGCCGGTGTCGAAGATCGACTCGCCAGGCGCGAAGAAGACCTTGTGGCCCATCCCGAGCAGTGCGTCGATATCGTCGCGATCTACCCCGTCGAGCAAGTGGATCACGCCGGCGCTCCCGCTTTCCATCTTGTTCACCCCTTGCCCATTGCCGACGAGCCCGCTGTGGACGGGCCGGCGCCGCGCTCCAGCCGGGGTGCGGCGCCGGCTTGCAGCCCCATGTCAGGCGCCATGCAGCGCACCCCGCAGGACCGAGATGGCCTGGGCGACCGCCGCGCGCGTGGCATGCGTGCCGCTGAGCGGGTTGAGCATCATGAAATCGTGCGTGATGCCGTCGTAGCGAACGGTCGTAACCGCAACCCCTGCTGCCCGCAGGCGCGCCGCGTAGGCCTCGCCCTCGTCACGCAGCACGTCGGCCTCGTCGACGATCACGAACGCCGGCGGAAGGCCGGCGAGCTGCTCATCACTCGCGCGCAGCGGCGAGGCGAACGGCTCCGAGCGCCGGTCTACCTCCGGCAGGTACGCGTCCCAGAACCACGCCATCGCTTTCGCGGTGAGGAAGTAGCCCTCCGCGAACTGCTCGTAGGACGCCGTGTCCATTCGGGCGTCGGTGACCGGGTAGTACATCGAGTGCTGCACGAAGGGCACGTCGCCGCGTTCACTCGCCATCAGCGCCAGCGCTGCCGTCATGCCGCCGCCGACCGAGTCGCCGGCGACGGCCATGCGGTCCGGATCGAGCTGATTGGCGGCGCCCTCGCGCACGATCCACCGGGCCGTGGCGTATCCCTGCTCGATCGCGACGGGATAGTGCGCCTCCGGCGAGCGGTCGTACTCTACGAACACGACCGCCGCGCCGGTCCCGACGGCCAGCTCTCGGACGAGCCGGTCGTGCGTATCGGCGTTGCCCAGCACCCAGCCGCCGCCGTGCATGTAGAGGATCACCGGCAGCGTCCCGGCGGCGTCCGGCGGCCGCACGATCCGCACCCGCACGTCGCCGACCTCGGCCGGGAGGTTGATCCAGCGCTCCTCGACGGCCAGCTTGTCGATCGGCGCGGCCTGGACGTCGTCCAGCACCTTGCGGGCTTCAGCCGGCGTGAGCTCGTACAAGAACGGCGGTTTCGAGGTCGCCTCGACGAACTCCTGGGACGCCGGCTCGAGGACGATCCGTGAGGGTGTGATGGTCTCGGACATTTGGATCCCCTCCTTCGTGGTGGTGCTAGGTGAACCTCTTGACGAAGGTGAGCGCGATCTCGGCGACCTCGCGCCGGCCGTGGTCGATCGTGAGGGAGTGGCCTCGGTTCGGGATCTTCACGATCTCCGTCACGCCGGGATTGCGCCTCTGCCGCGTGTAGGCGGCGCGAGCGATCGCCCACGGCACCGTGTGGTCCTTCTCTCCCTCGATGATCAGCAGGGGACCACGGTCGGGGTTCTTCGTGTTCACCTTCGCCTCCGTCCATGGGTTGAGGTTCGCGTTGCCCATCTGCGCGAGACCTGCTCGAGCTCGTGCTCGGTGATCGGCGTCGGGGAAACGGTCGTGCTCATCTCGCCCTCCTCTGTCCGCTTGGCGGCCGACTCGACGATCGTCGGCTTCATGCAGAGCCTCCTTCCAGCTGGGCCTCCTCGGGCCTCGTTTGCTTGAGCGTGGTCCGGTCAAGCCAGTCCTCGAACCGGGTCGGAGCGATCCGTGCGTCGTCATCTGGGATGAGGGAGCCGTCGTCGAGCTCTACGCCGAAGTAGCGCGCGCGGCGGTCGGCCGTCACCCGGCGTGCGTCGCTATTCGCGCCCAGCACGCGGCGGGTGAGCTCGTCGAGACGGAACCGTTCGGGGCCGGCCAGCTCGACGGTGCCGTTCACCGGCGCGCCCACCGCCGCGACCGCCAACGCGGCGGCGACGTCGTCGGCTGCCTCGGGCTGAACCAGCACCGGCGGTACACGAACCGTCTCGCCGTCGGTGTTCGAATCGGCGATGCGGCCGAGGAACTCGAAGAACTGCGTCGCGCGGACGATCGTGTAGGGCACGGTCGCCGCCTTGATCGCTTCCTCCTGGACGACCTTCGCCCGGAAGTACCCGCTGTCCGCGAGCCGGTCGGCTCCCACGACGGATAGTGCGACGTGGTGACCTACCCCGGCGGCGGTCTCGGCGGCGAGGATGTTGCGAGACGAGGTCAGGAAGAAATCCAGCACCGCTGCCTCGTCCCAATCCGGTGCGTTCGACACGTCGACCACGACCTCGGCCTTGTCCAGCGCGTCGGCCAGTCCCTGGCCGGTCAGCGTGTCGACGCCCGAGTCCGGCGACGCCGCCAGCGGGTCGTGGCCGGCCTGGCGCAGCTTCGCGACGAGCTTTGAGCCGATGAGGCCGCTTCCGCCGATCACGACGATCTTCATCGCGTTGCCTCCCTCGCGATCACGTCGCCTCGACCGCCGACAGGATGACCCGGACGACCGCATTTGGACGTGTGATCAGGCTGAGGTGCCCGGCCTTGACCCTGGAGATGTGAGCGCCGGCGCGCTCGGACATCTCTTCCTGGAGGTCCGCCGGGATCACGTTGTCGAGCGTCCCGATGAGCGACCACGACGGGATCGTCTTCCACGCCGGCGGGCCGGAAGGATCGAAGAACTGCTCGGCGGCCGCGGGTCGTTGCCCGGCGGCGAGGACCGCGGCGGTCTTCTGGTTGACGCCGTTGGCGAAGCACTCCGTGAACCCGGCGTACGGTGGATTCGGCTCCCAACGCAGGTACAGATCCACTCTGCCGTTGAATGGCACGGCGTTGAACGCGCTTTCGGTGATGCAGGAGGTGGTACCTGCCGTGAGGTCGACAAGCGTCTCGCCCTCGTCGGGGGCGAACGCGTCGATGTACACGAGCGCGTCCACGTTGGCGTTGCCCGTGGCCGCATTGGTGACCACGAAGCCGCCGTAGGAGTGCCCCACGAGCACGATCGGTCCAGGGATCGTCTGGAGGTAGCTGCCGAGGTACGGCGCGTCCTGGCTCGCCCCGCGCAGCGTGTTGGGCGGAGCCACCACAGTGAATCCGCGATCCTGCAGGCGCTGGATCACGCCGTTCCACGACGATGCGTCCGCCCAGTCGCCGTGCACGAGCACGATGGTCGGCCGCGGATCCGAGCTCGCCTGCCGCGTGGCCGCAGCATGCCCACCGCCGCCGAGCAAGACGACCGCGGTGAGGGCGAGGGCGGAGCTCATCGCGAAAACGCGCCGAGGGAGGCGCGTCGACTTCTTCTCGCTGATCATGAGACCTCCTCTCCGACGGATGTCGGTCACCGCGAGGATGCCCGGGCCGAGGCGCGGTCGAATCCGCCGACACGCCAGCCTGGTCGCCAGCCCCAAGACAGCCAGCCGGCCTGGGGCGGTTCCGCACGGCTGGGGCCGAAGGTGTATCCTTTGCCGGTCGCGAGATGGGCGGCGGGCGATGGGGGCGCTCGTTCATCTGTCAGCCAGGGGCGGGACGCCCGCGCGGCCTACAGTTCCCGCGATGGTGCGCACGGATGCTCGCGGAAGCGGAGGACGGCGGGGCTCATGTCCACGCAGAACACCCTCCGAGGGCGCGACGCAGAGTGCGCGGCGCTCGACGTCCTCCTCGAAGCAGCGCGCAGGGGCGAGAGCCGCTCCCTCGTGCTCCGCGGCGAGCCGGGTGTGGGCAAGACGGCCCTGCTGGACTACGCGATCGGCTCGGCTCCGGACTTTCGCGTTCTGCGGGCCGTCGGCGTCGAGTCAGAGATGGAGCTCACATTCGCCTCCCTCCAGCAGGTGTGCGCGCCGATGCTCGATCGACTCGAACGCATTCCGGGTCCACGGCGGGACGCGCTGCGCGTCGCGTTGGGGCTGAGTGCGGGGGCGGCTCCCGATCGCTTCCTGGTCGGGGTTGCGGCCCTCGGTCTGCTGTCGGAGGTTGCCGAGGAGCAGCCATTGCTCTGTGTGGTCGACGATGCGCAGTGGTTGGATGACGCGTCGGCCCAGGCACTGGCGTTCGCTGGGCATCGGCTGTTGGCGGAGCCACTGGCGATGCTCTTCGTGACTCGCGAGCCCATCGCGGCGCTCAGCGGGCTGCCCGAGCTGATCGTCGACGGGATCGGAGACGATGATGCACGCGCCTTGCTCGCCTCCGGAATCCAGGGACCCCTGGACGAGCGCGTTCGCGAGAGGATCATCGCCGAGACGCGCGGGAATCCCCTCGCGCTGCTGGAACTCCCTCGTGGTCTAACGCCGGCGGAGCTTGCGGGGGGATTCGCACTTCCCGACGCACGGCCACTGGCGGACCGCATCGAGCGGAGCTTCCTCCGGCGCGTTCGCTCGCTCCCCTCCGATTCACAGCAGCTGCTGCTCACTGCGGCGGCGGAGCCGGTCGGCGACGTCACCCTTCTCTGGCGCGCGGCCGAGCGGCTCGGGGTGGGACCCGATGCGGTCGCCCCGGCGGAGGCCGCCGAGCTGCTCGAGCTCGGCGCGCGCTTACGATTCCGGCATCCGCTCGTGCGATCCGCGATCTACCGGGCGGCGACGCCAGACGACCGGCGCGAGGTCCATGGCGCGCTGGCTGACGCAACCGATCCGGAGACGGATCCCGATCGGCGAGCATGGCATCGTGCCCACTCGGCGGCAGGCCTCGACGAGGCGGTCGCAAACGAGTTGGAGCGCTCGGCAGACCGGGCGCAGCGTCGCGGCGGCGTCCCGGCCATGGCCGCGTTCCTCGAGCGGGCGGCCGAGCTGACTCCAGATCCGGCACACCGGGGAGCGCGAGCGCTCGCCGCGGCCCAGGCGAAGCTGGACGCGGGCGCGCCGGAAGCGGCGCAGGAGTTGCTCGCGACCGCCGAACTCACCCCCCTCGACGAGCTCGGGCGCGCGGGGCTGGAGAGGCTTCGGGGCCAGATCCTGTTCGCCCGAAGCCGCGGCAGCGACGCACCGCCCCTGCTGTTGGACGCCGCGAAGCGGGTCGAACCGCTCGACGCCGCGTCAGCCCGCGAGACGTACGTGGAGGCGTTCGGAGCAGCGATCTTCGCCGGCCGAGAGAGCCGCGGCGGAGGAGTTCTCGAAGCGGCCGAGGCCGCTCGCGCCGCGCCCCCCGGGCCGCGGCCGCCGCGACCGGTCGACCTCCTCTTGGACGGTCTCGCCAAACGCTTCACCGAGCCGTTCGGGGAGGCCTTGCCGGCGCTCACGCGAGCGCTGCACGCATACGCCGGAACAGATGGCCGTGGCGGCGACGAGGTTCGGTGGCTATGGACCTCGTGCCCCGTTACGCCGGAGCCCCTCGCACCTGAGTTGTGGGATGACGAGACGTGGCATGAGCTGGCCAATCGCGCGGTGAGCCTCGCCCGCAATGCCGGCGCGCTTGCCGTCCTTCCAATCGCGCTGTCCTACCGCGCCTGCGTTCATCTGCATGCCGGAGAGTTCGCCGAAGCGTCGGCGCTGGTCGAGGAGGCCGACGCGATCAGCGAGGCAACGGGGAACGCGCCGCTCCGGTACACCTCGCTGATGCTCCACGCGTGGCGCGGCCAG
The DNA here is from genome assembly GCA_050692915.1 of Actinomycetota bacterium. Taxonomy (GTDB): domain Bacteria; phylum Actinomycetota; class UBA4738; order UBA4738; family CALAEC01; genus CALAEC01. Next base: position 15,264 of record JBOGVU010000002.1, on the reverse strand, counting down.
GAGGTCACAGCGCTGCGTGCTATCGAATCGAGCCTCCAGGACGCGAAGGTCAGGGGGGAGGGACGAGCGATCGGTTTGGCCCACTACGCGACAGCCGTCCTGTACAACGGCCTCGGCCGCTACCAGGATGCCCTCGCCGCCTCGCAACGCGCATGTGCGCACGAGGATCTCGGTTTCTTCGGCTGGGCGCTTGTCGAGCTGGTCGAGGCGGGTGCCCGAAGCGATGCCCACGACGTCGCATCTGACGCCCTGAGCCAGCTCGACGAACGAACGCGCGCTTGCGGCACCGACTGGGCGCTCGGCGTCCGGGCCCGGTCAGCCGCGCTCCTGGCCGACGGCACCTCGGCCGAGGCCCTCTTCCGCGAGGCGATCGAGCGACTCGGCCGCAGCCGGATTGCGGTTCATCTGCCCCGGGCCCACCTCGTCTACGGCGAGTGGCTGCGTCGCGAGAGCCGGCGCGTGGATGCGCGCGAGCAATTGCGCGCGGCCCACGACACATTCAGCCGTATCGGGGCCGAGGCGTTCGCCGATCGCGCGCGTCGCGAGCTGCAGGCCACCGGGGGAACCGCCCGCAGGCGCATCGACGAGACCCGCGACGTCCTCACTCCCCAGGAGGCACAGATCGCCCGGCTGGCCAGGGACGGCCTCTCCAACCCCGACATCGGCGGGCAGCTGTTCATCAGTCCCCGAACCGTCCAGTACCACCTTCGCAAAGTCTTCCTGAAGCTGGGCATTAGCTCCCGCAACCAGCTCGCCCGCGTTCCCCCCAGCCGCCTCAGCTTGGCATAGCCGGTCCTGGCTGAGCGAGCCGACGCGACGCGGCGGTCTCGATCCGCCTAACGCCGGACTCAACTTGAGTCGCTTCGTTCAGCCTCGGCATCCTCGGCTCACGAGCTAGCCGAACCGAGAGCGGCGACCTCGATGACGAGCGCAGACCGGAATGCTGTCGAGCCGCGACTAGCGACCACCGCTGGCGCATTGGCTGATTCGAGTGCACCTACGGTCGCGAGACACTCGCTCCGTGGCTTTCGGACCGCCCGTGTTCCGAACGGGCACCATGAGGCGCTCGAGCCAGCGATCTCGACCCGCCGTGACTCGCGGAGGGGTGATGAGAATAATCGACCCGGTCGTGTTGGCCGAGGCAGCGCAGGGCGCGTTGGACCGCCTCGGGGAACTGACGGCGCGTCGAGTTCGGGGGCGTCTGGTCATGCACTCAACCCGCTACACCGGATGGGCCCGCGCGCTTCATCGATCGGGATGATCGAGGCAGCGAGGTGTGGATGCGGCGGTGGCGGTGCGCCGCCGGGCAGTGGTACCACTCGAAGCGCTGGCACCCGACCGGAAGGAGTGACGCGCATGCAACGCACCCGGATAGAGCGGCCGAAGGTGCGGAGCGGGCGCCGGTGCGAGTTGCTTTCGCTCGATCCACTTGACCCCGACATCCTGCGAGCGAAGCACCTGAAGTGCGTCCGACGATGCGCCACACGAGCACCCACCGTTTGGCGTTTTGGGTCGGTGAGGTAGCGTGGCCAGCGGACGCATCGCCCCGGGCTCCCGTTCAGAAGCCGAATACTCGATCGGCGACGTTGCGAGACGTGCGGGCGTCGCTCACGACTACGTCAGCAGGCTGGTTGAGCTTGGGGTCATCTCTCGTGGTCACGGCGGCGACTTCTCTGAGGGCGACGTGAGGCGGGTGCGCCTGATGCAGACCCTCGAGCGCGCGGGCGTGCCGCTCGACGGCGTAGCCGCCGCCATCCAGCGAGGCGACTTCTCTCTGGACTTCATGAACATGTCGCACTTCAGGCGGCTGTCATCGCACACCGACGTCACGTTCCAAGAGCTCTCGGAGAAGACGAAGACTCCCATCGAGCTGTTGCTGGTCATCCGCGAGGCAGCAGGGTTCGCTGAGCCTCAGCCAACGGATCGCGTCCGCGAGAACGAACTCCTGATCGCCCCGTTGATTGAGGCGCAGGTCGCGGAGGGTTTCCGTCCCCGCGTGATCGAGCGCTGGTTGAGAGTGTACGGCGACAGCCTGCGGCGCATCGCGGAGACCGAGGGAGACTGGTGGCACACCGAGGTGGAGGTTCCTCTCCTCGAATCCGGGATGACGCTGGCGGAGATGATGCAGGCTGCGGACAGCCGGGTCGTTCAGCGGATCGCGCCCTTCCTCGACCAGGCGATCATCGGCTTGTACCACGGTCACCAGGAACACACGTGGACGAAGAACATCCTCGACGGGATCGAGGCGGCGCTCTCAGAGGCTGGCGTCTATAGTCGGCTGGAGCGCCCCCCGGCCATCTGTTTTCTCGATCTCACCGGCTACACAAGGCTGACCGAGGAGCGCGGCGACGAAGCCGCGGCCGAGCTCGCAGAAACGATGTCCCGGATTTTGCAACGCACTTCAACGTCTCGCGGGGGAAGGCCCATCAAGTGGTTGGGGGACGGGGGTGAGTTCTACTTCCCTGAGCCGGGGGCGGGCGTGATCGCGGCGCTCGACATGGTCGAGGGCATCGCGAATGCCGGTCTTCCGCCCGCCCACGTCGGATTGCACGCAGGACCCGTCCTGTTCCAGGAGGGCGACTACTTCGGGCGCACAGTGAACATCGCGTCGCGGATCGCCGATTACGCCAGACCCGGTGAGGTCGTGGTGAGCCAGGAGGTCGTGGACGGGGCAGACGCGACATCCGCATCCTTCGTCGAGATCGGCCCGGTCGAGTTGAAGGGCCTCTCAGAGGCGCTTCGTCTTTACACCGCCCGCCACGACACCCGGACAGCGGACAGCTGACACCGGTCGTTGCGATTTCTCATAAGTTCCTAGCCAAGACTCTCGGCCCCGACGATCCTCGGCTGTCACGAACGCATCTCCGCCGGTAGTGGGGGTTGGCCCGACACCCGCAATCCCTTCTGAGCCAACAGATCTCATCCGCGTCGTACTTCGACCAATCCCCTGTCTATCCGTCGGCGACGGCTTCTACCGGCTTCTTGGTTCGGACCGACCGGTTGGTCCCCACTCCTCCGGCCACGAAGGGCCGCACTTCTACCGATCCTTCTACCGGGCGACAACCATCGCCGCCCGGGAAGGAGGACTGCAATGAAGGGCTACGTCGCGAGAAAGGGGAACCGCTGGTACGCGGTCATCTACGAAGGCACGGACCCGATCACCGGGAGAGAGCGACGCAGCTGGCATCCCGCCGGTTACGAGCGGGGCGACGCCGAGCGGCTCGCCGCTCGACTCGTCAGCGAACGCGACGGCACCAATGATCAAGCTCGCTCCTTGAGCTTCGGGGTCTTCCTGACCAGCAGGTGGCTGCCGGGCAAGCGGCTCGTGCTCGCCGCCAGCACGTACAGCGGCTACCGCCGCTATGTCGACAAGCACATCGTTCCTGCCCTCGGCCGCATCGGTCTGCGGCGCGTGCGCCCACACCACCTCGAGTCGCTCTACGACGGGCTACTCCACCCGCGCGACGGGCGCGCCGCACTCGCGCCCAAGACCGTGTACGAGATCCACCTGATCATCCGCGGCGCCCTCGGCGACGCCGTCCGCCGCGGGCTCATCTCCCGCAACGTCGCCCTCGTGGCCCACGCCCCCCGGCTGAGGCCCATCCCCAGGATCGAACCATCTTCCTGGACCGCCGAAGAGCTCCGCGCCTTCCTGCGAGCTGCCGCTGGTCACCGGTTCTTCTCGGCGCTGTGGGTCGCGGCGTTCACCGGCATGCGCCGAGGCGAACTCCTCGGGCTGCGATGGGAGGACTTCGACGAGGGGGCGGCCACCGTCTCGGTCAACCGCGGGCTGGTGGCCATCGACTACGAGGTGCATGAGACCCGTGGCAAGACACCTAACGCCCGCAGGCGCATCGACCTCGACCCCACCACAGTGAGCGTCCTCACTGCTTGGCGCGGCTGGCAGGCTGCCGAGCAGCGGGCCGCCGGCATCGAGACGGCGGGGTGGGTGTTCACCGACGGCCGAGGCGAGCCCATCCATCCCCACGCCATCTCGCAGACCTTCGAGCGTATCGCCCGACGGGCGAGGGTGCCGGTCATACGGCTGCACGACTTGCGCCACACCCACGCCACCTTGCTCATCGCTGCCGGGGTTCCGGTCAAGGTGGTGAGCGAACGGCTCGGCCACGCCACGCCGAGCTACACCATCGAGACCTACCAGCACCTGCTGCCCGGCATGCAAGCCCAGGCCGCCCGAGTGTTCGAGCAGCTCGTCGCGGTCGGCGCGCTAGCAGCCGACCAGTCTTCGGAGAAGTCGGAGAAGACGCGAGAGAAGCGCCGGAAGAAGACGACCTGAGCACGGTAGAAGCCCAGGCCGATCAGCACTCTGGCCTGGGCTTCTTCGTTGCGCGGGCTGGATTTGAACCAGCGACCTCTGGGTTATGAGCGGCTGTTCTGGGTCAGCTCGGGCATATCTGCTGGTCACGGGTGACGTGAGGTTCTCTGAGATCGTGTCCGATCACCTGAGCCAGACACATTTTGGACACGAGGATCAGGAGCCCTTTGGTCCCTTCCTCTACTCGTTGTAGTCCTTCTTGGGGCTCTCCAGGTCGCCTCTGTTCTTCTGGATCTCGATCAGCTCCAGCAGGTTCTGCTTCGCCTGTTTGACGCCTGCATGCTTGATCGTGTCGGTCTGGCCGGCCTTCTTCAGGTCGTCCTCGACGATGTTGTCGGGGTCTCCGTGGTTCTCATACGGCAGCTTGCATCCGCACGTGTAGCACATGGCTCCTCCTATTCTCGGCAACAGACCATCTCTGTCTCTTCCCTCTCCTCAGGCTTCGCTATCGCCCGGGCCTGGCCACGGTGAGGTCGACACAAGCGTGTCGCTACTGGGCCCTGTGGCAGAGTAATCGTTCGTTTCAACCTGCAACCACGGGTCGGGGTCTACCGGTCCCTCGCTGTTTCCCGGCCCCGGCCAGGGGAAACGGAACGAGCCTTCTGTCGTCTCGCTCGTTCCCTGGGTGGGGGGCCGCAAGCGTCTGCCCATACTCGCGTCCGCCATCACACGTCCAACTGGATCTCGTCGCCCTCGATCTGCAGGGGGAAGACCGGGACGGGCTCGGTCGCCGGCGGATTGAGCACCTCGCCGGTCGTGACATCGAACTGACTGCCGTGGCATGGGCAGGTCACGGTCTTTCCCTCCAGCTCCCCATCGGCGAGGGAGCAGTGCCGATGCGTACAGATGTCGCCGAAGGCGTGCAACGACCCTTCGACATTGGCGACGGCGACCCTTTGGCCACCCACGTCGAAGGCGGCCATCTCTCCCTCGAGCACCTCCTGGCTCTTCGCTACGCTCCTGAATCCCGACATCTCTACCTCCCTTTGCCCCGCAGCTACCTAGCCGCGCCCCAGCGACGCGACTGGATCAACACGTACCCCCGGACCGAGGCCGCCCAGCTGGTCGTCGATGAGCTCCTGTTCCGTTTCGGCACCGAGATCGACCGGCAGGTGGCCGGCGCAGTAGGTCGATCGATACTTGGTCGTGAAGAGAAGGATCAGCGCGGTAGCCACGATCTGAACACCGCCGAGAACGATGAAGACCGTTGCTCCCGTCGCAATGGCGTTGGTCGTGACGAGTAACGTGGCGCTGAGCCAGAGACAGAAGGCGAAACGGCTGATACCAGCAGAGCAATGCACTCGCACGAGGTGCCAGATCTGCGGTACGTACGCCGCGCCGGCCAACCCCACACCGATGAAGCCCGCTATCTCCGTGACGGTCAGCACACCACTCAACCCCCGACCAGGGGTCACGAACTCCGCCATCGCCCTCATCCCTCCTTCACGATGATCTTGCCGTGCATCTGCTGGGGGTGGATCGAGCACTCGTAGTAGACCGTCCCCGGTTCGGGGAAGGTGATCGAGCCGCTCTCCCCGATCGGGAGGTCAACGGTCCGGTCGCTCCCGTCCAGGAGGTGGACGTTGTGGGGGAAGTCGTCGGTGTTCGTCCACGTCACCGAGTCCCCTGCCGACACGGCGATCACCGCAGGCTCGAACCGGTAGCTCTTGGGCAGGGCCACCTCGGTCGTGGCGACGGGCTCCCCCGGCACATCGAAGGGCGCCTCTCCCGAGCCGGATGGGGACTCGCTAGAGGTCGCGCACGCGGACAAGAGGAGCGCGCCGGCAACGATCATCGCCAGGCGCGCCATCATCGGACCGCTCCGGCCTCTCGCTCCGTCCCCCAGACGCGGAGGCCCGCCTTGTCCACGGCCGCGGCGAACAGAACCACGAAGGCCACACCGACCAGCACCTCCGAGACGGTGTGGGCGAACAGGAACTGGGTGGCGTTCACGTGGTAGGTCATGTAGCTCACCTCGGCCAGAGCGAACAGGCTGAACCCCCAGCCGAACCCACGGTTCCCTCCCTCGAAGGACCGATAGGCGACGAAGGCCGCAACGGCGAAGAGCGCCACGTGGACCAGGAGGAAGAACCACCAGGGGAAGGCGTTGATGAAATCGCAACAGGGATCGTCCAGCAGCTGCGGAGCTTGCGCCAGGATCATGCCGATCTCCTTTCTGTCAGCCGGCCGGGTGGCCGGAACCGGATCGCCGCGCTCGCGACCGCGACCACCGAGGCGACCATGGCCCCGAGCGCGACGAGGTGGGAGAGGGAGGCGTGGGCCGCCGCCTCCCCGTGGTGGCCGGCGGCGATGAGGGGAGCCCACGCCGCGGCAGCCACCGTCGCCGCGAGCACCCCGAAGCTCGCGGACAGCGCGGGAGGAAGGGAACGGCTTGGCGCGCCCGCGCCACCGGCCGTTCGCCTTCCGCCGAGGAGCGCGGCGGCACCGACCACGGAGACGACCTCGAACGCCGAGGCCAGCGCGTCGGCCACGCCCACCGCCTCGGGCTCCCACGGATGGGGCCCGATGGGAAGGCCCGTGGTTCGGGAGGCGACCCATACGAGAGCGACGAGACCGTTCGCGGCCATACCCGCGACCAGAAGCCTCCTTCTCGGCCGATCCAGGACCAAGGCGGCCCACGCCGCCTGCGCCGCTCCGGCCGTCAGGAAGAACGCCGAGGAGAGCGGCCACTCCTCGAGATGGACGTCCGCGGCTCCCAGGTGGATGCCCCCCGCCATCAGCGACGCGAGGGCCACCGCCACGGGGAGGGGAGACCGGAGGAACCGCACGGCCTCGGTCCGAGAGGGGGTGTAGGGAGCCTCCGGTCTCGCCGTCGCCATGATCAGAACCGCTCCGGGAGCTGGGCGATGAGGCCGTCGGCGAGCCCGTCGGGCGGGTGCCTTCGGTGCCTTCATCTCTGCTCCTCTCGGTCGGCTGCCCGCGGGCAGCACCGGATCGCTGCTACGCCGCCTCGGGCTCCTCGGAGCCCTCGGTCGTCCGCTCGCCCCGCGGCTCCTCGCCCGAGGCCGGAACCTCGCACCCGCACTCGACGCACATCCCCTACCACCTCGTCCTTCTAACGCCCATAGGCATTGGTCTTAGACTGCACCCTACCCCTCGCCGTCGGTTCGGTCAACCCCGTTTCGCCAAATATCGCGGGCAGAACCGATGAGCTCACGAAGGAAACCGGGGTTGGGCCGCCGAGTACTGGTGTTAGAATCCGGGTATGCGGGACACCGAGACCACGGGCGCGGCAGCAGCCCTTGAGGACGACCTTCGGCGCAGGCTCTACCTGTTCGTCCGATCGGCCCGTCGCCCCGTCAGCCGCGAGGAGGCCGCCGCCTCGGCGGGGATCTCCCGCAAGCTGGCCGCCTTCCACCTCGACAAGCTGCTAGAGCGCGGGCTGCTCCGATTCGAGTACGGTCGGCCGTCGGGACGGGGAGGTCCGGGGGCCGGGCGGACGTCCAAGCTCTACGAGCCCTCCGAGCTGGAGATCGACATCTCGATCCCCGAACGTCACTACGACTTCGTGGGGGGACTGCTCGTCCGCGCCATCAAGGACGAGAGGTCGGACGAGTCGGCCCGCGAGTCGGCCACGAGGGTGGCTCGCGACGAGGGTGTCTCCCTGGGCGAGAAGGTGCGGCGCGAGCTCGGTCTGCGGCCCCCGGGCAAGGAGCGGGCCCTCTCGGTCACCGAGGACGTGCTTCGGGACGCCGGCTACGAGCCGTACCGCCAGCAGGGCCAGGGGATCCGCCTCTACAACTGCCCGTTCCACGTGCTGGCCCGCCAGGCCCCGGAGCTCGTGTGCGCGATGAACCGCGCGTTCATCGACGGGCTGGTCCGGGGTCTCGGGAACGAGACGGTGGAGGTCGCCCTGGAGCCGACGCCCGGCGAGTGCTGCGTGGTGCTCAGGTGAAGCGGCGTCCCGTCCCTCCGCGAGCAGCCCGATGACGCTCTCCGGCACCGCCCTGGAGGAGGGTCGGGTGGTCCCGGGCGTCTCCTTCGTCGATCCCGACTCGCATACGCCGGTCAGCCTCTGGGGATTCCGCCAGCGGGTCGCTCTTGTGCTCGCGTTCCTGCACGAACGGTGCGCCGCCTGCCGCGCGTTCGCGGAAGATCTCGCCACGGTGACGCGTGATCTGGACTGGGCGGGCGCCCTGGCGCGAGCCGTTCTGTCGGAAGAGGAAGCGCTCGCGGTCCCGGTGCTCCTGGATCCGGACCGGACGGGGAGCCGGAGGCTCCTGGGGGAGGCCCACGAGCTGCCGGTGATCGTGATCGTCGACCGATACGGGGCGGCCTCCTCGTCCTTCCCCGCCCCGGGCCACCGGTTCCCAAGGGCCGGGGAGGTGGCGGCAGCCGCCACGCACCTCGCGCTGCAGTGCCCCGAGTGCGGGGTCTCGCACTGGCCGCCCCCGGAGCGGGGCCAGTCCGCCCGGAGGTCCTCCCATGACGGGACCACCCCTTGGGCCGCGTCGGCGTAGGCGAGGAGGCCCCCTGGGTGGTCCAGCCGGTACCAGGGCTGCTCGCCCCAGTCGCGTTCCGCTTCGCTCCCGCTCCCGGGGCTCGCAGATCCTCACCTACGCCCACAGGATTCAGGAGAGAGACATCGAGATCCTCTTCGATCTGTACGAGCACAGGGTCCTCACCACCCGCCAGATCAGGGACCTCCACTTCAACTGCTACCGCGTGGCCAGCAGGCGTCTCCTCTCCCTGTTCGAACTGGACCTGGTGACCCGATTCCGTCCACCGAGACGGACGGGCTCTCATCCGTACCACTACACCCTCGAGGAGCCGGGGGCCCTCATCGTGGCCACTCGCCTCGACCTCGCGCTGAAGCAGACCGGCTTCCGTCGGGACACACCGAAACGCTTCGCCAAGAGCTTCTGGCTCGACCACTGGGTCGAGACCAACGACTTCTTCTGCCGCCTCGCGTGGGCCCTTACGCAGGGCCTGTGCCCGGCGTGTCCCGACACCCAGCTGCAGGCAGCGAGAGGAACCTCAGGCTCTTACTGCAATTGCTGCGGAAGCCGTTGGTCGCTCGGCGAGGAACGCTATGTAGCCGAGCGCGCTGGCCCGAAGCTCGAGCCGCTGTGACCCCCGCGCGAATTTAGACACAAATTAGACACAAAAAGAGGCGGCTCCCGGGTTCCGGGGGCCGCCTTTAGGCCTTCTACCTGCGGTTTCGCTCGTTGCGCGGGCTGGATTTGAACCAGCGACCTCTGGGTTATGAGCCCAGCGAGCTACCAGACTGCTCCACCGCGCGCAACCATGGTAGCAACGCCCCGGCCTCCCGACAACCGGGTCAGCCCGCTGGGGACTCCTCGGGCTCGGAGGCCGGCGGCGACACGCCCGCCACCTGGGCAGCCTCCTGGATCAGCCGCTCGGCTTCCTCGATCTCGGCCTGGTAGGTGGCCAGGTTCCCCTCGAGGAGGGCGGCTTCGGCCGCGGCAAAGTGTTCCTGGGCCTCCGCCAGCAGCGTGGCCACGTCGCCCACGGGCTCCTCGCCCGGCGGCGGCTCCTCGCCGGGCTCGGCTTCCGGCGGGGCCGCCCCCACGGCAGCCGCCAACGCCTCCGGCAGGGTGTTCCGCATCGTCACGTCCTGGCCGTTCACCACGATGACCCGCTTCATCTCCGGGATCCCCAGGCCCTGCTGCTGGGATTCCGTGTACAGCGGCTGGACGTACACGAAGCCCTCCCCGATCGGAATCACCAGGACGTCGCCGTAGATCACGTTCGAGCCCTGCTGGTCGAGCAGCGTGGTCTGCTGGGCCACCTCGGTGTCCTGGTGCATCAGCGCCGAGGCCTGCCCGGGGCCGATGACGTTCCGCCCGCCGAACTCGAAGGCCACGAGGTCCCCGTACCCCTCGGGATCCGAGTTCGCGGCGAGCCACGACGCCATGTTGGGGCGGTTGGCCGGCGTGAACGGCGTGAACAGCAGGAACTTGGCCTCCTGCTCCCCCGGGAGCGGCATGAGCACGTAGTAGGGCTCCAGGGTCAGGGCCTCCTGGGTGGGGTCGATCACCACCTCGGGGACCGTCCAGAAGTCGCCCTTCGCGTAGAACTGGACCGGATCCGTGACGTGGTAGTTCGCGTACAGGTCGGACTGGATCCGGAACAGGTCCTCGGGGTACCGGAAGTGCTCTCGGAGGGACGCCGAGGCCTCCGAGGCCGGGGTGAGCAGGTCCGGGAACACCCGGTCCCAGGCCTGGATCACCGGGTCCTCCTCGTCCACGACCAGGAAGGTGGTGGTGCCGTCGTACGCGTCGATGACGACCTTGACCGAGTTCCGGATGTAGTTCGCGGAACCGGGCAGCGTCGTGTTGCCAGTGAGGTCCTGCATCAGCGACTGCTCCGAATACGGATACCGGTCGCTGGTCGTGTACGCGTCCCAGATCCACACCAGGCGACCGTCCACGAGCGCGATGTACGGGTCGTGGTCGTAGGAGAGGAACGGGGCGATCCGCTCGACCCGGTTGGGGAGGTCGATGTTCACCAGGATCCTGCTGTCGGCGTCGATCAGCCCGGAGATCAACAGGTTCACGTCCCGGAACCGCCAGGCGAAGGCCAGGCGTCGCAGGAACCCCTCGACAGGGATACCTCCCTGGCCGTCGTACCGATTGAGCTCCTGGCTGCCCTGCTCCCCGATCGGGAAGTCGAACTCATCGCTGTCGGTGCCCACCACCAGGAATGGCACCTCCGATTGCTCCTCGAAGTAGATCCGGGGCTGCTCCAACTCCCCGGCCAGAGGGCCCGAGGGCGGGATGTCCGAGAGCACGAACGACGGGGCCCCCTCGGCGGTGACCTGGTCGACCCGGCCGGCCGCCGCCCCGTACCCGTGCGAGTAGAAGAGATGCTGGTTCTGCCAGGTCGCGCCGCCGCCGGGGATGCTCTCCTGATCGATCTCCCGAGGCGCGATCATCACGGTCCGTCGCTCGCCGTCCACCACGTACCGGTCAACGTCCACGTCCTCGAACTCGTAGAACGGGCGGAGCCGCTGGAGCTGAAGGAACGAGTTCCTGATGATGGTGGGGTTCCACAGGCGGATGTTCTCCACGGTGGTGGGGGCCGCCTCGATCTCTTCCTGGGTGAACGTGGGCACCGCGGGATACGTCCTGACGTCCACGTCGTCGATCCCGAACGCCCTCCGGGTGGCCTCCAGGTTCCGCTCGATGAACTGCTGCTCCCGCTGGAGCTCCTGGGGCGCCACCCGGAAGCGCTGGATGAAGGCCGGGTACACCGCGCCCACCACGATCGACGACAGAGCCAGGAGACCGATACCGAGCGCCGGGAGGGCCCAGCCGCGGAACCGGATGTTCACCAGGAACAGGACCGAGCACACGATGGCGATCACCACTAGGAGGCGAAGCGCCGGGAGGTGGGCGTTCACGTCGGTGTACGAGGCCCCCGTGACCACCCCTCGCTCGGACACCAGGAGGTCGAACTGGCCCAGGCGATACCCCCACGCCTTCACCAGCACGATCAGGCCGAGGAGCACCGACAGGTGGGCCTTGACCTGCGGCGTCACCCGCTCCCCCACCGAGCGGACCCGGATCCCGCCCCACAGATAGTGGCCGGCGGCCGCCACCACGGTGATCACCACCAGTGAGGCGAACAGCCACGCCTGCACGAACCGCTGGAACGGCAGGGAGAAGACGTAGAAGGACACGTCGCGACCGAACTGCGGGTCGGGGACCCCGAACGAGATCTCGCCGCTGACCCGCCAGAGCTGGAACGACTCCCACTGCGCGGCCACCCCGCCGGCCGCGAACGCGGCGAACAGCAGGGACGCCCCGGGCAGGATCCACCGGGCGTACGGCTCGAACGCTGCCCGGTAGCGCTCGACCGCCTCCTCCTCCGGCGAGTAGACCCGGTACCGGGGCCGGAGCCGACGAACGATCAGCAGGTTCACGTACATGAGGACGAAGAAGGCCAGGCCGAACAGGACCGCCAGGAGCACCTGGGACCACACCCGGGTCCAGAACACGTCCGAGTACCCGACCTCGCGGAACCACAGGACGTCGATGTAGAAGCCCGAGATCGCGCCGAAGACGATGGCCACCGCCACGACCCCCAGGCCGAGCCAGAGGAGAAGACGGCGGCGGCCCTGCCCGAACGAAGCGGCGGTGCGCGCCAAAGCGGGGTCAGCCTACCACCGGCTCGGGTTACGGCAGGAGCGGTGGGTCCTCGATCACATCGACGACGTCCTCGACCAGGCAGTTCACCGGGTCGGAGCAGGTCTCCTGGGGCGGCGGGGGCTCCTGGCCCCCCGAGTCGCCGCCGCCCGAACCCCCGGAACCCCCCGAACCCCCGGAACCCCCGGAACCCCCGGAACCCCCGGAACCCCCGGAACCTCCGCTTCCGCCGCCCGACCCCCCACCGCCGCCCGCGCCGGCGGCGCCGCCACCCGAACCTCCGCCTGGGCCGGATGCGGCCCCCGGCCCCGGCGGAGTGGCGAACCGCGAGATCAGCCCGGACAGGTGGCTCAGCTCCTCGAACAGGGCAGTCCCCAGCACCTCCCACTGGGCCAGGACCACGATCCAGTGGGCGCCCTCGAGGCGGAGGTCGAGGACGCCGTCGAGCGCGTCCAGGAGCGACTGGCCGGCAGCGATGGCCACCTCCTCGGAGACAACCGCCGCAACCACCCGCTCGGCCGCCGGCAGCGACGTGTCCGCCAGCTCCCGCGCCGCCGACGGGGAGTACTCCCGGCTCAGGATCTCCGCCACCGCCAGAGGCCCACGATCCGCAGGGAGCTGGCGGCCCAGGCCGCGCTGGAGGTCCACGAGTCGCAGCCCCAGGTCGATGAACGGGCCCAAGAGGCGCGCGTCCCAGGGGTCGTCGGGCCGCACCACGAGTGGGTGGGCCCCCCGGGGGACCGAGCCGCCCGCCACCACCGTGAGCTGGCGGAGCGCCTGCACGGGCGGGACCCCTGAGCCCGGTAGGGCGGCCTCGCCGCGGTACACAGCCAGCGTCACGGAGAAGCCGCGGTCCACCCGGAACACGCTCGCCCGGCCCTCGATCTCGGCGTCGCCGGCCCGGAGCGACAGGCCGGGGTCCTCGGCTCGGGCCAGCACGCTCCCCTCCACCACCTCGGCCAGGCCCAGCCCGCCGACCTCGACCGCGGCTCGGGGGGCGAGCTCAACGCTTCGGCCGATCCCCAGCTCCAGCCGGGCCCGGCCGCCCGCGCCGGTGATCACCACGTCCCCCGGGACCAGGCTCTCGGTCCCCTCGACCGGAACGGGATCGCCGCCCTGCACCAGCCGCACGTCGCCGCCCAGCGGCACGACCCGCAAGCCGTCCGGCCCGTCGGCCGAAGTGCGGACGCAGGCCGCGGCCGCCAGGGCCGCGACCACGACCGCCGCCGTCCGTCGCATCGTCAGGAGTTCCCTCCTGGGGTATCGGTCGCGGGGACGGTGAAGCTGAAGCTCGATCCGCGGCCCGGCGAGCTCTCCGCCGCCACGGTGCCACCTTGCGCCTCGGCCAGACGCTTCACGAACGTGAGGCCGAGGCCGAGGCCGCCGAACGACCTGGTGTCGGACGCGTCGACCTGGCTGAAGCCCTCGAAGATGCCGGCCAGGTCGCCGGGCTCGATGCCGATCCCTTCGTCGGACACCTCGATCCGAAGCATAGGCCGATCGTTCGAGTTCCGGGAGGCCACCGCGATTCGGACCGTCCCGCCATCGGGCGAGTACTTCACTGCGTTGTCGACGAGCTCGTCCAGCATCCGGCGGAACAGTGAGGGGTTGACCTGCGCGGCGGGGACGAGGGCGGGCACGTCGATCTCGAAGTCGTGCTGCTCGGACCGGCGCCGCCACGCCCCCACGGCCTCGTCGAGCACCGCCCCGACCTCGAGCGGCTCGGTCGCCATCGGCAGCCTGCCGGCCTCGATCGCGGAGAAGTCGACCAGCATGGCGACGATGCGCTCCAGACGGCGCGCCGACTCCAGGATGCTGGCCGCGAACTCCCGCGACTGCTCCCCGGGGAGGTCGCGCTTCATCATGAGCTCCGAGTACCCGATGATCGGCGTCAGCGGCGTCCGGAGCTCGTGGGAGACGTTGGAGAGGAACTCCCGCTTCATCCGCTCAACCTGGTACTCGAGCGACATGTCGCGGAGAACGTACACCCGGCCGATCCGGGCGCCGCCGGCGTCGCGGAGCGGCGCGGAGGAGATCGCCACGGGGACCTGGTCGCCGGGGCGGTCGACGAAGGCCAGCCCCTCCGGCGACCACTCGAGCTCCTCCAGGGACCGGCCGGAGGCGTCCCGCCCCGGAAGAGCATCGCGGAGCGGCAAGCCTGCGATCTCACCTCGCGACCGGCCCAGGATGGCAGCGGCGGCTGGGTTCGAGGTCGACACCGTGCCATCGATGTCCACCGCCAGGAGGCCGTCCCCCATGGAATCGAGCACCGTCTCCAGACGGGCCCGCAGGCGGGACTGCTCGTCGGCGGCGACCCGGAGCTCCTCGGTCATGGCGGACACCGACCCCGTCATCCGGTTGAAGGCCACGGAGAGGTCTGCCACCTCGTCCTCCCCCCGCACCTCGGCCTTCGTCTCGAGGTCGCCGGCCTGGACCCGCCGGGCCGCCTCGGTCAGCGATGAGAGCGGCCGGGTGATCCGCCGGGCGGCGGCCAGCGCCACCAAGAAGGCCAGGCCCATCACGGCCACCGCGACCAGGAACAGCACCTCGTTCACGGCGCGCTGGGTGGCCGTCAGCACCCCGGCGGGCTCGGCAACCACCAGGATCCCCACGGGCCGCTCCACCGCCTGACGGAGCGGAGCCAGGGCCGCGAAGTGATCGGCTCCGCCGAGCTCCATGGCCCGGCCGACCGTGTCCTCTCCCTGCAGGAACCGGAGGAAGACCCCTCGGAGGACGGCGGGTGGTGCCGAGGGGTCCTCGATCTCGTCCGGGAACCCGGCCGAGGCCAAAAGGACC
>JBOGVU010000001.1:0-82484 GCA_050692915.1 Actinomycetota bacterium | reverse complement strand
GGACGTACTGAAGCTCCTCCGAATCCGAGGGCCGACCATCCTCCGGGTAGAACCAGGCCACGAACCGGCGGCGGGCCGGAACCGGTCGGCGGAACGGGGCCAGGTGCCACCGGAGGGCCTCGGCGAGTCCCCCATGTGTGCTCCGTACGTTCACGGCCACAGACAGAAGCCGGTAGTGGTCATCGACGACCCAGCCTGGGTCGAAACCGGCATCCCCTCAGCCGCCGCTTGTTCGGATCTCCTCGGTTGCTTCCTCGTCCATCTCCGTCCTCACGTCCCCGACAACGCTGGTGCGGACTCGATGAGCAGGTCCGCCGCTTCCTCCAGCGAGCCGATCACCAGCCGGGAGATCGCCGCGCCCTCGGCCAGCTCCCGGAACATCATGAGCCCGCGGTCCTCCCACACGTCGAGGTTGGCACAGGCCCGGCTCAGCGCGAACACGGCATCCGCTCCCCCGGCCGGCTCCAGCCTGGTCGGTGCTCCGGGCTCGAATGACGGGAACGCGATCCACTTCAACGGCGTTGGGTCGCCCCTCCGCGAGCCCAACCCCCCGGGCGAGGCCGCATACCGCCCGGGCGTGGCCCTCCTGGAACGCGGAGGGGCGCCGGGCGGACCGATGCCGGGGACCAGGGAGGCGGCGGCCACGTCGACCAGGACCGGGAGCGGCGAGGGGTGCAGTCGGCGAAGCACGGGATCGATCAGCGAGATCTCGTCACCGAGGTACGCGGCGCCCCTCCTCAGCAACATCGCCACCAGGGCGGCGGTCTCGGGCCGATCCTCTGCCGTAGCCAGCAGGAGCCCGCCCCCGTTCACGGCCACCGAGCCCCCGCGGATCCGGACGAACTCGTCCAGGTAGTCGAGGGCCAGCGACCGCATCATGTGGAGAAGGCTGCCGACCGTCGCTTCTGGGTCGGGGCCGTGGTAGATCCTCATCCCCTGCGCATAAACCGAGTGCAGCCCCCTGGCCACCATCCCACCCGGAAGGCGCCGATCCTCACCCGGGATGACGGAGAACAGGTACGTGGCCACATCCGCCAGCTCGGCCTCGGTAGCCTCGTACCCGGCCAGGTGGGGTCGGATCCGATCGAGGAACGATGGATCGGTCGATCGGATCTCGAATCCCGTGCCTTCCACGAAGTACTTTTCGGCGGCAACCCAACTGAGCTGCTCGAGCTCATCCTCTCAGGGGTTGCTCGGGCGGCGAGCCGCTTCGGCCTCGGCCAATGTCACCCCCTTCTCCTGCTTCGAACGAGCGACCGAGACGACTACGATACCAGCGTGACCATCCGAGTCCTGATCGTCGACCCGGAGCCGTTCTTCTGCGAGTCGCTGGCCGCCGCGCTGGGCGACTCTCCCGACATCGAGGTGGTGGGGTGGGCCACCGACGAACTGCAGGCGGATCGGCTCACTTCCCAGCGCTCTCCCGATGTCGTCCTCACCGAGGTGGACCTCGCGGGGGGCTCGGGCCTGAGCTTGGTCCATCGCATCGCCGATCAAGCCCGAACGGTCATCCTGACTCGAGGTCACGAGGGCGACGTTCTCCTGGACGCCGTCGGGGCGGGAGCCGTCGGCTGCCTGTCACACGATCTCGAGCTCCAAGGGCTCACCACGCATCTGGCACAGGTGGCGGAGGGAGCCTTCGCCATCGATCAGGATCGCCTGATCGGGACCCTCAAGCGCGCCAGCGCCACCCACGCCGAGCGGGGGTCTGGCTCCTCAAGGCTGGCCCTTCTTACCCCCCGGGAGCGGGAAGTGCTCGCGCTGCTGGCCGACGGCCTCGACAACCAGGCGATCGCCGGTCAGCTGCACCTGTCGACCCACACCGCCAGGACACACGTGGGCAACATCCTCCGCAAGCTGGAGGTGCACTCCCGCGCCGATGCGGCCAGGATCGCTCTCCGCGAGGGGCAGAGCGAAGGCGACACGAACGTGCTGCGAATCCGGGGACCGGACCTGCGCCCCAGATGAGCGAGGATCGCACCGTCCTGGTGGCATCGGGCGATCGACTGTTCGCCAGCGCGGCGCGCCGGTACCTCGAGCGGATCGGTTGGAGGGTGATAGCTGTCGCCGGGGACGGTCTCCAGGCCCTCGCCGCCGTCGGCAGACAGCGGCCCACAGCCGTCCTGGTGATCTCCCAGCTCCCTCGCCTGGGCCCCGCCGCGCTGGCTCGACAGATCCGGCGTCGCCATCCCGCAACCCACATAGTGGTGGTCGGCAACGTTCGGAGCAAGGACGCCGTGGTCCTGCCCCTCGACGCTCCCGGGGAGATGGTCGCGTTATCACTCGCGTCGCCCCCGCCGGCCACCTCGACGGAACCGATCCGTGGCCCCGCCGGTTTGGCCCTCCTCCGCAACCTCACCTCTCGGGAGCGGCTGATCCTGAAGCTCCTCGCCGACGGGGTGAAGGTGCGGGAGATCGCCTCGCGGCTGGGCGTCAGCCCGCATACCGTTCGCACCCACATGCAGAACCTGTACACGAAGTTGGGCGCACACAGCCGCCTCGACGTGGTGCGGTTCGCGGCCGAGTACGGGCTGGTCGGGGGCGAAGTGGCGTCGTCCGCCCCGGAGCCCTAGGGGACCGCGGTATCGCGAGGGCCGTTACGGATGGCCAGCGCGGCCGCCTCGAGCCGGGAATGGACCCCCAGCTTCACCAGGACGTTCTGGATGTGGGTCCGGGCCGTCTGCGGGCTTATGACCAGGGCCTGGGCGATCGTGTCGTTGTCGCCGCCCTCCGCCAGCAGGCCCAGCACCTCCTTCTCCCGAGGCGTGAGCCGGCCGATCCGTCGCACGGCTTCGGACTGCTGCTTCCGGCGGTCGATCAGCCGGCCGAGGAGGGCCCCGAGCATCCTGGCCGGCACGAGGGTGTCCCCCCTGTGGACGGCCCGGATCGCTTCCACGAGATCGGTGAGGGGGCTCGCCTTGGTCAGGTACCCGTTCGCGCCGGCGTGGATCGCGTCGGCCAGGCTCTCGTGGTCTTCGTCGGCGGCCAGGACCACCACTCTGCACTGGGGCAGCCGCTCGCGGATCACCCTTGCCGCCCGGACGCCGTCGAAGTTCGGGAGATCGACGTCGAGCACCGCCACCTCCGGCTCGGACCTGGAGGCCTCCGCCACGGCCTCGAGCCCGTCACGGGCCTCAGCGACCACGAACAGGTCGGGCTCGACGGTCAGCGCCGCCACCAGGGCCTCGCGGAACAAGGAGTGCGCGTCGGCGATGAGGACCCGCACGTGCTGGTCTACCTGAACCATCTACGGGGACCGCCGGGCGCCGTCGACCTCGAGGACCTGGTGCCGGACGGCGAAGGCAGCCGCCTGGAGCCTGGACCGCACCCCCAGCTTCGTCAGGATGCTCTGGACGTGAGTCCGGACCGTGTTCGCGCTCACCGCCAGCCGGCGGGCGATCTCGGCGTTGTCGCTCCCCTCGACCAGGAGCGAGAGGACCTCCCGCTCCCGGGGGGTGAGCTGGCCGGCCAGAAGCTCGGCCGTCACATCCCCCTGGGTCCGGGTCACGACCCGAGGCGCCTCCAGCCACTGCGGCACCACGACCTCGCCGCGGAGGGCGGAGCGGATCCGCTCGGCGAAGCTCGGCAGGGGGGTGTCCTTGGTCAGGTACCCGGTGAACCCGGCCGCCATAGCCTCCTTCACGGCCTGAGCGTCCCGGCGCCCGGTGAGCGCCAGGATCCGAACGTCGGGGCGCGACTCCAGGAGCAACCGTCCCAGCTCGATCCCGTTCATGTCCGGGAGCCCCAGGTCCAGCAAGAGCAGGTCCGGGCGCTTCAGCCCGAAGAGCTCGAGGGCCTCGCGGCCGCTGCGGGCCACGCCGAGCATCTCCATCTCCTCCATGCCGCCGAGCACCGGGAGGATGGCGTCGGTGAACAGCGCGTGGTCGTCTACGACCAGGACCCTCACGAAGCGCCGCCCCTCGTCAGGGGGATCTCGAGCGTGAAGACAGCCCCGGTACCGCTCGAGGTGAGCCACACGCCGCCTCCGTGCGCCTCGAGCACACGCCGGGCGATGAACAGGCCCAGGCCGTTGCCGCTCCGTGCCAGGTGCGAGGCGGCGCCCCGCATGAACGGGTCGAAGATCGAGTCACGCTCCCCGGCGGGCACGCCGGGCCCGCGGTCGCGGACCGTCACCCGGGCCATGCCGTCAACGGTCTCCACCGCGATCACCACATCGGTCTCGGGCGGGGAGTAGAGCAGGGCGTTGCGGATCACGTTAGCCACCGCCCCCAGGAGGTGGTCGGGATCGGCGAGCACCGAGACGCCACCGTGGCCGGTGACCACGGCGCGGTCCGTCCCGGTCTCCCGGGCGCACGAGTCGGCGGACTCGCGGACCAGCGCCACCAGGTCGGTGGGGACCATCTCCAACGGCCGTCCGGCCACCGCCCACCGGAGCAGGGAGTCGACGAGCCGGCTGAGCTGCTCGAGCTGTTCCCGGGATCGGTTCAGGAGCTCCTGGTCCTCCTCGTCGTGCTCGCGCTCCATCAGGAGGCGCTCGATGATGGCCAGCGCCCCCACCAACGGCCCTCGGACCTCGTGGGCCGTGAGGGCGATGCCCAGGTCGAGCCGCTCGTGACGGCGCTCCGCCGCGGCCACCACGGCCAGATGGTCGAGGACATCGTCCAGGAGGCCCTCCACCAGGCGGAGCGGGGCCTGGCCGCCGGAGGCCAGGCCTCCCACCGCCAGCATCGCGTTCGAGGTCACGGCGGTCTCGGCGGCGGCCACGCCGGCGATCTCGGCGAACCTGGCCGCGGCCTCGGCCCGGCGCTCCTCGTGTATCAGGTCGGCGTGGCGCACCAGCCGCATGCGAGACCGGAGCCGGCGGCCGCCCTCCCGGCCGAGCCCGAGCGCGCTCACCAGCTGCAGCCGGGTGGGGTCGTCGCGGATCAGCCACCCCGCCGCTGGCCCGTGGAACCGCTCGGAGCAGAACCGCACCGCGGCCTTGACGGCCTCCTCGGGCGTGCCGGCCCGGACGATCTCGGTGGCCATCCCGGCCATATCCTTGACGCCCTCGAGCCCGGCCGCGAGCCTCGATGTGTGGGCGAGGTTGCGGAACACGATGGCGATCTGACTCGCCACGGCCTCGATGGTGTCCCACCGCTCGTCGATGTCGTCCTCGGGGGCGCTGAAGTCGAGCACCCCAACCGGCTCCCCCCGGGAGATAAGCGGGATCGTCAGCAGGGCGTGGCCGTTCGCCCTCGGAGCGCGGGAGGGCCGGCGGGAATCAAGGGCCTGGCGGCGCTCCACGAGCATCTCCGGCTCGTCCGCGGCTTCGATCCGGGGCAGGGCCGGGGCCAACTGGCCGTCCGGCCGGACCAGGAAGATGCGCACCCGGGCCTCCTCGTCGGCCACCGCTGCCCGGACCCACCGGACAGCAGCCTCGGCGGCTTCGTTCAGATCGGCGGAGGATCCAAACGCTCGAGAGATGGCCTGGAGGACCTCCAGCTCGGACAGCTTTAATGGAGAATCTTCGAAGCCGGGACCGGCGGCGCCTTCGGCTCCGCGCTCCCGCGACTCTGCGCCCCTAGAGGACTGCATGGGCCTCGACCATTTCGACTCCCATAACTATTCGGCTCTGCGTGTATCGGTCCCTTTACCCCGTCACATGAGGCCCATGGTCTTTCCCCCAAACGTGGGACCATATGGTGCCACACTTCGGCCAGAATGACCACGGAGCGTGGCCAGACAGCCTACGTCACGGTGGGACCGACGGCGTATGCCTGGTACGCTCGTTCGACCCTTCCCAGAGTAGCGCTGCGCGGGTATGCTCCCTCCCATCGCTGGATCGAGCCTGGATGCCGCTCGCCTTCGGGAGGCCCTCGGCGAGGTCCTCCGAGACGCGCGACGCCGGCTAGGCCTCACGATCCGCGAAGCCGCCGCCCGGTCGGGGACGCGCTTCCGCCCCTCGGCAATCGGGGGCTACGAGCGCGGCGAGAGGGCCGTCTCGTTGGAGCGGTTCTGCGACCTCGCCGCCCTGTACGGCATCCCGGCGGACCGCCTGCTTGCCGACGTGCTCGACCGTCTCCTGCCGGAGGGACGGGTCGAGGTGTTGGTCGACCTGACCGAACTCGAGCTACTCCCGGGCGACGAGCCGAGGATGGCCGCGGAGATGGTGGAACGGGTCCGGCGGCAGCGCGGCGGTGAGGCCGGCGACGTGGTCAACCTCCGGGCCGGCGACCTCGAGGCCCTGGCCCTCTCGTTCCGGCTCCCTGCCGGCGACCTGCTCCGCCGGCTGGAGCCCGCCATCCAGGTTCGATCACCCGAGCCTTCGTAGTAGCCGCACCGATCGGTTCACCCACCGGTACCATGCCTGTCATCGCTTCCAGATCCGTTGACGTGACCGGAACCACCCGGCGCCGCGGAAGGCACCAGTCAGACGGGACGTCCCGCGGCCGGCGCCTTCGGAGCCTCGTGATCCTGGCTGTGTTGCTGGTCGCCCTCGGGGTGGGCGCCGGCCTGGCACTGATGCTCCCGGCCCGCGGTCCGCTCCTGGCCGCCCGTTCGGCCATGCTGGAGGGCCGGGACGCGGTTTCTACCGGGGACCTGGGGGCGGCCGGCGCGGCATTCGACCGGGCCGAGGCGTCGTTCGAGGACGCTCGGGGCACGTTGTCCAATCCGCTGACCCGGCTGGCCTCGTGGATCCCGCTGGTGGGCCGGACCCCCGACGCTGTTCGGGCCACCGCGGAGGCGGGGGCCCTGGTGGCCCGGGCCGGCGTCGAGGTGACCGACGCCGCGGATGGCCTGCCCGGCGGCCTCGGCGCACTGGCGCCCCGCGAAGGGAGGATCCCCGTCGAGCCGCTCCGAGCTGTGGCGCCGCCGCTGGCACGGGCCCGCGACCTTGCGACCAGGGCGGTGACCATCTTGGAGGACGCGCCGCGCTCGTTGGTCCCGGGACTGGTGACCGAGCCCCTGGAGACGTTCACGGTCGAAGCTCGCCAGGCCCACCGAGCCCTCCGGGCCGCCGCGGCCGCGGCCCGGACCCTCCCGGCGTTCCTGGGGGCCGAGGGGCCGAGGCGGTACTTCCTGGGAGCTCAGAACCCGGCCGAACTGCGGGGAACCGGAGGCCTGATCGGGGCCTACGCCATCCTCACCGCCAGCGAGGGCCTGATCGAGGTGGGCCCGTTCCGGGACGTCGGACGACTGGACGACGCCGATGTCTCCGGGCTCCAGGCTCCCGGTCCCGACTACGAGTCCCTGTACGGGACCAGCTTCCAGGACATGTCGAACATCAACCTGACCCCCGACACCCCCTCGGCGGCTACCGCGATCGAGCGCCTCTACGAAACGGCCTCCGGAGAGCGGGTGGACGGGACGATCCTGGCCGACCCGCAGGCACTGGCGCTGCTCCTGAGCGCCACCGGGCCGGCCCAGGTCCCGGCCACCGGCACCACGGTCGAGGCCAGTACCGTCGTGGCCTTCGTGGCCAACGAGGCGTACGCGCTCCTGCCGAACGATGCCGCGCGGAAGAGGATCCTGGGCGACGTGGCGGCCGGCGTCCTGGCGCATTTCCTTGGAAGTGGCGCCGCCGACGATCCCGCCGGAGCCGGGCGGGCGGTGATCGAGGCCGCCGCGGAGGGCCACCTTCTTCTTCACTCGGCCGACCCGGCCATACAGGGCGGGCTCGAGGCCGCGGGCGTGGCCGGCACCCTGTCCGATCCGGCCGGCGACTTCCTCGCGGTGATGGCGAACAACGCCGGGGGGAACAAGATCGACTTCTACGCGCGGCGCGCCCTCCGCTACGAGGTGGAGCTGCTCGAGGACGGCTCTGCGCGGGGCCTGCTCGGGGTGACGATCAGGAACGACGCGCCGTCGAGCGGCCAGCCGGAGTACGTGATCGGTCCCCACCCGTTCGTCGACGCCGACGCCGGCGACAACATCACGAACGTGCAGACGTATTGCGCGTCATCCTGCCGGTTCGAGGAGGTACGGTTGGACGGTTCCCAACTGGCCGTGTCGCGTCGCACCGAGCTCGGTCACCCGGTGATCATCCTGGGCCTGGGGATCCCGTCCGGGGGCACGGGTCGGCTCGACTACCGATGGACGACCGCAGACGCGTGGACGGAGGATCGGGGAACCGTGATGTACCGGCTCACCGTCCAGGGACAGCCGACGATCGTTCCCACCCGCCTGGAGCTCTCGGTGGCCATCCCCGAGAACGCCGTCGTCGCCAGGACCACCCCCGGGATGCGAGTGGAGGGTGACCGGGTCACCTGGCGCGGGGAGCCGGGAGAGCTGACCACCTTCGAGGTGGCCTTCGACCGGCCCTTCCCCGCGGGAGTGCTGGGGTCCGGCCTGTGAGGAGACAAACAGCCCCGTCCCGGGTACTACGTCACGGATCGTAGTCAGAGCGAAATCACCGCCTCGACCTGCTGATTCAGGAGACCGGTGATGGCCTGCCGGGTGCTCAGATATACGCCCGAGCGCGTATCGTCAGCCTAGCCCACGGTCCGTACCATCGGAGGACCAATCGAAAGCGACGGGAGAAACGACATGCGGATGACGAGGGCATTCCGGATACTGATGGCGGCGGTCGCCGTTCTGGTGGTCCTTGTTATCGTGACCGGCCCGGCACTGGCCCAGCCGACCTATCCTCCGACCACACCTCCGACGTCGCCGGCAAACGTCGCACCGACCGCGATCGTGCCCGGCGCCGGTGTCGCACCGAACGTGGAGCAGCCGGGCGTCCAGGGGGAAGTCCAGGGGGAAGGGGTCGGGGCGCTCGCGTTCACCGGTGCCGAGCTCACGCTCCTGGTGGCGGCCTTCGGGATCCTGCTTGCCGGCGGAGCGGTGGCGCTGATCGCCGCCCGGCGCCGGAGTCGGCCCCAGACCGGCTGACCCCGGACTAGCTCGGCCGCAGGGCGTACACACCCCGACCCGACTTCACCACGGGCCCGTCCGGTTGCCTGGCGGCCTCCGACAACGCCGACAACAGGCGCTTGCGGATGTCGGGCTGAGTGAAGGGGTCCAGGTAGCCTCGCTGGAGCGCGATGTCCTGGATCACCGTCCAGTGCAGGGGCTCCCCGCGCTCCTCGAGGACCCGCACCGCAGCCTCCAGCTCGTCCATCGCTACAGCTCGCGGGCGGCGGGGAGCACGGCCCGGGCGAACACCTCCACGGCATCGTCGTCGAACACGGCAAACGGCAGCGAGCCTACCGAGACGATCAGCTCCTCGACCCCGAGCGCGGCGAAGGCCGCGAGGCGCTCGACCACCCGGTCGGGGGTGCCCACGAGCTTGTCCCTCCCCCACGAACCCAGCGCGCTCCCGTTGAGGGCGCCGCCGGGCGTCCACCGCTGCAGGGCTCGCCACCGGGCATCGAGATCACGCTCATCCTCCCCCACCAGCGCGTACAGGCCGACCGAGCGCCGAACGGTGGCCGGGTCGCGGTCGTGCCGCTCGCAGGCTTCCTCGAGCACCCGGACCCGGTCGGCGTAGTCCTCGGGCGTCCACGCCCACACGGTGTTCCAGCCGTCGGCCCGCCGGGCCACGAGCCGGGCCAGCCGGGGCCCGCCCTTGCCGCCCACCCACAGCGGCGGCCCCGGCCGCTGGGCCGGGCGGGGGCGACAGTAGGCCTCGTCCAGCGAGTAGTGGCGGCCCTCCCAGGTAACGGGCTCCTTCTCCCCGAACAGGAGCGAGAGCACCTCGACCGTTTCCTCGAGCACTTCGAACCGCTCCCCCACGACCCGGTAGCCGAAGGCTCGGTACTCGTCCTCGTACCACCCGGCGCCCAGGCCGAGGTCGAGCCGGCCCTCCGAAAGCAGGTCGATGGTGACCGCGGACTTCGCCAGGATGGCGGGATGGCGGAACCCCGCACACAGCACGAGGGTGCCCAGGCGGATCCGGTCGGTGACAGCGGCCAGCCCGGCCAGCGCCGTGAGGGCCTCGGGGGAGCCGTACGGCTCGTCGGGTCCGCCGTACCGGGCCAGCGACAGGAAGAAGTGGTCGGAGATCCACGCGGAGTCGAACCCGAGCGACTCGGCCCGCCGGGCCGCGGTCACCAGGCCCTCCCACGACACCGGCGCGCCGTCGGGCCGGGAGAAGTCGTAGTGGGGCAGCGCCAGGCCGAACCGCACGGCTACAGGAGGTCGATGACGTCCTGGGGCGTGGCGATCTCCGCGCCCGGCGGGACATGCACGCCCGATGGGATCTTCAGCCGGGGGTAGACGCTCACGCCCCCGGCCAGCCTCACCCCGGGGAACACCACCACCTCGTCGCCGAGGGCCACGAAGTCCTCGATCAACGTGGCCCGTCCCGGGGCCGACTGGACCTCGCTCATCGAGCCGATCACGGAGTCCCGGACGGTGGCCCCCGGCCCCACGATGGCGCCGTCGCGGACCTGGGAGCGGGCCACGTGCGCCCCCTCGCGGACCTCCACGTCGTCGTCGAGATTCGACTCCGTGATCACCACGCCGGGGCCGATCTCCGTGTACCGGCCGATCCGCACCGACGGGCCGATCGTCACCAGGCCCTCGGACATCTTCTCCTGGAGGCTCTTCCCGCTGCTGTCGTCCCGGAGGTGGAGGGACTCGGGGGCGATCCACACGTTCTGCTCCGGGTCGTACGGGGGACCCATCAGCCTGGTGACGGAGTCGAACCGTCCGTGGAGGACGTCGACCATCGTGTCCACGTAGTCCTCCACGTTGCCGAGGTCGCCGATCCGTCGGACCGGATGTGCGTACACGGGGAAGCCCTCGGACACGAGCCAGGGCAGGAGGTCCTTGCCGAAGTCGAGCCGCTGGGCCCGCATCGCCTCGATCTCCGGCCGGCGGGCCACGTCCCGCAGCACCCGGGTGTCGAGGAGGTAGAAGCCCGCGTTCGTCAGCAGCGGGAGGCGGTCGAACTCGTCGGGGTCACGTAGCCGGAAGTGGTCGCGGAGGTCGGCCAGCGTGGGCTTCTCCACGAAATCGAGGATCCTGGCCGCGGGGTCCGTCAGCATCACGCCGTACTTCTCGGCCACCTCGGCCGGGGCGCGGGTCATGGCCGCGATCGTCACCGCGGCGCCCGTCTCCTGGTGGGCCCGGGCCATCGGCTCGAGGTCGAAGTCGATGATCGAGTCGGTGGGGAACACCAGCGCCGGGCGATCGATGTCCCAGTGGTCGAGGAGCCTGAGCGTGGAGTCGGCGCTCCCGGTCGAGCGGGCGTCGAACTTCACCGGCGAGTACTGGACGTCCACCCCGAGCGTCTCCCCGTAGCCGACCAGCACCTTGATCTGGTACCGGTTCTCCTTCCCGTGCGCTATGAGGTAGTACTCCTTGATCCCTTCGGTGGAGAGGATCTCCATCACCCACCGGATCAAGCGCCGACCCAGGAAGGCCATGGCCGCCTTCGAGCGGAGGTACCCCGGCGCCTTCAGGGTGAGCGGCCGGGCCCGGACGCCCTGGCCACCGGCCAGGCCCACGCCGACGATGTCGGTCACGCCGGCCACACCGGCATCATATCGAGCGGGCGGGATCAGGCCGGTGGGACGTCGACCCGGAGCACGGTGCGGCCTTCGGCGTCCACCACCACGAGGTCGCTGGCCGCGGCCAGGTCGGCGAAGAACCGGTACCTCGAGAGCTGGCCGTCCCCGGAAGGACGGAGCCGGCCCACCTCCAGGCGCCGGCCCGAGGGCGACACCAGATACGCCAGGTACGGCTCGCCGGCCTCCGCGAGACCGCCCACGATCACCAGCGCGAAGTCGCGGCCCTCCCCGGCGTCGTACAGGAGGGCCCGCCCACCGGCATCCCCCTGGGCCGCCGAGAGGGGTAGGGACACCACCGGCGAGGCCCCCACGTCCTCCAGGAGGTCGGCGAACCTGCTAACCGTGGCCTCGGCCCGATCCCTGGCGGTGGCCGCGGCATCCTCCGCCTGCCGGACCCGGCCGGCCATGGCGCCGACGATCCCCACCGATGCCACGGCTACCGCCGCCGCGAGGATCACGGCCACCCGAGGACCCCGCCGGTGTTCCCGCGCGGTCCCCCGGGCCACCGAGCCGAGGATCCGCCCCTCCAGCCCGGCAGGTGGATCGGCTGGCGCGGACAGGGCCAGTACGGCGACGCCCTCGGCGAGCTCCCCGGCCTCCTTCCGGCACCCGGCGCACCAGCCCAGGTGGTCGGCCACCGCCCGTCGCCGGGCGGGCGGGAGCACCCCGACGACGTGCTCGGCGAGGTCTTCCCGTACGCCCCCGCACGCGTCGCTCATGCCTCGGCCTTCCCGTGGATCCTTCGGAGCTTGATCAGCGCGGTACGCAACCTCGTCTTGACCGTGCCCAGGGGGATGCCGTCCGCCTCGGCGATCTCCCGGGCCGTCCACCCCCGGAGGTACGCCAGGTGGAGCAGTCGCCGCTCGGCCACCGAGAGGTCGGCCAGCACCCGCCGGAGATCCTCCCGGGCCAGCAGGGCTTCCTCCTCGTCCCCCCCGCCGACCTCGGCCAGCTCCTCGAGCCCCTCCACCGCCGTGGGGGTGCGCCCCGACTCCCGCCGGAGCCGGTCGACCGCGATGTTGTGGGCGATGGCCATGAGCCACGTCGACAGCCGCCCCCGAGCGGCGTCGTACCGGCCGCCCTTCCGCCACGCGGCCAGGAACACGTCCTGGGTGAGCTCCTCGGCCGCGCCGGCGCTGCCGAGCATGCGGAGGCCCAGACCGAACACCGGACGGCCGAACCGGCCGTACAGCGCGCGGACCGCGTCCTCATCTCCGGAGATCAACCGGCGCATCAGCTCCTGCTCCGCGTCTCGGGTGAGCGGGCCCGGGCGGTCGGTCAACGAGCCTCCCGTGAACGTGATACGCGAGGACACGCGGGGGAGATTGTCACCGCCTCATTATGGGGCGGTGACGGCGGTGAGGCGGCACACCCCCCGCTCGGCGAACGGCTTGAACTCCCCGAGCCCCATGGGCGGGCGGATGCCGCCGAGCATGCCCTCGACCAGCCCGCGGTGGAGCGAGCACACCAGGTCGCGGTAGTCGTCGGCCAGGTCCCGGAACGGACAGGCCCGGAGGGTCACCTCGACCGACCGGCCGCTCCGCCGGAACCTCGGCTCGAAGCCCGCCTTGGCCATGGCCTCCTGAACCCGGGCGAGGTTCTGGCGGGCCGGCAGCCGGACCCCCGGCTTCGGCCCGCCCTGGGAGACGAGGTAGCGGCCCCACTCGCGAGCAAGGTCGGTGGCCCGGTCGATGTCGCGCTTCGTCCGGAGGAGCCCGCACAGCATCTCGGCCAGGAGCCGGAAGTCCCGGCCCTCGTCACCGACCGGCTCGACGGCCCGGTACTGCGTCTGGGGCCGGCCCACGCCGGCCGTCTTGCGGACCTGATGGGCCACCAGCCCGGCCTCCTCGAGCCGGCGGAGGTGAGGGCGGAGGGTGTTCGGATGCAGGGAAAGGCGGCGGGACATCTCCCGGACCGACACGGGCCGGTCCACCAGCCGCAGATACCGGTACAGACGGAACCGGGTATCGTCGGCGAGCGCCTTGTGGATCTCCAGGCCCTTCGTGGCCACGGTCCCCCCTCCCGGGTTCGACCGTTAAGCACGGTCCGAATCAGGATAATATGGGTTCGTGGCCACCGAGGAGCAGGTTCGCCAGGCGCTGCGACAGGTCCTGGACCCGGAGATCGGCAAGCCGATCGAGGACCTCGGCATGCTCAAGGGCGTGGAGATCTCGGCCGACGGCGACGTCCGGGTCGACGTACTCCTGACGATCGCCGGCTGCCCGCTCCGCGACCGGATCAACAAGGACGTGACGGCCGCGGTGGCCCCGCTCGAAGGGGTCAGGCGGGTCGAGGTCCGGCTGGGCGAGATGACCGGCGACCAGCGCCAGACCCTCGTCAGCCAGCTCAAGGGCGGCCAGCCCGAACAGCAGACCTTCTTCACCTCCGGCGACACCGAGGTGATCGCGGTGGCCTCGGGCAAGGGCGGCGTCGGCAAGTCCTCCGTCACGGCGAGCCTGGCCGCGGCCATGGCCGCCGAGGGCCAGCGGGTGGGCGTCCTCGACGCGGACGTGTGGGGGTTCTCGATCCCCCGGATGCTCGGCGCCTCCGGCACCCCGGTGGGCTTCAACAACATGATCCTTCCGCTGGAGGCCCACGGCGTGAAGGTCATCTCGATGGGGTTCTTCGTCTCGGATGAGACCCCGGTCATCTGGCGGGGGCCGATGCTGCACAAGGCCCTCCAGCAGTTCCTCGGCGACGTGTACTGGGGGGACATCGACGTCCTCTTGGTCGACATGCCGCCGGGCACCGGCGACGTGTCGCTTTCGCTGGCCTCGTTCCTGCCGAGCGGCTCGATGATCGTGGTCACCACGCCGCAGGAGGCCGCCAGCAAGGTCGCCGAGCGCGCCGGGCGGATGGCCCAGCATCCGAACGTGCAACTGAAGCTCCTCGGCGTGATCGAGAACATGTCGGGCTTCGTGTGCCCCCACTGCGGCGAGATCACCGACCTGTTCGGCTCCGGCGGCGGCCGGGCCACGGCCGACGCGCTCGGCGTGCCGGTCCTGGGCACGGTGCCGATGCAGGTCTCGCTCCGCGAAGGGGCGGACCATGGCCGGCCGGTCGTCCTCGACGAGCCCGACTCCCCTGCCGGGACGGCGCTCCGGGAGATCGCCGGAGACCTGACCCGGCGGACCAAGACCAGGGTCGGCAAGTCCCTTCCGCTCACGGTCGCCCCCCGCTAGAGCCCTCCAGCGAACGCCGCCGGGCGTCCAGATGGTCAGCGACTGAGCGTCAGCGACGCTCCGAGCCCCCCGGCTCCGGCGGGGGGGTGAAGTCCGTGGTGCGCTCCTCGCCGTCGGGGGAGCCGGCCGCGACCGGCGCGGGCTCCTCGTCGGCGGGCAGGGGGCGGCGGGCGAACCGGACCAGCATCACCACCGAGATCGCCACGGCGGCGATCGAGGTCCACTGGCTCCCGGTCAGGCCGAAGAACGTCTTGTCGATGCGCAGGAGGTCGGTGACGACCCGACCGAGGCCGTACCAGATGGCGAAGGACATGATCAGCACGCCCTCGCGGCGGGGCCGCCGGTTCAGCCAGACGAGGAACAGGAACAGGCCCAGGGCGATCAGGAAGTCGTACAGCGCGGTCTGGTGGACGCCGGCGCCGGTGGCCACGACCTCGCCGCTGCCGTCAACGAGCGTTGCGCCGCCCCGAGACAACGTCTGGGTGAAACCCCCGGGCAGGCGGGCCACCCACTCGCCGACCGAGGTCTCGAACCACGGCCCCGGCAGCTGCCCACCCCGGTAGGCCCAGCCGAGGAAGAAGTCCGTCGGCTTCCCGAGGTGGTCGCCGATGACGAGGTCGCCGATCCGGCCGATGAAGATGCCGAAGGCCAGCCCGATCGCCGCGGAATCCATGACCTGGAGGAACCGGTACCCGTAGCGACGCATGATCGGGTACGCCACCAGCACGGCTCCGGCGATCCCCCCGATCAGGCTGATCCCGCCCCGCCAGATCGCCAGCATCTCGGCCAGCGAGTCGAACTCGCTGAAGTGCCCGATCACGTAGAAGAGCCGAGCGCCGACGATCGCCCCCACCAGGGCCCACAGGAGGATCGTGCCGACGTGGTCCTCGGACAGACCCCGCTTCCGACCCTCGCGGAGCATCCACCACGAGCCGGCCAGGTAGCCGACGGCGATCCCAATCCCGTGCGGCGAGACGCTCAACGGGCCCAGACGGAGCCGATCGAGGATCGGCCACCCGACCACGGCGAAGAGGTCCACGGCGAGGGAGTCTATCCGAGGACCCGCGGGGAGACCGTGCGGCTCCATACCTCGGCCACGGCGCGGCCCAGCAGCAGGCCGCCCACGACGTCGGCCGGGTAGTGCACACCGAGGGACACCCGGGAGGCGCCGACCGCGCCGGCCAGCCCGGTCAGGGCCGCGCGGGCCCCGGCCCCCAGGCCGAGGTCGTGCCCGGCCACCGAGACGAACGCCAGCAGGGTGGCGGGATGGGAGCTCGGCCAGGAGGCCCCCTGCGGCTTGCCGATCAGGAGCCGGCGGGGGCCGGGGAGGTCCGCCTCGTACGGGCGGAGCCGCCGGAAAGCGCGCTTCAGGCCTTGGCCCAGGAGCCACATGGCTGTGGCGGCGCCCAGGGCGTCCGCGGCCTGGCGCCGCCGTCCGCCCGCCGCCATGGTCCCGGCCGCGCCCACCGCCGCCCACAGCGACCCGAGCTCGGTGACGGCCCGGAACCCCTCGTCGAGGACGGGGTGATGCTGCCGTCCGTTCGCCCAGCCGAACAGCCGGTCGTCGAGCCTCCGGCCCCGGCCCCTGGCCGTGGCCACGGCCACCAGGAGGGCACCGGCGCCGAGCAACAGGGCCCGCCGGCCGCTCCCCGGGCGGCCGGCTACCTTCCCAGCTGCTGTCGCGTTCACGGCCGGGCAATCATAATGGCGAGGTCGGAGGAGGCGATCGTGCAGGAGGAAGGACGACCGGCGGACCTGGGCGCCCAGCCCGCCCCCGAGCCGCCCAGGCGCGACCGCGGAACGATCGTCAAGGTCATCGTCGCCCTGGTGCTACTGATCCTTTTCATCATCTTCGTGGCCGGGAACTCCCGCGAGGTCACGGTCGACCTGGTGTTCGCCACCGCCCAGGTCCGCCTGATCTGGGTATTCCTTGGCTGCGCGCTGATCGGCGCGCTCATCGCGTTCCTCCTCGGCCGGCCGGGTCGCCGGAACACCCGGAAGTACATCCATGAGCTGGAGCGCCGGCTGGGCGACCGCAAGGACTGAGGCGGCTAGGACGAGCTCAGTCCTCAGCTCACCGCTTTCTTCACGAGCGCGCCGATCCTTGCTTCTTCGGCGGCGGTCAACTCCTTCAGCGCGAAGGAGGTCGGCCACATGGCGCCTTCGTCGAGGTTCGCCGAGGCGTTGAAGCCGAACGTTGCGTACCTCTCCTTGAACTTCGACGCAGCTGTGAAGAAGCAGACGACCTTGCCGTCCGTGTTGGCATACGCGGGCATCCCGTACCAGGTCTTCGGCGAAAGGGCTGGCGCGGTGGCCTTGATGATCGCATGGAGCCGCTTGGCCATGCCCCGATCCGGTTCCGGCATCTCGGCGATCTTCGCGAGCAGAGCCTTTTCCCCGTCCTCCTTGGCCGCTTCCGCCTTCAGCTCTCGGGCGCGCTCCTTCATCGCGGCTCGTTCCTCGGCCGTGAATCCCTTGGACGTCTTGCCCTTGGCGGTGGCGCGTTTGGCGGACGTCTTCGTGGCCTTCCTCGCGGATTTCTTCTCAACCATGTGAAGCACCTCCTCAGGACGGTTCAGCGCAGCTCCTGGATGCGGATCAGGTTGCCCGCGGGATCGCGGAAGGCGCAGTCACGAACGCCGTACGGCTGCTCGGTCGGCTCCTGGACGACCTCGGCGTCGCTGGCCTGCAGCCGCTCGAAAGTGCCGTCGAGGTCTTTGGTGGCCAGGTTGATGCTGGCGAAGGTGCCCTTGGCCATCATCTCGGCGATGGTGCGGCGCTCGTCGTCGGTGACGCCGGGGGTTGCAGCCGGCGGGTACAGGACGATGGACGTGCCGGGCTGGTCGGTGGGGCCGACCGTGATCCAGTGCATCCCGCCATATTCGACCTCGCTGCGGACCTCGAAGCCGAGGGTGTCGCGGTAGAAGGCCAGGGAGGCGTCCGGATCGTCGTGCGGGAGCAACGACTGGTAAATGGTGATGTCCATGGCGTCACACTAGCTGCGGTTCGGTGACCGGCGCTTCTCGATTCCTGATCGGTCTGGTCACCTGCTTCGCCACGCACGGGGGCATCCCCGCCGTCGCGCCCGCCGCCTGGCGCCGATAGACGCTTGGCGGCATGCCGACCAGCTCTGTGAAGCGAGAGCTGAAGGTGCCCAGCGACGAGCAACCGACCGCGAAACAGACGTCGGTGACGCTGAGGTCGCCACGACGCAGCAGCGCCATCGCGCGCTCGATGCGCCGCGTCATCAGGTAGCTGTACGGCGACTCGCCGAAGGCGAGCCGGAACTGGCGGCTGAGGTGTCCGGCCGACATGTACACGCCGCGGGCGAGCGCCTCGACGTCCAGCGGCTGCGAGTACTCCCGGTCGATCCGGTCGCGGACCCGGCGCAGCCGCGCCAGGTCGCCCAGGTGCTGCGCCGCGGCGGGTCTGCCGGCCACCTGCGAGATCGTGCCACGTCGCGCCGGAGGTGTCTACCGCCGCTGGCGTCCCACCCCACTCCGTGTCCGCTCTGGCCCGGTCTGCTCCTCTTGCGTCCTCGACCTGTTCAGGCCCTGCGGTATCCGCCACTCGTCCCACCTCAACACGTCTCGTAGCAGTCAACTAGCCCGCCTCCACGTGCCGCTTCTGGGCCCGGATCCCCCTGCGGAGCAGCTGTCGACCTCCCAGAAACCGAACCGTGCGAGCGAGGAGCTCGCCGACCGGCCCGCCCGGGAGGTGGTACTCGACCTCGTGCTCCAGCCGGGACCGGCGCGACCCGGCGGGCCGGACCCACGTCGTGACCACTGCGTCGAGCGGCCCGCTCAGCCTGACCCGGGAGTATCGGGGCGGCTCGATCTCCTCGACCACCGCCCGCACCTTCACCGACACGCCGAGCCCGCCCAGCTCCGTCGAGTACCTGGACCCGGCCCGCAGGCCGTTCTCCGGCACGTCGCGCACCGAGCGGATGAACCGGTTCCAGCGGGGGAGGTTGCGAGGATCGGCGACAACCTCCCACACCTCCTCGGGCGGGGCCTCGACGACGAGCGACTCGCGGATCCTGCTCACGATCGCTCCACGGTACCGCTGGCCCACCCCTGCCACCAGATGACGCTCCCCGCCCGGAGCCGGACCACCGCTGGGTCCGAGACGCCCGTTCCGCCCATGGCGGCCACCAGCGACCGGCGGCCGCTCCTGACGTCGTCGGGGAGGAACACGGCGGCCTGATCCCGGACCAGCAGGCCGCGCATCCTCGCCGCTCGCCACCTCGAGGCGTGCTCCACGACCAGCGCCGCCGGGGCCCGGGGCGGGGCGGCGGCCAGGGTCAGGATCCGGCGGGGAACCACCACCAGGAACGTGCCATCCGAACGCGTCCATCGGGCCGGGAGGACGACCGGGCCGTAACGGCCCTCCACGGCGAGGGTGCCTTCCCCGTGGTCGGTGAGCAACGCCCGAACGCCGTCGGGCAGATCGCCGTTCGGGGCGGGGTCCCGCACCGCCCGGTACGCCGGGACGCCCTCGATCCGACGTCCCCAGCGTCCCCACCGTTCCATCGCCCGGTCGCCCTCCGCCACGACCCCGGCCTCGAGATCGACCGAGAAGAGGACCCGGGCCGGAGGCGTCCACGCCAGCGGGACCCGGGCCGCGTCACGCGCGTAGCCGGCGAAGAACCGCGCGTTCTTCATCGTGAACCGGGCCGAGGCAGCGGTCACCTCGCGGATCCGGCGGATGGAGTCGGCCCACGTTGACGGGTCGAGGAGGTCGTACAAGGTCACCGGGCCTCGGAACGAGACCCACCCGTCGCCCGCGCGGACCAGACCGGCCGCCCGCCCGTCCCGACGCCACCGGTGGGCCTTCGTCGTTCCCCGTCCGGTGGTCCCCCATACCCGTTCGCCCTCGACGGCGAACACGACCGGTGTCAGGTGAGGCCCGGAGCGGGACGGTGCGGCCAGGTGACACAGCACCCCTCGTTCGAGGATCACCCGCGCGGCCTCGGACACCTCTTTCACGACCGGGCCTCCGGCACCGGGGGGAGCACGATCATGAGCGCCGTCCACACGACGTGGCAGCCGATGCTGGCCACCACTCCTTCTGTCCACACCGCCAGGCCCGTCCAGGCCGCGCCGCCGACGACCGCCCCCAGGATGATAGGGAGGCTGCCGCTCACGACGTTCGCGGCGACGTACGCGGACCAGGCCAGGGCGGCGGCGATCCAGGGGGCGAACACGGATCCCAGCGCACCGAGGACGACGCCTCGCCACAGCAGCTCCTCGCCCGGCGCCGTGATCGCCACCGAGATCCCGAGCGCCCGCCCCGGGCTCACCCCTCGTCGCCGCCCGTACAGGTCGGCGGCGTGCCGGACGAGCAGCGGCCACCGCCCGGCCACGGCTAGGAACGCGGCAGTGGCCCCATACAGGGCCACCCCCGACATGAGCCCGCTCAACAGATCCCACCACGGCCCGAGCTCGTTGGAGGCTCGAGGTTCCCCCGTGGCCAGGGAGAGGAGGCCGAGGGTCCCGAGCGTGACCCCCATCGCCGTCCACACCGTGGCGAGGCCAGCCCGCACCACCAGCCACGCCCCGGCCACGGCCACGGGGCCGACGACGGCCAGCGCCACGACCCAGGGATCAGGCATCTAGCCGAGGAACCCGACCTTGGCGGCCATCTCAGCGGTGAGCGCGGTGATCACCGCGAGGTAGAAGAACCCGGTGGCGCCCTGCACCGCGCGGGCACGCTCACCCCGAAGGCTGGCCCGGATCAGCACGGCGATCAGCGCCGTGCAGGCCACCATCCCCAGGGCCAGCCACCCGGTGAGTCCGGCCACCCCCAGGAGAGGGCTGAACCCGCTGATGTCCGCCTGATCGGCGGTCCCGAACCCCAGGATCGCCACCGCCGCGGCCTCCAGGCCCACCGCCACCAGCAGGATCAGCGAGAACCGGCGGATGTGATCTCGGGGAAGCCGTCGATCGGTCAGGTACCAGTGCCCCAGGAGAAGGCCGTCGAGGACGGCGCCGAGGAACGCCGCCCCCGCCAGGAGCTGGAGGAACGCCGGGACGAAGCCGGACGGGCCGACAGCGACGAAGCCGGCGAGCATGGCCACGGCCGCTGGGACGGCCAGGAGCCCGAGAACCCGGCCCACGGGTTCGAGCCGGAGGATCAGGGCCGCCACCGACAGCCCGAGCACGGCGGAAGTCACTGCGGACAGGCCCACCGCGAGCCTGGCGGCCTCGCTCGGGGGCCCGGCGGTCGCGGACGCGGCGGCCAGGGTGGCCATGAGCGCGCACAACAGCGCGGCCAGGCCGGTGAGGACGAAGAACCCGCGCCGCACCGAGCCCCACAACCCCCCAAGCCACAGCAGCGCGGTACCGCCGGCGGCGGTCTCCGCCAGCACCAGGGCGATCGTGGCTGCAGGTCCGTCCATGCGGCGAGCGCTAGCCTACCCACCGATGCTCGAACCTGGGCGCCAGGCCACCGTCGAGGAGACCGTCACCGAGGACATGACAGCCGACCGCCTCGGCTCCGGTGATGTCCCCGTCCTCGGCACCCCGGCGGTCCTGGCGCTGGTGGAGGCGGCCGCGGTGGCCGCGGTGGCCGACGAGCTCGAGCCCGGGACCACGACCGTCGGGGCCTCGGTGACCCTCGACCACCTGGCCCCCACCCCGGTCGGGGGGACGGTCACGGCGACGGCGGCGCTGGCCCAGGTGGAGGGGCGCCGGCTCACGTTCCGGTTCGAGGTCACGGACGCCGCGGGCCCCGTGGCCCGCGGGGAGCACGTCCGGGTGATCGTCGACCGGAACCGGTTCCTCGGCTCGGCCCGCGCCCGATCCTGACCGTCGTGTCCGGGGCCGGTGCTAGGCTCGGGGCGTCCTCCCCGGGAAGGAGCGGTGGAGATGGAGGTGCTCCCCACGGCGATCAACACCGTGGTGGTGGCCGCGGTCGGGCTGATGCTCGGCTGGCTGGGCAAGGGGAGGATCGACAGGCTCGAGGCGCGGATCGACCGGCTGGAGCAGCGGCTCGACGGCCGGATCGACCGGTTCCAGGGACGGATCGACGGCCGGATCGACCAACTGGAGGAGCGGATGGACGCCCGGTTCGATTCCGTTCGCTCCGACCTCACCAGGATCGCCCTGGCCGTGGGGGTGCGGCCCGAGGCCGGCGGCGGCTGATCCTCAGCCGAGGTAGGAGGCCCGGCGCATCAGCGAGGGGTCCACGAGGACGTTGACGCAGGCGGGGACGCCGGCGTCGAAGGCCCGAGCGAGGGCCGGCCGGATCTCCTTCGGCTCGGTGACCAGCTCGCCGTACCCGCCCAGCCCCTCCACCATGCGGTGGTACCCGGCTTCCTGCGACAGGACCGAGGCCGGCGCGTTGCCCTCGCCGTACAGCGCCTCCTGGGCCACCTTGATCTGGCCCCAGGCGCCGTCGTTGCCGATCACCCCGACGAAGGGGATCCCCTGACGGATCGCGCTCTCGTACTCCATCGCGTTGAGGCCGAATGAGCCATCCCCGTACACGATCAGCACCTGCGTGTCGGGCTTCGCCAGCCTCGCGGCGATGGCGAACGACGGCCCCACGCCGAGGCAGCCGAACGGGCCCGGGTCGAGCCAGTGGCCGGGCTCGCGGGCGTTGATGATCGAGGCGCTGAGACCCACGATGTCCCCGCCGTCGCCGACCACGATGGCGTCGGGATCGAGGAAGTCCCGGATCTCCCGGGCGTACCGCTGCGGATGGATCGGTACAGCGTCGGACTCCATCCCGGCCCGGGCCTCCTCGAGGAGCCGCCGCTCTTCGTCCCGCACCTCACCGGTCCAAGCCGGCTCCTCGGCACTCCCCACACCGGCCTCCAGGAGCTGCCCGATGACCTTCCCCGGGTCCCCCACGATGCCCACCTCGACCGGCCGGTTCCGACCGATGTGCGCCGCGTCGACGTCCACCTGGGCCACCCGGATCCCATCGGGCAGGCCGCGGCGGCCGAACCCGAGGCGGAAGTCCCAGTCGATCCCGAGCGCCAGGATCGCGTCGGCCTTGCCCAGGGCGTACTTCCGGGCCGCCGAGAAGAACGAGGGATGGTCCGGCGGCAGACAGCCGCGTCCCAGCGAGTTCAGGAACACCGGCACCTTCATCGCGTCGGCCAGCGCGGCCAGGGCCTCGTGCGCTCCGGACCAACGGACGCCGGCCCCGGCGAACACGATCGGGTGGTCCGCCTGGCGAAGGAGCCGAGCGGCCCGGTCCACCAGGTCGGGGTCGCCCAGGGGCTTCGCCTCGGTCCGGGAGCCCTCCGGGACCTCCAGGCCCGCCGGCCACACGTTGAACTGGACGTCGAGGGGGATGTCGAGGAACGTGGGACCCATCCGGCCGGACGTGGCGTGGCGGAACGCCTCGCTCACGTAGTCGGCGATCCGGCCGGTCTCCCAGCACGTCCGGGCCCACTTGGTGATCGAGCGGACCAGCGTGACGTGATCCATCTCCTGGAGCGATCCGCGCTCCAGCTCGGCGAGCGGGGACTTTCCCCCGAGGACGAGCATCGGCGAGTTCGCGTACATCGCGTTGGTGATGCCGGTGACCGCGTCGGTGACCCCCGGCCCCGCCGTGACGGCGGCCACGCCCGGTCGGCCGGTGACGCGGGCCCAGCCATCGGCGGCGTGGGCGGCGGCCTGCTCGTGGCGGAAATCGACGATCCGGATGCCCTCGGCCACGCAACCGTCGTAGATCGGGGCGATGTGGCCCCCGGACAGGGTGAACAGGTGCTCGACGCCCTCGTGCTTCAAGGCGGCGGCGGCGAGGTGTCCTCCGTGTCGCGGCGCGTCCACCATGCGAGCTCGGCTCGCAATCGTACGCCGCGGTCGCGCCTCAGGCGTACTCGCCGCAGCGAGTGCAGCGGAACCAGGTGCCCTCGGGGTCGAGGGTGAACGAGGCGCGGTGCCCACATGCCGCGCAGGTCCGCAGGTCGTGTCCCGGGGACCGGAGCTTCGGCTCAGCCGGGTGATCCCCGGTTAGGAGCCGCAGGTAATCCCTGAGCACCCGGTCCTCGTCGAGCTCAAGCATGGCTGCTCGCCGTGCCATCCGGGTCCTCCCTTCGTCGCCCCACCCTTTACCCGTACAGAAGCGGGCTAATCATCTCGAACCGCTCGGTCCCGATCGGGCCTGGAAGCGGCGCCTGCCCGCGGACCTCCTTTTCCCGACCGGCCTGTAGCATCAGAGCATGTTCCGGAGGACCCGAACGACCCGCGTGGCGCCCGCCCCCGACTGGCGGTCGTTCGACAGCGTGGCCGAGGCCTACGACCGGGTTCGGGCCCCGATCCACCAGCCGGCCGCCCTGGACCTGGTCGAGGCCATGGGGGAACCGACGGACGGCGGGTTCCTCGACGTGGGCACCGGGACCGGCGTGGTGGCCGCCGCGGCGGAGGCGGCCGGATGGCGCCCCACGGTGGGCGTGGATCGCTCGCTCCCGATGATGGAGCTGGCCCACGGCCGCGGGCTCGACCTGCTGGCCGCGGCCGACGCCGTGGACCTGCCGTTCCGCGACGGGCGGTTCGGCGCCGTGGGGGCGGCCTTCGTCCTTCACACGGTCCCGAGGTACGACACCCTGCTCTTCGACATGGCCCGCGTGCTCCGCCGGGGCGGAACGCTGGGGACGGCCACCTGGGACTGGCGGCGGGACGAGTTCACCGACACCTGGCGTGCCGCGGCGGAGACGTTCACAACGAAGGAGCTGCTCGACGACGCGTGGCGTCGCGCCGCGCCCTGGGCGGATCGGTTCTCCCAGCCCGACCCGCTGGAGGAGGCGCTCCGCGACGCGGGACTCCGGAACGTCCGGGTGGAACGCCGGCAGTACCGGGCCACCGTCTCGGTCCAGGACTACCTGACCGGCCGGGAGATCACGGCGCTGGGGCGCTTCCTCCGCGAGATCCTCGGCGACACCCTGTGGGAGCGTTTCCGGGAGCGGGTCGAGGCGACCTTCCGCGAACGGTTCGACGATCCGATCGGCGACACGTACGACGCCCTGCTCGCCGTGGGGACGAAACCCGTGTGACGCCGCGGGCTACTTCCGGCCGGCCTGGCGCTCCACGAACCGGATCACGGTCCGGACCGGGTTGCCGGTGCCGCCCGGGGGCCAGTAGTCGCCGGCCTTCTCCGCGAACGCGGTGCCGGCGATGTCGAGATGCGCCCACGGCACGTCGCCTACGAACTCCTTCAGGAACAGCGCGGCGGTGATGGCGCCCCCGTATCGGTTGCCGATGTTCTTCACGTCAGCGATGTTCGACTTGATCTGCTTCCGGTACGACGTCCACAGCGGCAGCTCCCAACCCGGCTCGCCGGACTCCCGGCCGATGTCCAGGAGCTCCCGGATCAGGGCCCGGTCGCTGCCCATCACCCCCCACAGCTCGTCGCCGAGCGCGATCATGGTCGCGCCGGTCAGCGTGGCTGCGTCGACGATCAGACTGGGCTTCTGCTCGGCCAGGTAGGCCAGGGCGTCGGCCAGCACCAGCCGGCCCTCGGCGTCGGTGTTCAGCACCTCGGAGGTCTTCCCGCCCCGGTGGGTCAGCACGTCGCCGGGGCGGATGGCCGCTCCGCCGGGGAGGTTCTCGGCGGAGGGGATCGCCGCCACCACGTTCACCTTCGGCTTCAGCCGGGCGATGGCCCGCATCGCCCCGAGCATCGTGGCCGCCCCGGCCATGTCGGACTTCATCCACTCCATCTGCTTGGCGTCCTTGATCGACAGGCCGCCGGAGTCGAACGTGATGCCCTTGCCGGTGAGCGCCACGGGGCGGCCGCGGCCGCCGCCCGAGTACCGGAGCTCGATCAGCCGAGGCGGGTTCTCGCTCCCCCGGCCCACGCCGAGGATGCCCCCGAATCCGCCCTTCTCGAGGTCGGCCTTCGTCCACACCTTGCACTCGAGGCCCACGGCCCGGGCCATCTTCCTGGCCTCCTTGGCCAGGAAGTCCGGTGTGGCGTCCAGCGCCGGCGTGTTCACCAGGTCGCGGGCCCACGCCACCGCCTCGGCGAAGATCTCGCCCCGGCGGACCGCCTCCGTGGCCGCCGACGCGTCCCACCGCGGGGGCGCCAGGACCGTGATCCGCTCCCACCGCGGGGGGCGGAGGTCGTCCTCCACGGGCTTGGCCTTGTAGCGGTCGAACCGGTATCCACCCAGGAGG
Source organism: Actinomycetota bacterium (assembly GCA_050692915.1). Taxonomy (GTDB): domain Bacteria; phylum Actinomycetota; class UBA4738; order UBA4738; family CALAEC01; genus CALAEC01. The sequence goes on along the minus strand of JBOGVU010000001.1, from coordinate 56,711 downwards.
GTCCCCTCGACGAACGCCTGGACCGCCTGCTGCCACGGGCCTCGCCCGGCCGCGGGGAGCGACGAGGCCACGGTCCGGTACCGTCCCGCGATCCCGGCCACCTTGCCGGCCGCCCGCCGGATCCGGTCCGCGGAGGCTTCCCCCTTCGGCCCGAGCCCGACCACCGCCACGTTCCGAGGCGCGGCCCGGCCCATCGTGGGAAGCGTGTACACCTCGCCGAGCGACCCCCGGAAGCCGTTCTCCTTCAAGAGGGCCACGATATCGACGTCCAAAGCCTTGCCCACCTCTCGGATCCCCGGCCCGGCCTCGGCCCCCTGGAACGCGGGGAGGAGCAGCAGGTCGGCCTGCTGCTTCGCCGGCGAGGTGGTGGCGACGTCGAACCGTGGCACGCTGGCCTCCAGTCGGATCGGGCTCGCCAGTCTAACGCCGCTCCCCTAGCCTGTCCCCGTGGACGCGGCCGACCTGCGGGACTTCGTGGAGTTCGAGGAGGACGGCGTGGTCCGCCGCGAGGTGTTCGAGTCGGAACGGCTGTCGGCCCAGGTGATCTCGGTCGACGTGAACCGGTCCTACGGGCCGGCCGGCGATCCGGACGCGGACGCGATGCTGACGATCCTGGCCGGCGAGGCCGTCTTCCAGGTCGGCCGGCAGCGCAAGCGGATGCGGCAGTGGGGCTCGGTGCTGGTGGCCGCGGGAGGAGAGATCGTCGTCACCAACGCCTCCGGGGAGCCGCTGGTCCTCCTCCTGGTCACCTCGCCGCCGCCGCGGGCCCGCTGAGCGCCCGGCGCACCCCGGCGATGGCCAGATAGGCCGCGAAAGCCACCGCGAAGGCCACCACGCTGGCCGGGACGGCCCCGTCGAACAGCGGGAACGGCAGCCCCAGCCAGTCGGCGAACAAGGTCTCCACAGCCCTGGACCACCCCCCCAGGGAGGTCGGGGCGATCCAATGGTACGTGGCGAAGCCGAGGAACCACGCCGCCACGGCCGCCGGGTTGAAGCCGGCCGAGTACCGGTACGGCCCCCGGTGGTCGAACAGGGCGTCGGCCCGGTAGGCGCGGCGGCGGCGGACCACCTCGTAGTCGGCCAGGAACACCCCGAACAGCGGGACGAAGATCGACCCGATCAGCAGGAGGAAGAACTCGTAGGTCAGCACGCCCTCGTCCGGGAGCCCCACGAGCCAGGCGGCCACCCCCACGCCGATCGCGGTGACCGCCGCCACCCCTGCCCGCTGGTTCAGCCGAGGGACCAGGTTCTGGGCCGACACCGCCGCCGAGTAGATGTCGGCGAACGCCTCGTCCGTCTCGCCCACCAGGAGCGCCACCAGCACCACCGACCCGCCCGCCAGGGCCACGATCCCGTCGGCGATGCCCGTCACCGAGGGCGTTGGGGCGTTCGCCCCCAGGATCAGGAGGGCCCCCAGCGAGTAGAACCACAGGTTGGCCACCAGGTAGCCGGCGTACGTGCCGCCCGCCGACGAGCTCCCCCGCCGGGCGAACCGGTTGTAGTCCGCAACGAGGGGGATCCACGACACCGGCATGGCGATGACGAGGTCGACGGCGCCCCAGAACGGCGGGAAGCCGCCCGCGCCGGGCCTCGACCACAGCGCGCCCAGGTCCGCGGCCGTGAGCACCCGGACGGTGACCCATGCCGCCACGGCTACCACCACCCACACGCCGAACCGGGCCATCCATCGACGGACCACCACGACCGGCCCGCCGAGCGAGAGCAGGAGGCACACCAGCGCGGCCGCGGCGAGCCAGAACGTGAAGCCGTCGATGCCGAGGACCGGCCCGGTGATCCGCGAGGCCACCAGGGCCATGGCCCACAGCTCGAACGCGGTCCACCCGACCAGCTGTGCGATGTTCAGGATCGTGGGGAGATACGAGCCCCGGGTGCCGAGCGTTGGCCGGAGGAGGACCATCCCCGGCACGCCCTCGCGGGCTCCGGCCCGCCCCACCAGGGCCAGGGGGATGCACCCGATCAGCGAGCCGACGGCGATGGCCAGGAGCGCCTGGGGCAGGCCCAGCGCCGGGACCAGGAGCGCCCCGGTGACCAGGACCAGGAGCCCGATCCCGAGGTCACCCCACAGGATCGCGAAGTCGAAGCCGGACAGGCGCCGGACCTCGGGCGAGGTGGGGCGCACGCCCCAGGACGGGGCCTCGCGCTCGATCGCCCGCTCCAGCCGCTCCGTGACCGTGGCCATCGAGGCCCAAGGGTACGCGAGGGCTGTGGGACAATCCGCGCCGTGGCCCGGGAGCGGCCGGCCGTCGGCGAGGAGGCCACCCTGGAGGTGACGGTGAGCGAGGACATGCTCGTCGATATCCTGGGGCGGCGGATCCACCCCGTGTACTCCACGGTGTCGATGGTGAAGCACGTCGAGGAGGCCTCCCGGCTCCTGATCGAGCCCCACCTCCGCGACGGCGAGGACGGCACCGGCTTCGCCGTGTCGCTCGTGCACGAGCGCCCGGCCCGGGTCGGCGAGCGGCTCCGCGTGGTGGCCCGAGCCACGCGCGTGGACGATCGGGAGTGCGAGTCGGAGGTGGAGGTGGTCGGCCCGGACGGGCGGGTGGGGCGGGGGACCGTGGTCCAGCGGTACATCCGAACGGGACAGCTCGGCTGAGGAGGACCGATGGCCTACCAGCAGATCGCCGTGGGGAGCGACGGTGGCATCCTCACCATCACACTGAACCGCCCCGACAAGCTGAACGCAATGACCGGGGTGATGTCGGACGAGCTCGTCGACGTGTTCACGTCCGTCCGGGATGACGACGGGGTCCGGGCCCTCGTGGTCACCGGAGCCGGCCGCGGCTTCTGCGCCGGCCAGGACCTGACGGAATTCGAGGAGGCGTACCGCGCCGGGGAGCGGCCCGACATCCGCGAACACCTGGCCCGCTCGTACCACCGGCTGATCCCAGTCGTGGTCGAGACCCCGAAGCCGGTGATCGCGGCGGTGAACGGTGTGGCCGCGGGCGCCGGCGTCTCCCTGGCGGCCGCCTGCGACATCCGGATCGCCGGCCAGGACGCCCGGTTCACCCAGGCGTTCGTGAAGATCGGCCTGGTCCCCGACTCGGGCGGGACGTGGCTGCTCCCCCGGATCGTCGGCTACGCCCGGGCCCTGGAGCTCTCGATCACCGGCGAGGTCCTCGACGCCGCGGCGGCCCTGGAGATCGGGCTCGTCAATCGGGTGGTCCCCGGGGACGCCCTCGAGGGGGAGGTGTCCGAGCTCGCGGCCCGGCTCGCCGCCATGCCCACGGCCGCCATCGCCGAGACGAAGGCCCTCCTGCGGGGGGCCCAGGGGCTCGACCTGGAGGAGGCCCTGGCCGCGGAGGCCGACGCCCAGGCCCGGATGGGCCAGACCGACGACCACCTCGAGGGCGTCATGGCCTTCGCCGAGAAGCGCGAGCCCCGGTTCCGGGGCCGCTGATCGCCCCGCCGAACCCGGACGGCGCCCGTGGCGAATCCCAACGGGAATCCGTCTACGAAAGGAGGACAGTCGTGCGAGCACGCATCCTGCTCGGCGCCATCGTGTCCCTCGCCGTGATCGGGCTGCTGGTGGCCCCGAGCTTGGCCACCCCCGGCGGCACCTTCAAGGCCGACCCGACGGGGTATGAGGAGGTCCCGGCGGTGTCGACCGACGCGAGCGGCACGTTCCGGGCCAAGGTCGATCCCGCGGGCCCGACGATCGAGTACGAGCTCTCGTACTCGGACATCCAGAACGCGTTCGCAGCACATATCCACCTGGGGCAGGCCGGAGTGAACGGCGGCGTCAGCGCCTTCCTGTGCGGCGGCGGGGACAAGCCCGTCTGCCCGGCCACCGGCGGGACGGTCAGCGGGAGCATCGACGCGGCCGACGTGATCGGGCCGGAGTCGCAGGGGATCGCGCCCGGGGAGATCGAGGAGCTCATCGACGCGATGATCGCCGGCGCGACGTACGCGAACGTGCACACCACCGACGGCGTCCCTCCGGCGAACACCGGGCCGGGCGACTTCCCCGGTGGCGAGATCCGGGGGCAGATCAGCTAGCTCACAGTCCCGCCGCGAGCCGAGCGGGCCGCCGCCCCGGACCATCCCGTTGGCGGCGGCCCGCCGGTTCGGCCTCAGGCCTCAGGCTGGAAGGGTTTCCCCGAGCCCGTCTCGCAGAGCAGCCGCAGGCTCTCCAGGTAGTACGCCCAGTTGAAGTTGAACACCCCGAACACCTCGTCCGGGAGGTCCTGGCCGTACCGATGGCGGAACAGGATCCCGGTCTTCCCGTCGCGCTCGCCGAGCTCGAACCGGATCGTGCTCCCCATCCACGGCTCCGCGCCCGACTCGGGCGCCCAGGCCACCAGACTGCCCGCCTCGTGCTGCTGGACGCGCATCACCGGGTTGAAGCCCTCCTCGAAGGTGAACGAGATGCGATCGCCGTCCACGGCCACGCCCCTCGTCCACCATGCGGCCAGACCCTCCTGCGTGGTCAGCACCCGCTCCACTTCCGCCGGCGCGGCGGCGATGTCAACAGAGTGGATGATCTCCTTCATGACCCCTCCTTATCCCGCGTGCCGGGTGAACCGTTCCAGCACGGCCGCCCAGCCGCCCTCGTACTGCTTCGCCGTCGACTCAGCGTCCGGGCCGATCCGCTCGAAGGCCCTGTGCTCCAGGTCGACCCGGGTGCCCCCCTCCTCCTGCGTGAACCGCACCTCGACCTCGGTGGGCGCGGCCCACTCCTCGGTGGCCTCCCCCCACGTGAACACGATCCGCTCCGGCGGCTCGAACACCGTCACCGAGCCGATGTGGAACACCTCACCGTCGCGCCCCAGTTCGTAGACCCGGCCGCCCTCCCGGCCCTCGATAACCATGTCCTGCCACCGGTCGCCGGCGAAAGCGAAGCCCTCTCCCAGCGGCCACCACGCCCCGATCTCCTCCGTGAAGACCGCGAACGCCCGCTCGGGGGGAACCCCCACGCTGACCGACCGGCTCACCTTCACTCGCTCACCTCCGCTCCTCGACGTGCCGCCGGAACGCCTCCAGGGCCGAGTCCCAGAACCGCTCCGTCTCCTCCGCCCAGCGTCGGACCTCGCTGATCCCGCCGGGGACCAGCCGGTAGATACGGGCTCGTCCGCGGGACTCCACCTCCACCAGCCCGGCCTCCCGCAGAACGCGGAGGTGCTTCGACACGGCTGGCCGGCTGACCGGGAAAGCATCGGCCAGTTCCCCGGCCTTCCGCGGTCGCTCCCCCACGAGCCGGAGCAGTCGTCGCCTGGTGGGGTCCGCCAACGCAGCCAGCGATGCGTCCAGGGCCATGTGGCTAAAGCGTAACCGTTTGGTTACGCTTCGTCAAGGGCGGCATCATGTCGCCGTGGACCGCGAGCGGCTGAACGGCTGGATAGAGCGGTACGTGGTGGCCTGGGAGTCCAACCGCCCCGAGGACATCGAGGACCTGTTCACCGAGGACGCGCGGTACTTCACCGCGCCCCACCGCGATCCCTGGTCCGGACGAGAGGGCATCGTGGAGGGCTGGCTGGGCCGGAGAGACGAGCCGGGGAGCTGGTCCTTCCGGTGGGAGATCCGGGCCGTCTGCGAGGACATCGGCTTCGTCCGCTGCTGGATCTCGTACCCCCAGGAGGAGCACGACTACAGCGACCTGTGGGAGGTCACCCTCGACGACGAGGGCCGCTGCTCCGAGTTCGTCGAGTGGTGGATGGAGATCAAGAAGAAGACGTGATCACCGGGTACGAGATCCTCAAGTTCGTCCACGTCCTGATGGCCATCGTGGCCGTCGGGTTCAACGCCTCGTACGCGATCTGGCTGCGACGGGCTGCGAGGGCCCCGGAGCACCAGTCCTTCGCCCTGCGGGGGGTCAAGGTCCTCGACGACCGGTTCGCCAATCCCGCCTACGCCCTCCTGCTGGTAACCGGGCTGATCATGGTGCTCACGACCCCGGGGCTGGACCTGACCACGTTCTGGGTCCTGGTGGCCCTGAGCCTCTACGTCGTCACCGTGGCGGTGGCCGCCGGCGTGTACACGCCGACGCTCCGGAAGCAGATCGAGGTCCTGGAGGCCGAGGGTCCGGCGTCGGCCCGGTACCGGGCCCTGGCCAGGCGGTCCACGGTGTCCGGCGTCGTGCTGGGCGTGATCGTGGTGGGGATCGTGTTCCTGATGGTCACGAAGCCGACGCTGTAGCGCTGTGACCCTTCTCCTTGAACCCCTCGAAGGGGTTCCGGCACGACCGGCACCAGTGCTGGGCGCGGCACGGCGTGGGGCCCCACCGGGACTCCAGGAGCGTGTCGTCGCTCCCGCAGTACGGGCACGGCACCCCCGCCTTCGTCATCAGCGGGACGGTGGCCGGCCGGTCCCAGTGCGGGGCGATCCCGAACCCGCGGAGGCGCTCCCGCCCCCGCTCGGTGATCCGTTCGGTGGTCCAGGGCGGGTCGTGGACGAACTTGACCCGGACATCACGGCCCTCCGCGGCCTCCTCGAGCGCGCTGCGGACGTCCTGGCCGATCAGGTCCTTGGCCGGGCAGCCCACGAACGTCGGGAGGAGGTCGACCTCCACGGCGTCGGCGGAGACCGACACGCGCTCGACCATCCCCAGGTCCGTGATCGAGCACGCCGGGATCTCGGGGTCGGCCACCCCGTCGAGCGCATCCCGGACCCGGCGCTCCAGCGCGTCGGCCTCGGTCCTCACCACGTCGCCCCCGGGATGGCCCGGTACAGCCCGGTCATCTCCTCCCACAGCGGGCCGAAGTCCTCGCTGTGCCGGCCCCGGCGTCCCCCGTCGCCGGCGAACGCGCCGACGTGCACCCATCGCCCGTCCCGGCGCTCCACGCCCGGGACCGTGAGCGTCGGCCCGGCCTCGATCTCCCCCGAGGACGTGGGCACCATCTCCCCGCCGGCCCGCTGGTGCGCCGAGAGCACCCAGTCCAGCGAGGCCTCCTCGAGGGCGCGGCCCGCCCGCTCCAGCCATTCGCCCAGCAGGTCCTCGGACGATGCCGGCAGCGCGCCGTCGGCCAGGAGCGCCTCCTCCTCGGGGAGCGCCTCGAACAGCGCCATGGCCTCGGGCAGCGCCCCCTCGAGGCCCTCGGCCAGCCGCTGTCGGGCCTCCACGGAGCCCCCCGCCAGCCGGCCGAACCACTCGCGGGCGTGCTCGAGGTGGTACCTCTCCTCCAGCCGGATCGTCCGGACGCCCGCGGCGAGCTCGGCGAACGAGGACCGCTCCAGCGCCGCCAGGCGGACGTCGTCGGCCTCGTCGTACAGCCACTGCCGGGCGATGGTGTAACCCCACTCCCCGTTCGGCCGCTCGCACAGGATCGCGTTCCGGTACTCCTCGGGCGCCCGTCCGAGGGCCAGGGCGTCGGGATCGCGCCCGGCCAGCGGCTCCGCCAGCTCGTACAGCAGGCGGGCGTGGCCGATCTCGTCCTGCCCGATCGAGGAGAACGCCAGGTCTTCCTCGAGGTACGGGGCCCACCCGGTCCACTCGGAGTGACGGTGGCCGAGGATCAGCTCGTCGTCGGCCAGCGCCAGGAGGAGCCCCAGGCGGGGGTCGGCCTCAGGCATCGGCGCGCTCCCGGGGCCGGTGACGCTTAGGGCGAGGGCTGTCGATGACCATGCCCCGCTCGGCCATCAGGGCGTGCACCCGCTTCAGCTTGGCCCCGACACCGACGTAGCCTGTCTGGCGCCGGTACTCCTTCCCGATGATTCCACCGAGCCCCTCGGGGTCGGGGCACTCGTGGACCTGGTCGTCCCCGCGGGCCCGGAGCGCGAACGTGGTCCCCTCACCGTGCCGGAAGTGGGTCTCCCGGGCCAGGAGCATGGCCAGGTCGAGGTCGGGGGCATTGAGCGAGCCGGCCACCTCCCAGGGATCGGTCTCGCGGCGCCGCGACAGGACGTCCCAGATCGCCATCGCTACGCGGCCCGAGGGATGCCTGCGAACACCTCGCGGACCCAGGCATGGTGGTCCCAGATCGCCTTGCGACGGGCCAGGCGGTCCTTGGTCCGGGGGCCGTTCCCCCTCACGACCTCCCAGAACTCGTCCCATCCCGGGTCCCCCCAGTCCCACTCCCCCTTGTCCTCGTTCCAGGCCAGGTCGGGGTCGGGGACCGAGATGCCGATGTCCCACAGCTTCGGCACGTACGTGGAGAAGAACTCCTGGCGAAGGTCCTCGTTCGACCTCGTCTTGATGCCCCAGTACAGCAGGACGTCCTTGTCGGGCTTGGAGGGCGGGCCGAAGAAGTGCATGATCGGCCGCCACCACCGGTTCACGGCGTCCTGGAACATCTCCCGCTGCTCGGGCGTGCCGCTCACCAGCTCGAGGGTGAGCTCCTCGCCGTGGCGGAGGTGCACCGACTCCTCGGGACAGATCCGGCGCATGGCCCGGACGTACGGGAGGTACGAGCAGTCAAGGAGGGCCTTCTGGGTCACCAGCGCGGCGCCGTCGATCAGCCAGCCGATCACCGCCACGTCGCCCCACGACTCGGTCGGGTAGTGGAACACGTTGTGGAACTTCGTCCGGCCGTTCACCAGGTCGTCCCACATGTGGTCCCGGCTCTTCCCGAGGTCCTCGGCCACCCGGTACAGGATCTGGGCGTGCCCCGCCTCGTCCTGGACCTTCGCGGTCAGCGAGAGCTTCCGCTGCAGCGTGGGCGCCCGGGGGATCCATTCCCGCTCGGGAAGGCAGCCCATCACCTCGGAGTTCGCGTGCATCTCGATGAACTTCAGGAGGGACTGCCGGTACTCGTCGGGCATCCACTCCCCCGCCTCGATCTTCTCCCCGGCGTCGATGCGGGCCTTGAACCGGGCCACCTGTTCCTCGTAGCTCATCGCTCCTCCTCCTTCGTGCCCAGGCCGGCCAGTAGGAGATCGGTGAAACGGTCGGCCACCTCGTCGGGCGACAGCGGCCCGTCGGGCCGGTACCAGGTATATGTCCAGTTCGCGGCGGAGAGCACCAGCAGCCGGGCGAACCGCGGATCCGCCGCCCCCGGCAGCTCGCGGACGATCCCGTCCCACAGCCCCTCGTACCGCCGCCGGAGCCGTCGGACCTCCTCGCGTCGCTCCCCCGTCAGCGACTTCCACTCGTGATGGAACACCCAGGCCGCGTCCACGTTCGACGCCACCACCGCCACGTGGGCCCGCATGGCCCTGCGCAGGCGCTCCTCCGAGGTCAGGTCCTCAGCCAAGATCGCGCTCAGCTCGCTGAGAAACCGGTTCGCCGCCCGGAGGACGATCTCATTCAGGAGATCCTCCTTCGACGAGATGTGGGAGTACAGGCTCCCGGCGAGCATCCCGGTGGCCCCCCCGATGTCCCGCATCGAGGTGGCGTGGTACCCGCGCCGGCCGAACAGGCGGGCGGCCTCCTCCAGGATCTGGTCCCTTCGGGTCTGCGCTGATGTCCTCACCGCCATGACGACCATCGTACCAAACAAACACTCGTTTGGACCCCCCCACTCGCCCCTCGGATTTTGTGTCGTGTCTATTTCCTCGGACCAACCGACACACGCGGTGACCCCTCTTTTTGTGTCGTGCCTATTCCTATCCAGACTTCGACACAACTTCATGGTAGCCTAAGCCCTGATGGTCACGAATCGACCTGGCCGGAAGAGTCGCGAGGCGATCTATGCACAGCTCGCCGAGAGCGTTGAGGAACTCCGATCAAGGCTGGGCGGACTGCCATCTCCCTTGGAGGCCGGGGACATCTGGGGTGACATCTGGTACCAGGAAGCTCACAACTCGACGGCCATCGAGGGCAACACGCTCGTCCTCCGGGAGGTCGAGATTCTTCTGCGCGAGGGCCGAGCCGTTGGCGAGAAGCAGCTCGCCGAGTACATGGAGGTACGGGGGTACGCGGACGCCGCCGAGTGGGTCTACCAGCAGGGAGTGTCCCCCGGTGACTGGACGACAGGCGATCTCGTCACGCTGACCGAGGTTCGCAACGTTCACACCCTGGCGATGGCCAAGGTGTGGGACGTTGCAGCGCATCCTGATGCAGCGGCAGATGAAGGCCCCGGCTCGTTCCGCAGGCACAACATCCACCCGTTTCCCGGCGGCATGCGGCCACCCGATTGGTCAGAAGTCCCGGCCCGTGTCGGGGACTGGGCCGGGCGAGCCTCTGCGCTTCGCCGAGCCGATGGCGCCTTTCCCGAGACCTTGGCCAATGTCCACGCCGAGTTCGAACGGATCCACCCATTCCTCGATGGCAACGGCAGAACTGGCCGTCTCCTGACCAACCTCCTCCTCGTCCGGCTCGGCTACCCCCCAGCCATCATCCGCAAAGGGGAACGGACCCGATACCTGAAGGCGCTTCGCCGCGCCGACGGCGGCGATCCTGGCCCTCTCGGGGAGCTCTTGGCACGGGCCATCCTGGACACGCTGATGAGGTTCATCGTGCCAGCCGTGGCTGGACCTGCCCGGCCCATCCCGATCGCGGCGCTCGCCGATCGCGAGATCTCCGTCCGAGCGCTCAGGGCCGCCGCCGAGCGCGGCCGCCTTCGCGCCCTTCGGGACGAGAAGGGACGGTGGCGCAGCACGCGGAACTGGGTGGGCGAGTATCGGGCCACCCGCTACAAGAGAACGGGCTGAAGTCCCGACCCTCTGGGAGGCGAGGAATCAGCGCGAAGCGGCCCGGGCCCGGAGACCCTCGATCAGGAGGTCGAGGCCGAACTCGAACTGCTCGTCGTCGTCGCAGTCGATGAAGTGCGGAAGGGCCTCGGTGAGCCGAGGGAGGTCGCCGCTGGCGGCCAGGTGGGCCATCTGCTCGTGGGCCATATCGTCGCCAATGTCATCCCCACCGATCCTCAGTCCCAGCTCCATGGTCACGAACCCGAGGATGTAGCCGCCGAAGGCGTGGAAGGCCTTCACCGCGTCGGCGCCCCGGAGGCCGGCCCGGTGGAAGACGTCCAGGGCGAACTCGTAGCCGCGGAGGGACTCCGGGTTCGTGAACGCGCTCTTCCGCTCGGTCATGAGGGTGATCACGCCGGGGTGGTCGCGGAGCAGACGTCGGTACTCCCGGCCTCCGAGGCGAGCGGCCTCGGGCCAGTCCTGCACGTCCGGAACCTGGAACCCGGCCAGGACGTGCTCGCAGATCCCGTCGAGGATATCGTCCTTATCGCGGACGTGGTTGTACAGCGACATGGCCTCGACCCCGAGCTCTCGGCCGATCCGGCGCATGGTCAGCGCGTCCAGGCCCTCCTGGTCCATGACCCGGACCGCCGCCCCGATGACCCGCTCCCGGGTCAGCCGCTCGCGGCGCGGGCCGGCGACCTTCTGTGGGTTCGCCAATCATTCACCTCGTGGGGGGTTGACACTTACACCGTACACGTTGTAACTTACGGCGTCAACATATGCCGTAAGCGAAAGACGTGGAGGGAGGCAGGACCGTGAAGCTCAACCCCGAGGCCCTGGCCAGGGCCAGCAGCCGTCACCCGTGGCGGACGCTCGGCATCTGGGTCGTGCTCATCACCAGCATGGGATTCGTCAGCAGCCAGCTGCTCGGCGACGTCCTCACCCAGGAGTTCGAGTTCACCAACAACCCCGAGTCGGTTCGGGCACAGGAGGTCATCGACGAGAAGTTCTCCGAAGGCACCGAGGTGGCCAGCACCGAGTTCTTCATCATCCAGTCAGCGTCCCTCACCGTCGACGATCCGGCCTTCGAGACCGCCGTGCGGGACCTCCAGGCGGAGATCTCCGAGGTGAACGGCGGAGTCCTGGCCGGACAGCCGTTCACCTACTACGACCTCGCCGAGCAGTCGCCCGAGCAGGCCGCCGGCCTGGTCTCCCGGGACGGACGGGGCACGCTGATCGGCGTCCCGCTCGTAGACGTGGAGCTGTCCACGATCGAGGATCTCCGGGCCGTGGCCGAGGAGGCCGGGCCCGAAGGGTTCACCGTCCAGGTGGCCGGTCAGGGCGTGATGTTCGCCGACTTCTCGGAGATCGCCGAGGAGGACCTCCGTCGCGGCGAGTCGATCGGGGTGGCCATCGCCCTCATCGTCCTCATCGTGGTGTTCGCGTCGATCGTGGCGGCCCTGGTCCCCATCGTCATGGCGGTCTTCGCTATCGCCGTGGCCCTCGGCCTGGTATCGCTGATCGGCCAGCTCACGGACTTCAACCTGTTCGTGACGAACATGATCAGCATGATCGGGCTGGCCGTCGGCATCGACTACTCGCTTTTCATCGTGTCCCGGTACCGGGAGGAGCGGAAGAAGGGCTTCGACAAGCTCGAGGCCATCGGGGCTTCGGGAGCCACCGCGAACCGGGCCGTGTTCTTCAGCGGCCTGACCGTGGTGTTGGCCCTGCTGGGGATGTTCATCATCCCCGCGTCGATCTTCCGGAGCCTGGGCGCGGGGGCCATCCTGGTGACCATCGCCGCACTGGCGGCATCGATGACGCTGCTGCCGGCGATCCTGGGCCTGCTCGGCGACCGGGTCAACTGGCCCCGGCTGGCCAAGCGGGCCCGGACCGACTCCGACCACGACCCCAAGGGCGGGTTCTGGGACCGGCTCAGCCGCGGGGTGATGGCCCGCCCGGTGGTGTACCTGCTCCTGGCGGTGGCCATCCTCGGCGGCCTGGGCTCGTTCTACTTCCAGCTGAACCGGGGCACCTCGCAGAACGTCAGCACGCTCCCCGACGACTTCCCATCGAAGCAGGCCTTCCTGACGCTCCAGCGGGAGTTCGCCGGCGGGCTGACCGACCCGGCCAGGATCGTCATCACCGGCGACGTGGACAGCCCGGCCGCCCAGGCGGCCATCGGGGAGCTCCAGGAAGCCGTGGCCGCCATGGACGTCTTCGCGGCGGAGACCCAGGTGCTACCCAGCGAGGACGGGACCGCGGTCGAGGTCGACGCGTACTTCCGCGGCGATCCGTCCAACGAGGCCGCCTTCGAGGCGATCCGGGACCTTCGGGCCGAGGTGGTCCCGGCGGCCTTCCAGGACGCCGACGGCGTCGAGGTCCTGGTCGGCGGCAACACGGCGTTCTTCACCGACTTCCTCGACGTGGCCGACCGGTACCAGTGGATCGTCCTGGCCTTCGTGCTGGGCCTGTCCTTCGTCCTCCTGACCGTGGTGTTCCGGTCGATCGTGGTGCCGGTGAAGGCCATCATCATGAACCTCCTGTCGGTGGCCGCCGCGTACGGGGCCGTGACCCTGGTGTTCCAGGAAGGCGTGGGGATCGGGTTCTTCAACTCGCTGGGGTTCCAGTTCCAGCAGGTCCCGGCGATCGAGGCGTGGCTGCCGCTGTTCCTGTTCTCGATCCTGTTCGGCCTGTCGATGGACTATCACGTGTTCCTCCTGTCGCGGATCCGCGAGGAGTACGACAAGACCCACGACAACACCGAGGCCGTGGCCTACGGCCTCCGGACCACGGCGGGGATCATCACCGGCGCCGCCCTGATCATGGTGGCGGTGTTCACCGGGTTCGCCGCCGGGCGGCTCGGTCCCCTGCAGCAGATGGGCTTCGGTCTGGCCGTGGCGGTGTTCATGGACGCCACCATCGTCCGGAGCCTCCTGGTGCCCGCTTCGATGCGGCTCCTGGGGGACTGGAACTGGTATCTGCCGCGGTGGCTCGGGTGGCTCCCTCGAGTTCGGGTCGAGGGACAAGAGCCCACGCTTACGGCCCCCGACCGGGAGCGCGTATCGATCGCGGCCAAGGGGTAGACCGGCGCGTAGACTCTCCTCGAGAAGGAGGACCGACCATGACCGAGACCAACCGGCTCGTGATCGGCGGCGACCTGGCGGAGGCCGCCTCGGGCGAGACGTTCGAATCGATCGACCCCTCGACGGGTCAGGTCTTCGCCACGGTGGCCAAGGCCGGCAAGGAGGATGTCGGCCGGGCCACCGAGGCCGCCCGGGCGGCGTTCGACCAGGGCCCGTGGCCCCGGATGAAGGGGCGGGAGCGCGCCGCCGCCCTCCTGGCGGTGGCCGACGGGATCAAGAAGGCCGCGTCGGGGCTGGCCGAGACCGAGGCCCGCGACTCCGGCGGCACGATCCGGAAGGCCACGAACGCAGACATCGGCATGGCCATCTCCACGTTCCGGGTGTACGCCGAGCTGGCCGGTCGGGAGGACGACGAAGAGCCCCTCCCCCGCACCCCGATCTCGTACAACTACCTCCGGCGCGAGCCTATCGGCGTGTGCGCGGCCATCACGCCGTGGAACTTCCCCCTTCAGATGGCCGCGTGGAAGATCGCCCCGGCCATCGCCGCGGGTAACACCGTGATCCTGAAGCCGGCCTCGTACACGCCGCTGACCTCGCTGATGCTCGGACAGATCTGCCAGGAAGCCGGGATCCCGGAGGGCGTTGTGAACGTGCTGTCGGGGCCCGGCGCCGCCGCCGGCGAGGAGCTGGTGGTCTCGCCGCTCGTCGACAAGATCGCGTTCACCGGCTCCACCGAGGTCGGGCGGCGGATCATGCAGCTGGCCAGCGGGACCGTGAAGAAAGTGACATTGGAGCTCGGCGGCAAGTCGCCCTCGATCGTCACCGACGCCGCCGACCTCGACTACGCCGTCGACGGCGCGCTATGGGGCGTGTTCTTCCACCAGGGACAGGTGTGCTCGGCGGGGACCCGGCTGTTCGTCCAGCGGTCGATCCTCGACGACTTCCTCCCGGCCATGGTGAAGCGGGCGGAGGACCTGCGGGTAGGCCCCGCGCTGCACGCGGACTCGGACCTAGGCCCGGTGGTGGCCCAGAGCCAGCTCGACACGGTGGAGCGGTACGTGGAGATCGGCCGGTCCGAGGGCGCCGAGGTGGCCGTGGGCGGCGAGCGGGCCGTGGTCGAAGGCCACGACGGCGGATTCTACTACCGGCCCACGATCCTCACCGGCGTCGACAACTCGATGAAGGTGGCCCAGGAGGAGATCTTCGGCCCGGTCCTTGCGGTGATCCCCTTCGAGGACGACGACGAGGTGGTCCGACTGGCGAACGACTCGATCTACGGCCTCGCCGGGGCGGTGTGGTCCGCGGACGTGCCGCGGGCCGTGTCGATCGCCGAGCGGCTCCGGACCGGGACCGTGTGGATCAACGACTACCACATGATCAACCCGCGGTATCCGTTCGGAGGCTACAAGCAGTCGGGGATCGGCCGCGAGCACGGGAAGCTCGGGTTCGACGAGTACCGGGAGTCGAAGCACATCCACGTCGACCTGGCCGGAGGCCGCGACAAGCACCCCTGGTGGGGCACGCTGTTCGGCTCGGGCGGCTCGGCGAGCTAGCGGAGTCGGCGCCCTACGGGATGCTGCGGGTCCGCTCGCAGGAGCGGTTCGCTCGATCCTTGCCCTTGCCCCCGCTGCAGTAGTCCCTGTCCGCACCGCCGGCGAGGCGGTCGGCTCCCTTCTCACCGAAGATGTAGTCGCTGCCGGCACCCCCGGACAGCCGGTCCGGGCCGGGCCCCCCGAGGATCCGATCCCGGGCTCCCCCGCCACGGATCACGTCCTTGCCGCCGAGGCCGCAGAAGATCTCCGGCTCGTCGGTGCCGACGAACACGTCCGGCCCATCGGTCCCCACGTACTGGGGCTGTGTGTAATCGCCGTAGAAGGAGCAGGCCCGCGCCAGACCGGCGTCCACCCCCGAAACGGTCGTCGAACCGCTCACGGTCACCTCGTCCGCCAGGCTGAAGAAGGGCTTGTCGTCGAACACCTCCGTTCGGTGATCGTTCAGATCGTCGCACCAGTCGTAGAACACGATCACGTAGACCCCGGGGCGTACCGCCGCTCGAAACACGCCCGCCGCATCGGTGCGGTGGAAGGTGCGCGTAAGGAAGTCAGCGTCCACGGCGTCCACGCAGATGTCGGCCAGCGGCGTCCCCGTGCCGTCTTCGGTCACGGTCCCCGAGATCACCCCGGCCTCGGTCTCCCGGAGCCGAACGTTGGCGGAGCCCGCAGAGTCGACCCAGCCACCGGCCTGAAACAGATATGGCGTCCCCGCCTGGGCAGCGAAGACGACCGAGCCGAAGTCCACGCAGCCGACCTCAGTGAGGGACCCCAACGACGGCCCGGTCCACACGGCCAGCAGGGTGTCGAAGTCGCTCCCCGACATCGAGGCCGACAGGACCATGTCCGATCCGGGGGTGAACTGGTACCAGATCGTCTTCCCCATGGGGCCGCAATCGGTCGACGGCTCGCCCGGCTCCTCGGTGGCCTCGAGGGTGGATTGGGTGTCCGTGTAGGGAAGGGCGGCGATCGTGGTGCGGGCGGCGAACGCGTCGTTAGGCGGGGGCGCTGCCACGGCCGCTGTGGGAAGCGTCCAAACGAGCACTGCCACCAGTGCGGCGACGATGTGGGCCGGGCGACCCACGAGCGTTTCAACCCTCATCCACGGGCCCCATTCCGCCGTGGCGGACAGCCGAACGCGACTCTAGACCTCGAGGACAAGGTGGTCAACAGCTCTACGGGCTCAGACCGAGCTCGGCGCGGAGGCGCTGGGTCGAATAAGACCCCGGAAAAGCCAGAGGGGGGACTGCCCGCGAATCCCCCTCCTGGCACATGCAGCACCCGAGCGCCCTTCTCGTGTGCCGCTTCGCCGGGCAAGAACCCGGCTCGTCTTCGCGCCTATGATGCCCTGGCGAATGCGGGTGGGGGAATGGCCCGAGCGGGCCATTTGAAGGTAGTCAGAAAGGACTAGTCCTGATGCCGTCGGTGGGCTGCTCGACCCTGGTCACGGGCGCGTTCCCGAGACTCCCAGCCCGATCGCCGACGGATCCGGAGGTGGTTCGCGACGCCGTGGTGGCCTGGGGCGGGTCCACCGTGACATACGCGGGGCCGCGGTCGGGGTGGCCGGACCCCGTCGACGAGGAGCTCGCCGGCCGGACCATCGTCCCCGGCTTCGTGGACTGCCACACCCACATGCCTTTCTTCGGCTGGCGGGACGACGAGTACGAGGCCCGCCTGGCCGGCGCCTCCTACCGGGACCTCCACGGCGAGGGAGGGATCGCTCGGAGCGCGCGGATGCTCGCGGAGGCCTCCGACGAGGAGGTCCTAGAGTTCTGCCGGCCCCTTGCGGCCGAGATGCTTCGCCACGGGACCACCGCGCTCGAGCTGAAGACGGGGTACGGCCTGTCGATCGAAGCCGAGCTGCGTCAGGCCCGCCTGGCCCGCCGGATGGCGGAGGAGCTCCCCCAGACGGCCACGGTGACACTCCTGGCCTGCCACGCGGTCCCGGAGGGGACGGACCGAGCGTCGTGGGTCGAGGCGGTCCGCAACGTCCTCATCCCGACGGCGGCTCGGGAGGGGCTGGCCGACGCCGTGGACGTATACGTCGAGGACATAGCGTTCACGGTCCGCGACCTCGAGGCGGTGGCCGGGTCCGCGGCCGAGGCCGGCCTTCCCCTTCGCGTCCACGCCGACCAGCTCGGGACCTCGGGCGCTGCCGAGGCGGCGGTCCGGCTGGGGGCCCGGAGCGCCGACCACCTGAACCACGTCAGCGAGGAGGGCGTGATGGCGCTGACCGGTGGAGAGACCGTCGGCGTGCTGCTCCCGGCCTCCACGCTCCTGCTCGGGGCCCAGCCGCCGCCCGCGGACCGCCTGGTCCGGGGGGCGCCCCTGGCCCTGGCCACCGACTTCAATCCGGGGACGTCGCCGGTGCTGTCTATGCCGGAGACCGTGGCGCTGGGATGCGCGACCTACGGCCTGTCCCCCCTCGACGCCCTGGTGGCGGCCACGGCGAACCCGGCCTGGGTCCTGGGGCTCCAGGATCGCCTCGGCTCCCTGGAGCCGGGCAAGCGGGCCGACTTCGTGGTCCTCGAAGCCGACGAGTTCCGGCGGGTCCCGTACCGTCCGGGCCACAACCCGGTGATCGCCACGTTCGTCGGAGGGGTGCCCTCGGACTGGTAGAGTCCCCGCCGATGGCCCGCGGATCGATCCGTCGGATCCTCGCACTGGCCGTGGCCGCCACGGTGCTGCTGATGGTGCCGCCGCTGGGCGAGATGCCGGCCCGCGCCGCCACCGCGGCCACGCTCGTGGTCCCCTGCCGGCCCGCCGGCGAGCAGTGCTGGCCGGCCGCGTTCACGTTCACGCCGAACGGGCGCGAGCTCTTCTACCTGGAACGGTTCACGGGGGAGATCCATCGGGTGACCCTGGCCACCGGGCGGGACCGCAGGTGGGGCGACGTGGGCGATCCGGCCTCGGGCAGCGAGCAGGGGGCGCTCGGCATCGCCGTCGACCCGAAATGGAACCGGAAGGCCAAGGGCCGGAAGGCGAAGAAGCAGCGGCGCCGGAACCGCTGGGTGTACGTCTTCTACACGGCGCAGGATCCGGTGGAGAACCGGGTCGTCCGGATGCGCAAGAGGCTGGGACGGCCCGGCTTCGTCACCGACCACCTGCTCACCATTCCCATCAACGTCGGCACGAACCACAACGGCGGCCCGATCCACTTCGGGCCCGACCGAAGGCTGTACGTGGCCACGGGCGAGCAGGCCGAGCCCGCCCGCGCGCAGGACCTGGCCGACCCGGCCGGGAAGGTCCTGCGCCTGATGCGGAACGGGAGCCGCCCCGGCGAAAACCCGATCCCCGGAAGCCTAGCGCTGTCGTTCGGCCATCGGAACTCGTTCGGGATCGGCTTCGACCCGGTGACCGCCCGCCTGTGGCAGAGCGAGAACGGCCCGAACTGCGAGGACGAGGTGAACCTCATCGTCCCCGGCGGCAACTACGGCTGGGGAGCCGGGTCGTCGTGCCCGGGGACCAGCACCGAGGGCCCCTCCCCGATCCCGGCCGAGGTGTCGTACACCCCTGTGATCGTGCCCACGGGCGTGACGTTTTGCGTCGGCTGCGGCCTGGGCCCGGACCTGGAGGGCGACCTCCTGCTCGCGGTCTTCGGCGACGGCACTGAGATCCGGAACCTGTCGCTCGACGGGGAGCGCGACGACGTGGTGGACGAACAGGTGCTGTACGACCATCCCACCGGGGTGATCACGGCCGGGCGGCGGCCGAACGGACAGGTGTTCTTCAGCGACCACAGCGGCATCTACCGGCTGGATCCGTCGTGATCCGGCGGACCCTGGCCATCGCGCTGGCGGTCACGACGCTCCTGACCCTCCAGCCGGTGGAGCCGGCCGCGGCCGTCGGGCGGGCCCGGGTGGTGAAGTGCAAAAAGCCGAAGGCGTGCTGGATCACCGCGTTCGCCTTCACGCCCACCGGCGACGAGCTCTTCTACGTCGAGCGCTACTCCGGCGAGATCCGCCGTGTCGTGCTGGCCTCCGGGAGCGACACGCGCTGGACGAGGATCCGCGGCGTGGCCGGGGTCGGCGAGCAGGGCGTCCTGGGGATCGCCCTCGACCCGGACTGGGAGTCGGGAGAGGAGCGAGTGTTCGTCTATTACACGCAGCGGCGCCCCGAGCGGAACCGGATCGTCCGGCTGACCAAGGAAGGCGGGAAGGTCCAGCGGAAGGTCCTGGCCACGATCGCCGCCACCACCTTCCACGACGGTGGCGTGCTCCACTTCGGGCCGGACGGCAAGCTGTACGCGGTCACCGGGGACGCCGGCGTGCCGTCGAGGTCCCAGCGGGTCCGCAACCCGGCCGGGAAGGTGCTTCGGATGGAGGAGGATGGTTCGCGTCCCTCCGACAACCCGTTCGCGAACGGGCGGGCGTTCTCGATCGGACACCGCAACTCCTTCGGGTTCACCTTCGACCCGCTGAGCGGGCGACTGTGGCAGACGGAGAACGGGCCGACCTGCGACGACGAGATCAACCACGTGCTGCCCGGCCGGAACTACGGCTGGGGCGGGGCCTCGGCGTGCCCGAGGACGTCCGAGAGCGGCCCGAACCCGGTCCAGCCAGAGGTCCGGATCAACCCGATGGTGGCCCCGACCGGGGCCGCGTTCTGCAATGGCTGCGCCCTGGGGGCCGAGGTCGACGGCGACCTCCTGTACGGCACCTACCTCACCCGGAAGATCCACGCCCTGGACCTCAACGCGGACCGGGACGGCGTCACCGGCCGACGGGTCCTCCTCTCCCACCCTCGAGCGGTGCTGGCCGTGGAGGCCGCGCCGGACGGGGCCGTCTACTTCAGCGACCTCAGGGCCATCTACCGGCTGGTCTGAACGGCCCCACGATGCGACGATAGGCGCCGTGGAGGTCCTGGACACCTTCCTCGACGCCATGGGGCGCACGCCCCTGGTGCGGCTCCAGCGAGTGGCCACGAACGTCCGGCCGACGGTCCTGGCGAAGCTGGAGATGCTGAACCCCGGGGGAAGCGTGAAGGACCGGATCGGCCTGCGGATGATCGAGGCGGCCGAGCGTGGGGGGCATCTCAAGCCCGGCGGGACGATCGTGGAGCCCACGTCGGGGAACACCGGCCACGGGCTGGCCATCGCCGCGGCCATCCGCGGGTATCGCTGCATCTTCGTGATGCCGGACAAGATGAGCCAGGAGAAGGTCGCCCTCCTCCGGGCGTACGGCGCCGAGGTCATCATCACCCCGACGGCCGTGGCGCCCGAGTCCCCCGAGTCCTACTACAAGGTCGCCGACCGCCTCACCGAGGAGATCCCCGGTGCGTTCCAGCCGAATCAGTACTACAACCAGGAGAATCCGCAGGCGCACTACGAGACCACCGGGCCCGAGATCTGGAGCCAGACTGAGGGGAAGATCGACGTCCTGGTGGCCGGGGTCGGGACCGGAGGGACGATCACCGGGACGGGCAGGTACCTGAAGGAGCGGAAGCCCGAGGTCCTGGTGGTCGGCGCCGACCCCGAGGGCTCCGTCTTCTCCGCCCCCGAGGAGCCGGCCCGCCCGTACCTCGTCGAGGGCATCGGCGAGGACTTCTGGCCGGAGACGTTCGATCCCTCGGTCGTGGACCGTTACGTCCGGGTGTCGGACCGGGACTCTTTCATCCTGGCCAGGCGGATCACCCGGGAGGAGGGGATCCTGGTGGGGGGCTCGTCGGGCACCGCCCTCTTCGCCGCCCTGGAGGTGGGCCGTGAGCTCGGCCCGGACGCCACCATCGTGGTGATCTTCCCGGACACCGGCCGGAACTACCTCTCGAAGCTGTACTCGGAGACGTGGATGCGCCAGTACGGCTTCGTGGAGCGGCCCGAGGTGGTCACGGTGCGCCAGGTCCTCGGCGTGAAGCCTGGGGAGCTGCCCCCGGTTGTGGCCGTGGGCGCCCACGAGAAGGTTCGCCACGCCGTGGACACGCTCCAGCAGTTCAACATCTCCCAGGCCCCGGTGACCAGGGACGACGCCGAGGACGTGACCGCGCTTGTCGGGAGCATCCAGGAGCGGGATCTCCTCGACCGGCTCTTCCGCGACCCGGACGCCCTGCAGGCCGACGTGGCCGAGGTCATGGGCCCCCCGCTACCCCTCGTCGAGGCGGTCGACCCGATCGAGGTGGCCTTCGAGCGCCTCCAGTCGGCCTCGGCCGTCGTGGTCAGCCACGAGGGACGAACCCTCGGCGTGCTGACCCGCTCGGACCTCCTGGAGTTCCTGGCCCACCGCCAGCGCGCAGGCCGGCCATGAGGTTCGAGACGAAGGCGATCCACGTCGGCCAGGACCCCGAGCCCGAGTTCGGCTCGGTGAACGTGCCGATCTACCAGACGTCCACGTACGCACAGGAGGCCGTGGGCAAGCCGAAGCGGTACGACTACGCCCGCGCCGGCAACCCCACCCGCGAGGCCCTCGAGGTGGTGGTGGCGTCGCTGGAGGGCGGGGCCCACGGCCTGTCGTTCGCCTCCGGCCTGGCCGCGGAGACCACGCTGCTCCTGGCCCGGCTGCGGCCGGGCGACCGCCTCGTCCTCGGCGACGACGTGTACGGCGGCACCTACCGCCTGCTGGCCCGGGTGCTATCCGACTGGGGGGTGGCCTTCGACACCGTGGACCTGACCGACCTCGAGGCCGTCCAGGCGGCGGTCCGCGACCAGAGCCGGGTGATCTGGGTGGAGACGCCCACGAACCCATTCCTCAAGATCGTGGACATCGAGGCGGTCTCGGCGATCGCCCACCAGGCGGACGCCTGGTGCGTGGTCGACAACACGTTCGCCAGCCCGTACCTCCAGCGGCCCCTGGAGCTCGGCGCCGACGCCGTGGTCCACTCGGTGACGAAGTACCTGGGTGGGCACTCCGACCTGATCGGGGGGGCGCTGGTGCTGAACGACGCCGAGACCGCGGAGCGGCTCCGGTTCCTCCAGAACGCGGTGGGCGCGGTGCCCGGCCCGATGGACTGCTACCTGGCCCTTCGAGGCGTCAAGACCCTGGCCGTCCGGATGGAGGCCCACTGCCGGGGAGCCCGCCGGGTCGCTGAGTTCCTGGGGTCCCACCAGCGGGTGAACAGGGTGCACTACCCCGGCCTCCCGGACCACCCGCAGCACGAGGTGGCGGCTCGGCAGATGCGGGACTTCGGGGGGATGGTGTCGTTCGAGATGGGCTCGCCCGAGGAGGCCATCCGGGTAGCGGAGGCGACCGAGCTGTTCTTCCTGGGCGAGTCGCTCGGTGGTGTCGAGTCCTTGATCGAGGTCCCCGGGCCGATGACCCACGCCAGCGTGGCCGGCTCACCCCTGGAGGTGCCACCCACGCTGATCCGGCTTTCCGTGGGGATCGAGCACCCCGACGACCTCGTCGAGGATCTCGACCGGGCCCTGGCCTCGGCCTAGGAGGTCGGCTCCTCGTCGCCTTGGCGGGGCTCGATCGGGGCGTACCCGGCCGCCTTGGCCGGGGCGGTCTGCTCGAAGTGACCCTTCTCCTCGCTGTACTCGACGACGGCGCCCTCCATGACCTCCGGCGCCTCCTGCCCCTCGCGGAGGATCTGGAACACCCGGAGGGGCTTCGCCTTCCCCTTCACCTCAAGCGACGGGAGGTCCCCGATGCGGAACCGGTCCCGGATCTCGGCGGCGCATGCGTCGGTGACCACGATCTGGCCGGGCCCGGCCACGCCGCATAGCCGGCTGGACGTGTTCACGGTGTCCCCGACCACCGTGTAGTCGAGCCGGTCGTGCGAGCCGATGTTCCCCACCACGGCCTCGCCGGTGGCGATCCCCACGCCGCAGCCGGCCACCTCCAGGCCCGACGTCCGACCCGCCGCCACGGCCTCGTCGATGTAGTCGAGCATCTTGATGCCGGCCCGGGCGGCATGCTCGGCGTGGTGCTCGCTGGGCCGGGGGGCGCCCCAGAACGCCATCACGCAGTCGCCCATGAACTTGTCGATGGTCCCCCGCTCCTCGTTGACCGCCCTGACCATGGCATCGAGGTACACGTTCAGCGCTTCCACCACCTGCCCAGGCTCCGCCCCGTCGGACGCGGACGTGAACCCGCGGAGATCGGCGAACAGTACCGAGATCGTCCGTGACTGCCCCTCCAGGGTGGCCAGGGCGGCCTCGGGCGCGGCCAGGACCTCGTCGACGACGTCCTGGGCCACGTACCGGCCGAACACCCTGGTGACCCGTCGCCGCTCCCGCTCCTCGGTGAAGTAGCGGACGCCCAGCGCACCGATGAACGCGACCACCATGCCCAGCGCCGGGTACACCAGGTTCATGACGTGCCCTTGGTCGAACCGCCAGAACGCGAGCAGGAAGTACGCGGTGCCGATCCCCAGGACGACCACCGGCGAGGCCCACACCCGCAGGAAGGCCACGGCCATCGCCGACAGGAGGGCCACCACGAACACGGCCACCAGGACACTGGCCCGTTCGTCGGGGAACAGGAACGCCCGGGTGAGCATGGTGTTGAGCGCGCTCGCGTGGACGAAGACGCCGGGATCGCCGGTGGTCTTGTTGAGCGGGGTGAGCCGCGTGTCCCCGAGGCCGAGCGCGGTCGCCCCGACCAGCACGATCTTCCCCTCGAACGCGTCCGCCGGGACCTCGCCCTCGAGGACCTGGACGGCCTGATAGGTCGGGTATTCGGCTCGAGCGCTGAAGTTCACGTCCATGAGGTGGGCCCGTCCCGTGGGGATGAGCCGGTCCCCGATCTGCCATCCGTCGGGACGGAACGTCAGCTGGCCTTCGACGTCCTCCTCCAGCGCGTACAGGGCCAGCGAAAGGGCGGGCACGTAGTCGAGGTCGGGGCTCTCGATGACCGGCGGGAGGGCCCGCACCACCCCGTCGGGGTCCGGGATCACGTTCGCGTGGGCGACCGCCGTCGCGGCGTCACCCAGCGCGGGGATCGGCCGATCGAGAGCTGCGGCCCTAGGAGGATCCTCGAGTCGTTCCGGTGGGAAGATGGCGTTGGCCGCCAGGACGACGTCGTTCCCCTCGGCGATCGCGCCCGCCAGCGCGGCGTCCTCCTCGGGATCGGTCGGCTCCGCGAAGGTCACGTCGTAGCCGATCAGGTCGGCGCCCCCGGATCGGAGGGCGCGAACCAGGTCGGCATGGATGGAGCGGGGCCACGGCCAGGCCTGGCCGATCGCCTCGAGGCTCGTCTCGTCGACGGCCACCACGGCGATCCGGTCGTCGGGGCCGATCGCCGGGAACAGCGCGTCGACCAACCGCAGCTGGGTCCCGTGGAACGCGCCCGCGGCCAGCCCGGCCCACGACAGGAGGGTGATGGCCGCCGCGATCAGTGCCGATGTGGCGACGCGGAACCCGGCCGTGCGCTTCACGCGCGCCAGCCTACAGCCAGAAGCCGGGCGGGCAGCCCTTCTTCGGGTCGACCACGTCGAACGGGTCGGCGGTCACCGAGTCGTTGCCCTTGCCGGTGACGATGCAGTCCTTGGTCCCGTCGGCGGCCAGGATGGTGTCCGGCCCTCGGCCGCCGATGATGGCGTCGTGCCCGGGCCCGCCCTCTAGCACGTCCCCGCCACGGCCGCCGTATAGCCGGTCGTTGCCCTCCTCGCCACGGAGGGAGTCGACCCCGTCGCGGCCATACAGGTAGTCGCCCCCGAGGCCGCCACACAGCTCGTCGTCGCCGCCAAGCGCGTCGACCCGGTCCCGCCCGGCCAGCCCCCGGATGCGATCGGCGCCGGCCGTCCCCAGGAGGGTCTCGCCGGCACCCGTCCCCTCGAGGGTGACCGGGTCGCAGGGCTCGTCCACGGGCGGCGGAGGAGGCGGCGGCTCGGGCTCGGTCACGGTGATCGGCGCGGTGGGACCGGTGGACTGAATGGCGAAGCCCGACGCGGTCGCCACCGCGTCGTTGAGATACTCACCGGGGACGCTCGAGACGGTGACCCCGAAGTGGAGCGAGATGCTCCCGTTCGACGGGACCTGAACCAGCGGACCCTCCACCCCCTGCCAGGTGAGGGCCTGCCCGTCGACGACCGGGTTGGTGGTCACGGCTCCGGTGGTCGACCCGGCCGTATAGAGGAATCCCTGGGGCAGGGTGTCGGTGATCGTGTCGAGGCTGACCGGCACGTCGTTGGGGTTCGTGACCGTGATCGTGTAGCCGTTCGAACCCCCCGGCGCCGTGCTGGCGCTGTCGGCCGTCTTCGACACGATCGGTGGAGGGAGGGTGGCCCCGGGCTGACAGCCGCCTTCGCCCGTCGTCCCGAGCGAGAGGTTGTCGAGGAAGACCGCCGAGTCCAGGGAGCTGTCGCCTTGGTCGAAGATCGAGAAGTACACGGCGTGGGGTCCTGGTGTGATCGGCGTTGAGGCTCGGAGCAGGGTCGTCGCGCCGCCGTCGCCGGTCGTCGTCGATGGATCCCCCGTGTCGTACGCTGTGCCGGCACCGTTGTCAGCATTCATGCTGGCCACGCCGGTGCTGTTGATGCTTATGACGTTCCCGTCCGGATCGAACGCGAAGTTGTCCGGGGCAGTGATGGACGAGCCGACGATCGTCCAGGTGGACTCATCCAGCTCGGCGATGAACGCATCGTTGAACTGCGTCCCCACGTAGACGGGGAACTCCTCGGAGAAGAACTGGAAGTCGACGGACAGGCAGTTCTGGCCCGCCGGGACGGACAGGTCGACCCGGAGGATCGTGACGTCGTTGGCTCCCCGGAAGCTTCCTCCCCCGCCGCTGCTTTGGAAGGTCCCCGGATGATCGGCGAAGCGGGCGTCGCCGGTGGTCAGGATGCCGTAGGTGGCCCCATGGGTGGGGAAGGCGGTGAGCGGCACGCTCGGTGCGGCGTTGGCATTGGTCAACAGGGCGGTCCCCGGCTCGAAGCCCGCCCCGGTGACCACGGACGCGTCGCGAGCGATCGCCGTCGAGATCGAACCGGCACCGGCGGCCCCGATCGAGTGGTCGGCCCGGGCCGGCGACCCCGCCGTCATGAGGAGCCCCGTCAGGACGATGCCCACGATCGTGGCGCGGCGCATCACTGGCCGTCCCGTGCGTCGTCGGTCGACAGGCCGGAGGGCGTGACCTCGTCGGCCGGAGGCTCATCGGGCGGGGTCGGCTCCGGTTCAGGCTCCGGTTCAGGCTCCTGTTCAGGATCCGGTTCCGGTTCGGGTTCGGGCGGGGGCTCCGGCTCGGGGGCCGGCTGCGGTTCGGGCTCGGGGGCCGGCGGCATCTCCCCGTCCTCGCCGCCCTCCGTTCCCGTGCCGCCATCGTCGCCGCCCTTGTCGCGCGGTGGCTCCGGCTGGACCACCTGGTATCCCCTCTCCCCGACCCCCTTGAACCGCACCGGCCCTCCGACGGGCGGGCCGCACGGGTCGCCGACCGTCGACTGGGTGCCGGCGACCGCCATCGAACCGTCCTGGCTCATGAAGACCGAGCCCACGTTCCAGGTCTCCAGCGTCCTGTCGCCGGTGGCGCCGGAGACCGGCAGCGAGACCGACTCACCACCCGCCCGCGAGATCGTCACCGCGGCATCCGAGTCGGCGAACGGGCCGTCCTGGCAGCTCGTGTTCTCCACCCACACCCGGTAGCCGCCCTTCAGCCAGTCCCCGTCCTCGGGATCGCCGATCGGCCGGAGCGTCACGGTCTCCGAGCCGAAGCCGACGGCGTCGCCGGACGCGAACGCCCAGCACGAGCCGTCCTCCCGGGCCAGGCAGGGATTGCCCGACCACACCTCGCCGCCCTCGTCCTCCTCCACGTCGGGCGTGAGCACATGGAGGTCGAGGTTCGACGGACCCGAGGACCACGACAGCGTGATCACCACCGAACGGCGGTCGGACGGCTCGTCCTGGTCGCCGCCATCGCCACCCCCGCCGCCGCCACCACCGGTGCCCTCGCCGGTCGGCTCGGGCTCCACGACCTCGGGCTGCGTGGGCGGGATGGTGACGTCCGGCTCGAATGGATCGTCGGGGTCCTGACCGTCGTTCTCCACGACCTTCGGCTCCACCTCGACCTGGCAGTCCGGATGCCCGGGGTCGTCCTGGCACTGGTTGAAGAGCACGAAGCCGTCCTCGAGCTGCTCGTCGGTGAGCACGAACGGCCCATCGATGGACCCATCGGGGTTCACCAGCACCCCTTGCCCCTCGGAGACGACGATCTCGGTCCCGTCCTCGAGGATCAGGATGACCGTGCTCGCGCCCGGCTCGTCGTCGGGGAGGACCCACAGCTCGGTCCCACCCCCCGGGTGCACGGTCAGCAGGTAGGAGGTCCCGCGGACCGAAGCGGTGGCGGTTGGCGTCTCCACGTCGAACCGGCTCTGCGAGTCGGTGATCGCGGTGACGCGCTCGAACGTCCGGCCCTCGGCCTGCTCGGCCTCGATCACCTTGCTGTCGGGCTCGTCCTGCAGGCTGGCCAGCTCCCTGAGGGTGAACGAGGTGTCCAGGTCCAGCCTGGTGAGGCTGCCGTCGAAGTACTCGATCTCCGCCCGGCCATCGGGCCCTGTTCGAACGGTGTCCCCGGCCTGGAGGGTCTGGCCCTCCCCCCCCGGACCGAACTGACCGTCGCCTCGCTGGACCTCGACGGTGCCCTCCAGGAGGTGGAGCGTGGCGAACTCCTTGGCCGTAGCGGGGCCCGCGGTGATGAACAGGAGGGCGGCCAGGACCAGGCCCGCCGTCACCAACGCGAGTAGTACGGGCAGGCGTTTACGGTTGGCCAAGGGATTGGACATCGACGGGTCAGCCTAGCCGCCGGATGCCCGACGGGGAATGGTCCAAAATGACTAACTTTCCTACGTTGGGGACGCCAGTCCCGCCCCTCAGCATCGCTCCCCTCCCTTGACTTCACACGCTCGAGGGAGTGTAGATGGGTGCTCACGCCGTCCGCCGTGATGAAACGCACCATTCGAGAGTGATGTCCGACACGGGGAGGCTGTAGTGACCGTCACGCCGGCCGGAAACAGCCAGGCCCGGTTCGAGGAGCTCCAGCGGAAGCTCGTCCCGCTGTGGGAATCGATCCGGGCGATGAATCAGGATGAGCAGACGATCGTGGTCGTCCCGTCCATCACCCTGGACAGCGAGGGCCTCACCGGGTCACTCATGCAGGCCTACGAGGAGCGGTTCCTGTTCCTCCTGCTCCTGCTCCGGCAGCCCAGAGCCCGGCTCGTGTACGTGACCTCCCAGATGATCCATCCCGCCATCGTCGACTACTACCTGGACCTGCTGCCCGGCGTCATCCCCAGCCATGCCCGGGCCCGGCTGTTCCTGCCGTCTCCCCTCGATGCATCGGCGGGACCACTATCCGAGAAGCTCCTGGCCCGGCCCCGGCTCCTCCAGCGGATCCGCGACCTGGTCCCGGACCCCGACCGGGCGCATCTCGTCCCCTACAACACCACCGAGATCGAGCGCGACCTTGCCGTTGCCCTGGGCATCCCCATGTACGGCGCCGACCCGAAGCACTTCCCCCTCGGCACGAAGAGCGGCTGCCGGCAGCTCTTCGCCGAGGAGGGGATCCCCTATCCCCTCGGGTTCGAGGACCTGTTCGGCCCAGAGGACCTCGTCGGCGCCCTTTCGAAGCTACGCGAGGGCAAGCCCGAGGTCCAGCAGGCCCTGGCCAAGCTCAACGAGGGCGTGTCGGGCGAGGGTAACGCCCTCATCGACCTGGAGGGGCTGCCCCCGCCCGGCGATCCCTCCGAGCGCGCCGGCCTGGAGGAGCGGGTCCGGTCGATGCGTTTCGAGATGGAAGGGGTGACGTTCGACGAGTACGTGGCCAAGCTCCGGGAGCGGGGCGGGGTCGTCGAGGAGCGGATCGCCGGCCAGGAGTTCCGGAGCCCGAGCGTCCAGCTCCGGGTCACTCCTCTCGGGGAGGTCGAGCTGCTGTCCACGCACGACCAGCTCCTGGGCGGCCCGAGCGGCCAGTCCTACCTCGGGGCCCGGTTCCCCGCGGACACCGGGTACGCCGGCGCGATCACGCGGGAGGCGGCGAAGATCGGAGCCCGGCTGGCCAGGGATGGCGTGATCGGCCGGTTCGCCCTCGACTTCGTGGTGGTACGAAGGGACGGGGCCTGGGACCCCTACGCGATCGAGCTGAACCTCCGGAAGGGCGGCACCACCCACCCGTTCCTCACGCTCCAGTTCCTGACCGACGGCACCTACGATCCCGATGCCGGCGTGTTCACCGCGCCGAGCGGTCGTCCCAAGTGCTTCGTGGCCTCCGACCACGTCGAGTCGGACGCGTACCGGGGACTCTCCCCGGACGACCTGTTCGACATCGTGGTCCGCCACGGGCTCCACTTCGACCAGTCGCGCCAGGTTGGGGTGGTGTTCCACATGATCAGCGCGCTCCCCCAGCACGGACGGATCGGGCTCACCGCGATCGGCGAGTCTCACGACCAGGCTCAGGAGCTGTTCGAGCGCACGGTGGCCGCCCTGGACGAGGAGACGCGGCAAACTTCTGGGGGCTGAACAAGGTTTTTGTCACACTCGCGTCGAACCTCTCGGGAGGATGGAGCGGAGGGAGCCGGCGGGCGTTCGAGAGACCCCTCTCGTGGTCGTCCTGCCCGGGGACGGCCCGGCCACCCCCGAGGCCCTGGCTCACGAGCTCCTGTCGCCCGTGAAGGCGGTCCGGCTGCTGGCCGAGGCCGTCAGGAGCTCGGCCCACGAGATCCCGCCCGAGAAGATCGAGCGGTGCATGGAGAGCATCCTGCGGAGCTCGGAGTACTTGGACGAGCTCATCGGGCGGTTGACCGGGGAGGCTCACCTCCGCGTCCGGACCACGGACCTGAGCCGTCTGGTGGGGGAGACGGTGGAGGACATGTCCGCCCTTCTCGACGGCCGCCCGGTCCGCCTCACCCTCCGGACCGTGACCCCCGTCAGGGTCGACCCGGTGGCGATCAGGGAGATCCTCATCAACCTCCTGTCGAACGCCGCTCGGTACGCGCCGCCTCGGACGGCGATCTCGGTTGAGCTCCGGCGCACGGCTGCCGGAGCGTCCCTCTCGGTGGCCGACCGGTGCGGAGGGATCCCGGAGGGCCTCCGAACCCGAATCTTCGAACCCTTCGTTCGGGGCCACCCCGGGGGCACCGGGCTCGGCCTGGCGCTCTCCCGTTCGATCGCCCGGGCCCACGGCGGCGACCTGGTCCTGGAGAAGTCAGCCCGCGGAGACTGTCGGTTCACCCTGACCCTCCCTGCCCCGCGGGCGGTGGCCTGATCGGCGAACCGCCGCTAGGGCTTCGGGCGCTTCATGTAAGCCACGATCCCCTGGGGGCCCTGAAGTACCGTGACCAGCTCGTACCCATCCTCGCCCCAGTTGTTCAGGATCTCCTGGGTGGCGTGCTCGATCAGCGGCACCGTGACGTACTCCCACTTCTGCATGGCTTCAGCCCTCCTTCGACCCGTCCCATCCCCTGTCCCTGAGCACCTCGAGGAGCGCGTGGACGATCCGTCCGGTCGCGCCCCACACCGTGTTCCCGTCGATCTCGTAGGCGAACCACGTCCTCCGCTCCCCGTCCCGGTCCACGCCGGCCTCCCGCTCGACCGCGGCGAGCCGGCGGACCTCCAGCTCGAGCACCTCGGCGATCTCCACGGGGCTCGGCTCGATCGGTGGCCGCTCGGATAAGAGACCTACGAACGGAACGATGAGGAAGCCCGAGACCACCGTCTGGGTCGGGGCCAGCGAGCCGAGGATGTCGAACCGGTCCCTCGGGATCCCGAGCTCCTCCTCAGTCTCCCGGAGAGCGGTGTGCAGGAGGTCCGGGTCCTCCCGGTGCCGCACGCCTCCCGGGAACGAGATCTCTCCTTTGTGGTCGCTGACTTCCAGGGAGCGAACCGTGAACAGGATCGCCGGCTCGGAGAGGTCGATGACCGGGACGATGACGGCGGCGGGACGATCCGGCCCCGGCGGAGGGTCGGCGTCCGTCGGGCCGAGCGCGCCCCGCAGCGCCGTGGCGATGTCGCTCACCCGACCATCGTAGGCCGGGCTCAGCCGAACGAGACCCTGTGGACCACCTGCTGCCACAGGGGCGTGGGCGGCCCGTCGAGGTCGGCCTTGGCGTACTGGGCCACGAGCCACACGTCCGCGGGATCGACCGGATCGCGGTTCGCTGCCGCGAAGTCGCCCCAGCGCTGAGGGCGCCCGGCAACGGCGATGTACACGGCCTCGCCGGGGGTCAGGACCGTCGCTGCGTCGGGGACCACCGCGCCCTGGGGGATGGTCACGGCGATGGCCGAGAGGTACTCGCCGGGCAGCGGCGCGCCGGCCCGACTGTAGGTGATGAAGAGGTTCCCTGCGGCGTCGGTGGCCATGGCCGGCCACCCGGAGTCGCGGCCGGGGTCGCCCAGCGTCCCTCGCCGGGTGACCTTCGCCTTCTTGATCGGGCTCGGGTCGAGCTCGAACCAGTTCACCACGGTCTCGAGGTACCCGTCGCCGGGGGCGATGTCGGCCCGCACGGCGTGGGCCGTGTACAGCCGCCCCCGGTCCGCGTCGAAGAACGCGGTCGTCAGCCGGAGATCGCCGGCGTCCCAGCAGTGCTCGATCGGCGCGCACGATGGCGAGCCGTCCTTCTGTGTGCCGAGCGGGCCGACGCGACTCTGCCCCACGCCGACAGCGTCGGAGGAGATCTGGAGACCCTTCCTGGGGCGCTTCTTGATCCGCCACACCGTGAGCCGCTTCCCGCACGCCGGCCCGCACGACCGGTCCTGGAAGCTGACCAGGTACTCAGGCGGGTTCGCACCGGTCTCGGTCTCGGTGATGGCCGGCTGGATCGTGAAGGCCCGGCCGCCTCGCGGGTCCCGGGTGTCCTCACCGGCGAACACGTCGATCCGGGGCTTCTTCCCGCACCGGTACAGGCTCGACTTCGTGATCGCCAGGATCTGCGCGTACTCGAACGGAGAACCGCCGCCGAACCGGAACTGGTTCGTGGTGACGTAGATGCGCTTCCGGTCGAGGCCCAGCCCCGGGTAGTCGGCGAACTGGGCACCGTCCCGGGCGACGTGATCGCCTCGCAGGACCCGCCGGCACCACGTGCCCGGGTCCGTCACCGTGGCCTCGGGCATCGACACGACCACGATCCACGACTTCTTGAAACCCGGGGTGAACGGCGGCCCGTGACCCGCCAGGAAGACGATCACGAACTGCCCCCGGAAGGGGTCGTATACAACCTTCGGGTCGAACACGAACGCGCCGCCGGGCAGAGCGGGAGCCAGGGACTCCAGCGTGCCGGTCACCAGCGGGGCCGGGGCCGCGGTTGGCGTGGCCGCCGCCGCCTTGTCCCACACCGCGTACTCGATGTTCACGGCGGTGACGACCCGGGAGATCCCGGCCGCGCCGGTGGTGTCGGAGGGTGCGATGTCGGCGCGTCCGGGGATACCCACGAACGAGGCCTCCGGAGAGGGAACCATCGCGGCCCGTGGCCCCCTCGCCTTCGATTGCGAGACCGACGGAGCCCGGACGTGCCCCCGTCGGGCGGCCAACCGCCGAGCGTCGAGGTCGATCCCGCGGGTCCGGGCCGACCGAGAGTCCGTCGGCTCCGGCAGCCCAGTGGCCTCCGGGGCCTGTCCAGCGGGCACGGCGACCGCCAGGAGGAAGGCGCTGGTGCGGGCGACCCTGTTCACGGCCGCTCAGAATACAGGCTGCACGCCCGACTCGGCCCCCCTGCTACCATGGAGCGGATGGTCGAGATCGATATCGATGAGGTCCTCGAGGTCACCGAGGGTGCCGCCGCCCGGGTGCGAGTGCTGGCCGACCGGGAGGGGCGACCCGATCCGATCCTCCGCCTGCGCATCGTGGCCGGCGGGTGCGACGGGTTCTCGTACCGGCTCTCGCTTGAGGACGCGGTCGCCGAGGACGACCTGGTGATCGATCGCGACGGCGTCCGGGTCTTGGTCGATCCGCGGAGCGTCCCGCTGGTGCGGGGCTCCACCCTCGACTTCTCCGACGCGCTTCTGGGCGGGGGGCTGAAGGTCCGCAACCCGAACACCACTCACGAGTGCGCGTGCGGGGAGTCCTTCTCGGTCTAGCGCTAGTACCCCGGCCCGGAGGGCTGGTCCTCCGACTCGCCCCCGCCGGATCCGCCGCCTGATCCGCCGGCCGCAGCCGCAAGGTCGCCCCCCACCGAGAGACCGCCGAGCATGCCGCCGGCGACGTGGAAGCGGCAGTAGAAAACCAGCGCGCCGGAATCGGGGAACGTCACCTCGGCCTGGCCCGACTCCCCCGCCCCCAGCTGAACGTCCACGTCCTGATCGTCGATCGTGAACGTGTGCGGGGCCGCTCCCTCATTGAGCAGGCTCAACGAGAGAGCCTGTCCGGCTTCCCCCTCGAGGACGGTGGGGGCGAAGTAGAAATCGTCGACCTCGACCTCGAGCTCAGAGACGCCGGCCACGTTCGCCGACCCGTGGTTCGTGGCCTCCTGGCCGGCGATGGTGATCGTGCCCTGCTCCTCGGCCCCCTGATCCTCGCCTCCGCCGTCCGCCGTGACGGCCGGGCGCTCCTCGGCGCATGCCGTCGCC
Organism: Actinomycetota bacterium; assembly: GCA_050692915.1. Classification (GTDB taxonomy): domain Bacteria; phylum Actinomycetota; class UBA4738; order UBA4738; family CALAEC01; genus CALAEC01. The sequence goes on along the minus strand of JBOGVU010000001.1, from coordinate 23,124 downwards.
ACCAGGCCGAGCGAGAGCGCCGTCGCCACCAGCGCGGGCGCGCCGTGGAGCCTCGCCATCCGAGCACCTCCTCCTTCGGTACGGTCCCGAATCCTATTCGGCGGGGTCGGGGGCGCGGTTCGGCGCCTCCGGAAGGCCCCGCGCCCTATACTCGACCGGGTGCCGCTCGACGGCGACAAGACGCAGTGGCGCGACCTCTACGACGAGGTCGTAGCCACGGGGCTGTGCACGGGATGCTCCGCGTGCATCGTGGCGTGCCCGTTCAACGTCCTCGGGTACGAAGACTACGAGCCGGTGCACCTCGAGGAGGGGCCGCCGAACCACTGTGGCCACGGCGACAAGGGGTGCGACCTGTGCACCCGAGCATGCCCCAGGTTCCGAGATTGGGAGCCGGAGATCGAGCGGCTGTTCTTCGGACGGACCCGGCTCCCCGAAGAGGTCGTCGGCATCGTGCGCGACATCCGGCTGGCCCGGTCCACCGGGCCGGAGCTCATGTACGGTCAGGATGGCGGCGTGGTCTCCTCGCTCCTCATCTGGGGGCTGGCCACCGGGCAGATCGACGGCGCGCTCACCTCGAAGCTGTCGGACGAGCGGCCCTGGGACGCCGAGCCCACCGTGGTCACGACCCCGGAGGACGTTCTGGCCACCGCGGGGTCCCGGTACACGTACTCGGCCAACCCGCTGGCCCTGATCCGGGCGCACGAACTGGGCCTGAAGCAGGTGGCGCTGGTGGGCATGTCGTGCCAGGCCTCGGTGACGGGAGCCCTGGAGATGAACCGGGTCAACAAGTGGCGCCGGAAGATCGCCTGGACGTTCGGTCTCCTGTGCTCGAAGTCGTTCACCTACGAGGGCGTCATGGTCGAGATCGCCCAGAAGGAGCTGGGGCTCTCGCTCGACGACATCGTCCGGGTCAACGTGAAGGGAAAGCTGCTCTTCTACACGCGTGACGGCGAGGAGCACACCTACTCGCTGAAGAAGGCCCAGGCGTACACCAGGCCCGGGTGCCTGAAGTGCCCCGACTTCGCCGCGGAGCACGCGGACATCTCCTTCGGCGGGCTGGGGCAGGAGGGTGGCTGGACCCTCACCATCGTGAGGACGGAGCGGGGCGAGGACATCTGGCGCCGGGCCCTCCAGGACGGGGTGATCGAGGACCGGCCCGCCAGCGAGGATCCGGCCGCCGTGGCCCTCATGGAGAAGCTGGCATCGAGGCAGCGGGGACGGTGGCCCGTGGACGAGCTCCCCGAGGCCGACCGGGACCCCGGCATGCTCCCGACCGGCGGGTCCGGGAACGGCGCCGGGCACTGACGCCGTGGAGCTTCGGGTCCTCGGGGGCACCGGCGTTCGGGTCAGCTCCTATTGCCTGGGCGCCATGATGTTCGGCCCGATGGGCAATCCCGACGAGGACGAATGCGTCCGGATCATCCACCGCGCCCTCGACGGGGGGATCAACTTCATCGACACCGCAGACGTGTACTCGCGGGGCCGCTCCGAGGAGATCGTGGGCCGGGCCCTCCGGGGCCGGCGGGACGACGTGGTCCTGGCCACCAAGGTCCACGGGCGCATGGGGGACGACCCGAACATGCGGGGGACCTCCCGGCGGTGGATCGTCCGCGAGGTTGAGGAGAGCCTGCGGAGGCTGGGCACCGATCGCGTCGATCTGTACCAGCTCCATCGCCCGGACCCGGACACCGACCTCCAGGAGACCCTGGAGGCCCTGACCGACCTGGTCCGGCAGGGAAAGGTGCGGTACGTGGGCACCTCGGCCTTCCCCGCGTGGCAGATCGTGGAGGCGCACTGGACCGCGGAGCGGCGGGGGGTGGTCCGGCCTCGGTGCGAGCAGTGCTCGTACTCGATCCTGGTTCGGGCGGCCGAGCGTGACGTGTTCCCGGTGACTCGCCAGCACGGGATGGGGGTGATCGTGTACAGCCCCCTGGCCGGCGGCTGGCTCACCGGGAAGTACCGCCGCGGCGTCGAGGCGCCCGAGGGGTCGCGGATGTACCGGGCCATGACGACGGGTGGTCGCTTCGCGCCTCGATTCGACGATTCCCGCCCCGAAGTGCGTCGCAAGTACGAGGTCGTGGAGGCGCTGGCCGGCGTGGCGGAGAAGGCCGGGGTCCCGCCGGCGCACCTGGCCCTGGCCTTCACCCTCATTCACCCAGCGGTCACCTCGGCGATCATCGGGCCCCGGACCATGGAGCAACTCGAGGACCTCCTGGCCGGCTCGGACGTCCACCTGGATCCGGGGATCCTCGACGCGATCGACGAGGTTGTCCCTCCGGGCACCCTCCTGGACGAGGCCGACCGCGGCTGGGATCCGCCGTGGATGGCCCCCGAGGCCCGACGCCGGGACTAGGCAGTGACGGATGAGTGGTGGCGCTCGGGCGTCCTGTACCAGATCTACCCCCTGTCGTTCGCGGACTCCGACGGTGACGGGTACGGCGATCTCCAGGGCATCGTGGACCACCTCGACCACCTCGCGTGGCTCGGGGTCGACGGCATCTGGCTGAACCCCGTCACGCCGTCACCGAACGCCGACTGGGGCTACGACGTCAGCGACTACACCTCGATCCACCCGGACCTCGGCGATCTGGAGACGTTCGACCGACTCGTCGCCGAGACCGCCGGCCGCGGGATCCGGGTGATCATCGACCTCGTCCCCAACCACACCAGCGACGAGCACCCGTGGTTCCTCGACGCGCGGTCCTCTCGGGACGCCCGTCACCGTGACTGGTACGTGTGGGCCGATCCGAAGCCCGACGGCTCGCCACCGAACAACTGGCGGTCGGTGTTCGGCGGGCCGGCGTGGACCCTCGACGAGGGGACCGGCCAGTACTACCTGCACAACTTCCTGCCCCAGCAGCCCGACCTGAACTGGTGGAACGACGACGTTCGCGACGCCTTCGACGACATCCTGCGGTTCTGGCTCGACCGGGGCGTGGCCGGATTCCGGATCGACGTGGCGAACGGCATCGTCAAGGACCGCGAGCTCCGCGACAACCCTCCCCTCACCGACGAGGACCACCCCATCCTGCGCCCCCTCGGACTGCGACCGGTCTTCAACATGAATCGGCCGGAGGTGCACGAGGTGTTCCAGCGGTGGCGGGCCCTGGTCGACGCGTACCGGCCGGAGCGGGTCCTCCTCGGGGAGACGTGGGTCCTCGACCTGGAGCAGCTCGTGCGCTTCTACGGGAAGGGGACCGACCAGCTCCACCTCGCCATGAACTTCCCGTTCCTGTTCGCGGGGTTCGGGCCGGCGATGCGGGCGGTCGTGGAGGCAGCGGAGGCAGGGCTGCCGTCCGGGGCATGGTCGGCCTGGCACGGGTCCAGCCACGACTCCGGGCGGTTCCCCACGCGCTGGTGCGGCGGCGACCCGCGGAAGGTCCGGGCGGCCCTGGTGGTGCTGCTCACGCTCCGCGGAACGCCCCTCCTCTACTACGGCGACGAGATCGGGATGGCGGAGGTGGCGGTCCCCCGCGAGCGCCTCCGGGACCCCGTGGGCATCCGGGGGTGGCCCCAGGATCCGGGCCGGGACCGGGCCCGGACCCCGATGCCGTGGACCGGGGGGGCCATGGGCGGGTTCACCCGACCGGGCGTGGAGCCCTGGCTCCCACCGGGGGACCCCGCCGCCGCCAACGTGGCCGACCAGCGCGGGGACCCCGGGTCGGTCCTCAACCTGTGCCGGGAGCTGATAGCGCTCCGCCGGACCCGGCCCGACCTGGCCGTGGGGGACTTCGCTGCGGTGAAGGCGCCCGACGGCGTGTGGGCGTGGAGACGTGGCCGAGACACCCTGGTGGCGGTGAACGCCTCCGACGCGAGGGCGAAGATGGACCTCGGGGAGGGCGCGGTTCTCCTGGGGACCCGGCGGGACCGGGAGGGCCACCGGGGCCCACTGACCCTGGAGCCGTGGGAGGCCGTGGTGGTCGAGGGGGCGGTTCGCCTTTCGACCCCCCGCTGAGGTTGAATACCGGGGACGCGGGCACGGAGGAGCCATGGCCGAGATCGTGCTGGAGGAAGTCTCCAAGGTCTACGGGGGCGGGACCCCCGCCATCTCCGACCTGAACCTCGACGTGAAGGACGGGGAGTTCATGGTGCTGGTGGGCCCCTCCGGCTGCGGGAAGACCACCGCGCTCCGGATGGTGGCCGGCCTGGAGAGCATCAGCGAGGGGACCATCAAGATCGACGAACGCGTCGTCAACACGGTCCCGCCCAAGGAGCGGGACATCGCCATGGTGTTCCAGAACTACGCGCTGTACCCGCACATGACCGTGTACGACAACATGGGGTTCGGGCTGAAGCTCCGGAAGCTGCCCAAGGAAGAGATCGACCGGCGGGTCCGAGAGGCGGCGGGCATCCTCGGCCTCGAGGAGTTCCTGACCCGGAAGCCGAAGGCCCTCTCCGGTGGCCAGCGCCAGCGCGTGGCCATGGGCCGGGCCATCGTCCGGGAGCCGAAGGCGTTCCTGATGGACGAGCCGCTGTCGAACCTCGACGCGAAGCTGCGGGTCCAGATGCGCTCGGAGATCTCCCGGATCCAGGCCGAGATCGGCGTTACCACGCTCTACGTCACCCACGACCAGGTCGAGGCCATGACCATGGGCGATCGTGTCGCGGTGATCCGGAAGGGCGTCCTCCAGCAGGTCGATACCCCGCAGTTCCTCTACGACCATCCTCAGAACCTGTTCGTGGCCGGCTTCATCGGCTCCCCGGCCATGAACATGGTCGAGGCGGACCTGGTGCGGGCCGACGGCTCCGCGGCCCTTGAGTTCGGCGGCTTCCGCCTGGAGCTCCCTGAGGAGGTGTTCGCGGACCGGCCGCCCCTTCGGGCCTACGAGGGGAAGCGCGTCGTCCTCGGCCTGCGGCCCGAGGACATGGAGGACGCCACCCTGGTCTCCGAGGTCCCCTCCGGCCGGCGGATCCGGGCGACCGTGCGTCTCCGGGAGGCCCTCGGCGCCGACGTCCTGGTCCACTTCGCCATCGCCGCCCCGCCCGTCCTCACCGAGGACGCCCGTGAGCTGGCCACCGACGTCGGTCAGGAGGCGCTCCTGGATGCGGAGGCGCGGGCCCGGGCCGGCCAGTCGACGTTCCTGGCCCGGCTGAGCCCCCGGACCACCGCCCGGGAGGGGGAGCCGATCGAGCTGGCCGTGGACGTCACCAGGTTCCACTTCTTCGACCCCCAGACCGGGCTGGGGATCTACGGGGGCTGACCGGTCCGAGTTGACCAGCATCGGACCGGAGTGGACAATGCGGACAGGCTCGAAAGGAGGGGAGCGGATGCGACAGCTGAGACTCATCGTCGTACCTGCAGTGTTCTTGCTCCTCGCGGCCGCGTGTGTGGCCGAGGAGGGAGACGGTAACGGCGACGGCGAGGCCGAGGACACGGGGACCGTAAACGTCCTCAGCGCCGTCGAACCCGAGGAGGCGGCGGTCCTCCAGACGATCATCGACGACCTGATCACCCCGGAGGTGGAATACACCGCCGAGGTGGAGTCCTCGGCCAACTTCGAGGAGCAGGTGCAGATCCGGTCCGAGGCGGGGACGCTCGACGTCATCCTCCTCCCCCAGCCGGGCGCGGTGCTCGATCAGGCCCAGTCGGGGAACGCCCTGTCGCTCGAGGACATGGGCTTCGACCTCGCCGAGCTCGAGGGGACGTTCGGCGAGTACTTCCTGGGGCTCGGGGAGTTCGAGGGCGAGCACTACGGCATCCCCACGAACATCAACCTGAAGAGCATGGTGTGGTACCCGGCCGACGACTTCGAGGCCGCCGGCTACACGGTTCCCACCACGTTCGACGAGCTGATCGCGCTCTCCGACCAGATCGTGGAGGATGGCGGCACCCCCTGGTGCGTCGGGTACGAGAGCGGCGGCGCCACCGGGTGGCCGGCCACGGACTGGATGGAGGACATCATGCTCCGGACCGCCGGCCCGGAGGTCTACGACCAGTGGGTCAACCATGACATCCCGTTCAACGACCCCGCCGTGGAGAACGCCGGCGAGGTGTTCGGCCAGGTGATGTTCGGCGACGATTACGTGCTCGGCGGGGCCGAGCGCACCCCGACGATCGCGTTCGGGGACGCCCCGGCACCGATGTTCGAGGACCCGCCGGGGTGCTGGCTGCACCGGCAGGCCAGCTTCATCACCGCGTTCTTCCCGGAGGACGCCGAGACAGGGACCGACTACGACTGGTTCCCCTTCCCGCCCATCGACCAGGAGGGCACCCTCTTCGCCGGGGAGCTGGCCGTTGTCTTCCGGAACGCTCCCGAGGTCCGCGACTTCGTGGAGCGGTTCATGTCGGTCGACGTGCAGTGCGCCATGGGGGGTGTGCCGGGTAGCTCCAGGATCTCCCCCAACGTCGAGGTCGGTGCGGACTGCTACCAGGACCCGATCCTCGCCGACGCCTCCGAGGTCCTCACGGGGGCGTTGGAGGGCGGCACCGGCCGGTTCGACGCCTCGGACCTGATGCCGACCGAGGTCGGGGCCGGGAGCTTCTGGACCGGCATGGTCGAGTACCTGCAGGGCGGCCCGGATACGCTGCCCGCGGTGCTCGACGACATCGAAGCGAGCTGGCCAGAGTAGGCCGGCCCGCGGAGTGATGGAGGGACGAGTGCGGCCCCAGGGAGGCCGCACTCGTCCGCTCCTCGAAAGGGGGATCGGGCCAGGGTGACCACCACCGATCCGCCTCCGGGCGGCGCGCCGGTCCTGGCCGCACCCGAGGCCCCGCCGGCCCGGGGCCTGTGGGTGGCGCTTCTCCGGGTGGCCGGGGCCCTGGCCATCCCGGTAACCGGCTTCCTCCTCCTGTGGCTCACGTTCGACTACCTCCGGGACGCGCAGGCCAACCGGATCATGGTGGTCGGCGTGGCCATCCTCGTCGGCGTCGTCGGGGTGTTCATCCTGTACTGGGCGATGAACCGGGTCGTCGACCTGCTGCCCGCGCGCTACCGGGAGGGCGTCCGTCCGTACATCTTCGTCGGGCCAGCCCTGGTCATCCTCAGCGTGTTCCTGATCTATCCGGTCGTCAACACGATCCTGCTGAGCCTCAAGGACGCCCAGGGCGAGAGCTTCGTCGGGCTCGAGAACTTCTCGTTCGTGTTCACCGACGACGCCATGCTTCGGGCCATCCGGAACACGGCGGGCTGGGTGATCCTGGTGCCGCTGGTGACCGTGGGCATCGGCCTGGCGTTCGCCACGCTGGCCGACCGGCTGCGGCGCGGGGAGGCCGTGGCCAAGTCGATGATCTTCCTCCCGATGGCCATCTCCTTCGCGGGCGCCTCGGTCACGTGGCGGCTGGTCTACAGCTTCCGGCCCGAGGGGTTCGGGAGCAACATCGGGCTGCTGAACGGGATCATGCTCGGGCTCGGTCAGGAGCCGGTCTCGTGGATCGATGTTCAGCCGTGGAACAACCTGCTGCTGATGGTGATCCTGGTGTGGATGCAGACCGGGTTCTCGATGGTGGTTCTGTCGGCCGCGATCAAGTCCATCCCCGACGAGATCATCGAGGCGGCCCGGATCGACGGGGCCTCCGAGCTCCAGGTCTTCCGGAGCATCATCATCCCGACGATTCTGCCCACGATCGTGGTGGTGGCCACGTACACGGTCATCAACTCACTGAAGGTCTTCGACATCATCTTCGTGATGACAGGAGGGAACTTCGGGACCGAGGTGATCGCCGAGCGCATGATCCGATGGTTCTTCATCAGCGGCCACGACGGCCGGGGGGCCGCGATCGCGGTCGTGCTCTTCGTGGTGATCATCCCCATCATGATCTGGAACATCCGGAGGTTCCGCGAGCAGGAGGAGACCCGATGAGCGCGGCCGCTCCTCCGGTGTCCCAGCCGCTGGAGGGCACGGGCAAGTCCAGGCCGCTCGAGTCGAAGGGGGGCGGTTGGTTCGTCCGGATCACCATCCTCGTCGTGGTGGTCCTCTGGATGATCCCCACCGCCGGCGTCCTGGTCACGTCGCTCCGCCCCGAGCAGCTCGCCGACACGACCGGATGGTGGACCGCGCTGGTTCAACCCTTCGAGGCCGGAGCGTGGACGGTGGAGAACTACCGGCTCGCCCTCGACGCGGGCGGCTTCGGCAACGCCTTCCTGAACAGCCTGGCCGTGGCCATCCCCTCGACCGTGATCCCGATCACGATCGCCGCCTTCGCCGCCTACGCCTTCTCCTGGATGGAGTTCCGGGGCCGGTACTTCCTCTTCGTGGCCGTGGTGGGGCTGCTGGTTGTCCCGCTCCAGATGGCCCTGATCCCGATCCTTCGTCTCTATGTGGGCGGGGCCCAGATCGGAAGGCTCATGGTGTTCCCCGACCTCGATCTGGCCGGGACCTTCTTGGGGGTGTGGCTGGCGCACACGGGCTTCGGCCTGTCTCTGGCCATCTACCTCCTCCGGAACTACATCGGGGCGCTGCCGTCCTCGATCATCGAGTCGGCGAAGATGGACGGGGCCGACCACTTCACGATCTTCTGGCGGCTGATCGTCCCGCTGTCCGTCCCGGCCCTGGCCGCCTTCGGCATCTTCCAGTTCCTGTGGGTGTGGAACGACCTCCTCGTCGCTCTGGTGTTCCTGGGGGGGACGCGGGAGAACCAGGTCCTCACCGTGGCCCTGGCCAACCTGGTCGGGGCACGCGGCGAGAACTGGCACCTCCTGACGGCGGCGGCGTTCATCTCGATGTCCCTCCCGCTGGTCGTGTTCTTCTCGCTCCAGCGGTACTTCGTGCGGGGCCTCACCGCCGGCGCCGTCAAGGGCTGATCCGGCGGTGGCCACGGGGCGCGCGGTCCGGCGGAGCACGGCTCCGGCCGGCATGACCCCGCTCCACCCTCGGAAGAAGTGGCGAGCCATCACCCTGGCCACGCTCCTGCTGATCCCCGGCTACTGGTTCATGCTGAACGGCCTGGTCTCCGCGGCGGCCACCGGGAGCGGCGGCCCCAACGCCGCGCCGCTCATCGCGTTCGGGCTCGCCCTCATCCCGTTCGTGTTCATGGTCCTGGCGTTCCTCTCGGAGCACCCCCGAGCGCCCGGCGCGGTGCTCCGGGCCATGGGGCTGGCCCTGCTGGTGGGCATCCCCATCTCCGCCCTGGCCGCGGATGCGGTCACCGGGCTCGTGGCGGGTGTCGGCGCGGGCGGGATCGCCGCCCTGCGCTCCGACCTGGGCCACGACTGGAAGTCCAGGGCGCTCGCGGTCCTGGCGGTGTCCGCCTTCGTATTCGTGCTCCTCCGCGTCGCTTTCGCCCCGGCGCTGCTGCTCGCACCGGCCCTCCCCTTCACCGCCATCGGGGTGGCCGACCACCTGTCCGAGCGTCGGCGCGAAGTCGCCGACCGGTGACCCGGTTCGGCAGGTTCGACGACGCCGCCCGCGAGTACGTGATCACGCGGCCGGACACTCCGCTGCCGTGGATCAACTACCTCGGGAACGAGGAGTTCTTCGGGATCATCACGAACACGGCCGCCGGCTACGCCTTCTACCGGGACGCCCGGTTCCGGCGGCTGATCCGGTACCGGTACAACAACGCGCCCCTCGACGTGGGCGGTCGCTTCCTGTACGTCCGCGACGCTCGTAGCGGGCGGTCATGGTCCCCGACGTGGCAGCCGTGGCGAACCGACCTCGAGGACTACGAGTGCCGGCACGGACTCGGGTACACGGTGATCGGCTCGCGCCACGAGGGGATCCGGTGCGAGTCGCTCTTCTTCGTGCCGATGGGCCAGACCCTGGAGGTCTGGCGGGTCCGCCTGAGGAACGAGCGCCCCGACCCGGCGCAGCTCTCGCTGTTCGGCGCCGTCGAGTTCTGTCTGTGGGACGCCTGGGACGATGCCACGAACTTCCAGCGCAACTACTCGACCGGCGAGGTCGAGGTGGTGGACGGAGTCATCTTTCACCGGACCGAGTACCGGGAGCGGCGCACCCACCTCGCCTATTTCGGCTGCTCGGCCGAGGTCGCGGGGTTCGAGACCCAGCGGGACGCGTTCCTGGGGCCGTACCGTGGGTGGGACCGTCCGGTGGCGGTGGAGGAGGGAAGCTCGGGGAGCTCGATCGCCCACGGCTGGGCCCCGTGCGGTGCCCTCCAGATCGACCGGATCCTGGGGCCGGGCGAGACCGCCGAGGTGGTCCTGCTGCTCGGGTACACGGAGAACCCCCCGGACCAGAAGTTCGACCCGCCCGGGTCGCAGGCGATCCGCACGGCCGAGGTCCGCCCGGTCATCGAGCGCTTCACCCGGGCCGAGGAGGTGGAGGCGGCCCTCGGCGAGGTTCGCGCTTCGTGGTCGGACCTGCTGGAGATCTTTCAGGTGGGCACGCGGAACGAGCACGCCGATCGCTTGGTCAACGTGTGGAACCCGTACCAGAACATGGTCACGTTCAACCTGTCCCGCTCGGCGTCGCTGTTCGAGTCCGGCATCGGGAGGGGCATCGGCTTCCGGGACTCCAGCCAGGACCTCCTCGGGTTCGTCCACATGGTCCCGGGCCGGGCCCGGCAGCGGATCCTCGACCTCGCAGCCACCCAGCTCCCCTCGGGCGGGGCCTACCACCAGTACCAGCCGTTAACGAAGCGAGGGAACGACGACATCGGCTCTGGGTTCAACGACGACCCCCTGTGGCTGATCCTCGCGGTGGCGGCGTACGTGAAGGAGACCGGCGACGGGGGGATCCTCGACGAATCCGTTCCCTACGACAACGAGCCGGGGTCGGAGTCGCCGTTGTACGAGCACCTCCAGCGCGCCATCGGGTACACGCTCGACCGCCTCGGGCCGCACGGCCTCCCCTTGATCGGGCGGGCGGACTGGAACGACTGCCTCAACCTGAACGCGTTCTCGGAGACCCCGGGCGAGTCGTTCCAGACGGTGGAGAACGTGGAGGGCGGCGTGGCCGAGTCCGTGTTCATCGCGGGCCTGTTCGCCGCCGCGGCCGAGGAGCTGGCCGCCCTTGCCGAGCGTCACGGCCGAGCCGGTGACGCGGAGGCGACCCGGGAGGCCCGGGCCCGGATGATCTCGGCGGTCCGGGACCATGGCTGGGACGGCGGGTGGTTCCGTCGAGCCTACGATCACGCAGGCGCGGTCATCGGCTCGACCGAGAACGAAGAGGGGCGGATCTTCATCGAGCCCCAGGGCATCTGCGTGATCGGCGGCATCGGCCTCGACGACGGCAGAGCGGAGCGAGCCCTCGCTTCGGTGGAGGAGCACCTGGCCACCCCGCACGGCATCGTCCTCCTCCAACCCGCCTACACGCGGTACCGGGTGGAGCTCGGCGAGATCACCTCGTACCCGCCCGGCTACAAGGAAAACGCCGGCGTCTTCTGCCACACCAACCCGTGGATCATGATCGCGGAGACCCTGGTGGGGAACGGCGACCGGGCCTTCGACTACTACCTCCGCATCAACCCCTCGGCCCGGGAGACGATCGGAGACGTCCACCGCTGCGAGCCGTACGTGTACGCCCAGATGATCGCCGGGAAGGATGCGCCGACCCACGGCGAGGCCAAGAACTCCTGGCTCACCGGCACCGCCGCGTGGAACTACGTGGCGATCACACAGTGGATCCTCGGGGTCCGGCCTGAGCACGACGGCCTCCGCATCGACCCTTGCCTCCCCTCGGACTGGGAGGGGTTCACGGCCGTGCGGCGGTTCCGGGGCGCGACCTACCGCATCGAGGTCCGGAAGCCGCGGGGCGTCCGGGGGCGGGTGGCCTCGCTCGTCGTCGACGGGGACTCGGTCGAGGGGACCCTGGTGCGGCCGGCCCCGGATGGGGCGACCGTCAAGGTCGAGGCGGCCGTCCGGCCCTGACCCGCTACGATGAGCCGATGGGCGAGCGGAGCAAGCGCGTGACGATCTGGCTCGAGCGCGCCGCGCTCGGGGCGATCATGACGCTGGTGGCCGTGGTCGTGGAGCGCCGGCTCCTGAAAGCCATCCGTCGCCGGGGCGAGGAGCCCCGCCCGGCCACGGCGAACGACGCCGAGCTATCGGCCGCGCCGCAGGACGTCGACCACTAGTCCCAGGGCCAGCGCCCCGCCGAGCCCGCCGAGGACCCCGGGAACCCAGCCGGGCAGGGTCCCCAGCGCGGCCACGGCCGCCCCCACCAACGCACCGCCGGAGATCAGCCCGAGGGACACCCGGCGCCCGGCCCGGCGGATCTGGTGCTCGAGGTTCTCCGTCCCCTTGAAATGGACCTGGAGCTTCGGCCCGGGACGAGCCCCCGCCAGCCGCTCGATCGCCTCGACCAGCCGCACCAGCCGGGTCCGCAGCTTCTGGCCCTCGTAGAACACCCACTTGGGGTCGAGCCGCTCCCGGAGCCGTGCCATGAAACCGCGCATGACGAACCCGCCCACCACCGACAGGGGGTCGAGCGTCGGGTCCAGCTCCCCCACCGCGAGCTGCATCTGGGCCAGGGCCTTCCCGGTGAGGGCCAGGGAGGCGGGAAGCCGCACACCGTGGCGGATCGACATCTCGGTGATCTCCTGGAGGATCGGCCCCAGCTCCAGCTCTCGGACGGCCACGCCCCTGTGCCGGATCATCAGCCCGCCGACCTCCTGCCGGAATGCGTCCACGTCGAGGTCGGCCCGGTCGTCCTCGCCGGCGAGCATGAGGACCACGTCGGAAAGGAAGTCCACGTCCTCCCGCCAGAACGCCATCAGCAGCAGCAGCATCAGCTGGCGGGTCTCCGGATCGACCTCCCCGACCATCCCGAGATCGAGGAGGTAGATCGTCTCGTGCCACCACATCATGTTCCCGGGGTGCGGGTCGGCGTGGAAGAAGCCGTCGGCCAGGATCTGCTGGTAGTACGACTCCAGGAGCTGTCGGGCCGCCTCCGTCCGGGCATCGCCCTCGGGTGCGTCTCGGATGGGGATCCCCTGGATCTCCTCCATGACCAGCAGCCGGTCGGTGGAGAGCTCCGCGTAGACACGGGGGACCTCCAGACGGGAGAAGGGCCCCAGCACGCCGTGCATCCGCTCGAGGTTCTCGGCCTCCTGCCGGAAGTCCAGCTCGCGTTTCAGCGAGTCGGAGAGGTGCTCCACGATCGTGGGCAGGTCGATCACCTGCTGGAAGGCCTCGCGACCCGAGGTCTTCTCGGCGAAGAGCTCCAGCAGGCCGAGATCCGACATGATGTCCTTGCGAGCGGACGGACGCTGGACCTTGGCCACCACGCGCTCGCCGTCCGTCAGCGTGGCCCGATGCACCTGGGCGATCGTCCCGGCGGCCATGGGCACGGGATCGATCGACTCGAACACGTCCTCCCACGGCACGCCCAGCTCCTCTTCCATGACCTTCACCACCTCCTGCTCGGTCATGGACGGGACCCGATCCTGAAGCGTGGAGAGCTCCTCGATGAAAGGCACGGGCAGGAGGTCGGGCCGGGTCGACAGGATCTGGCCCATCTTGGCGAAGGTCGGCCCGAGCTCCTCCATGGCCGCCCGCAGCCGGCGAGCGCGGGCCCGCACGGCGTCCTCGTCGTCGGTGCGCGAGCCGGCGAACACGTCCTGGAACCCCTCGCGGGCCAGGACCCGGCCGATGCGCGCGGCCCGGCCCAGGAGCCGACCCTCGATCTGGAGTCCCTCCTCCTCCGCCACGTGCGGCATGACCGGGATGACGCCGGCGCGCTTCCGCTCCCCCGTCACCACCGGGCGGGCGGTGTTGACGATGATCACCGTGCACCGGGCGTTGTGCGAGACGCGATTTGGGACGTTGCCCAGCAGGAACGTGGTGCGCCCGCTCATCCCGACGTTGCCCACCACGCATACGTCCACCGCGAGGTCGTCACACGCCTGCACGATGCCCCGGGCTGGGTCGGCATCGACCACGACCCGGGCCCGCCCCCGGGGGCCGGCCAGCTCGTCGGCCATCGCCCGGAGCGAGTCCACGGTGTGCTCGTGGTCCGCGGGGCCATCGGTGGACGGAGGGACGACCTGGAGCAGGATCAGCTCGGCGGAGAAGCGCGCCGCCATATCGGCGGCCCACCGGACCGCGTGGCCCGCGCTCTCGCTCTGGTCGGTGGCGACGAGGACCTTCTGGACCAACGAGGCGCTAGCCCCCGCCCCCGGTTTCCTCGTGCTCCGCGTCGGGGGCCACCGGGGCGGCCCGGTCCCCTCGCTCGTTGTCGATCAGGGTCCACAGCCACTCGCCCCAGGCCCGGACACCCGGCCAGGACTGCCAGAAGCCCTCCAGGGTCTGGTCCCCGAACGCCCGCCAGGCCTCCGGCGGCTTCATCCCCTGGGACACGACCTCGAGGTCCGCCACCGCTTCGTGCAACTTGTCCTCAAGCTCCTTCACCGGCCACCTCCCCTCCGCGGGGCCCAGTGTAGTGGAGGGGCCCGGCGGTAGAGTGGGACGGATGGCGAACCGCCTGGCCGGGGCCACCAGCCCCTATCTCCTCCAGCACGCCGACAACCCCGTGGATTGGTTCGAGTGGGGCCCGGAGGCGTTCGATCGCGCCCGGGACGAGGACCGGCCCGTGCTGCTGTCGGTGGGCTACGCGGCATGCCACTGGTGCCACGTGATGGAGCGGGAGTCGTTCGAGGATCCCGAGATCGCCCGGCTGATGAACGAGCGGTTCGTGTGCGTCAAGGTCGACCGGGAAGAACGGCCAGACGTCGACGCGATCTACATGGACGCGGTCCAGGCCATGTCGGGCCATGGCGGGTGGCCGATGACCGTGTTCCTGACGCCCGACGGCCGGCCGTTCTTCGCCGGCACGTACTTCCCGCCGGAGGACCGCCACGGGATGCCGGGCTTCCCCACTGTCCTGAACGCGGTGGCCGGGGCGTGGCGCGATCGTCGGGAGGACCTCCTCACGCAGGGCCAGCGGGTGATCGAGGCGATCGGCCGGTCTCCGGGTTCGTCCACGGACCCGCTGTCCGAGGACCTGCTCCGGGAGGCCCTGACCGGCCTGCGGGGGGCGTTCGACCCGGAGTGGGGCGGCCTCGGAGGCGCCCCGAAGTTCCCCCAGCCGATCACCCTGGAGCTCCTCCTCCGCTGCCACCGCCGGGGATGGGACGGCGCCCTCGACATGGTCACGCTAACGCTGGACCGGATGGCCGCAGGCGGGATCCGCGACCACGTGGGTGGCGGCTTCCACCGGTACGCGGTCGATCGGACCTGGCTGGTCCCCCACTTCGAGAAGATGCTGTCCGACAACGCCCAGCTGGGCCGGCTGTACCTCCACGCCTGGCAGGTCACCGGCCGGGACCCGTACCGGGACGTCGCCACGGGGACGCTCGACTACCTCCTGCGGGAGATGCGGCACCCCGACGCCGGGTTCTTCTCCTCGCAGGACGCCGACTCCGAGGGCCAGGAGGGCCGGTTCTTCGTGTGGGGCTGGGACGAGCTCGTGCGGGAGGTGGGCCGGGAAGTCGCCGAGGCCCTCGGCGCCGGGCCGGAGGGCAACTGGGAAGGGCGGAACGTGCTGTGGCGGCCCTCGGGAGAGGCGGAGGTGCCCCAGGATTCCCTCCGAAGGCTCCTGGAGGTTCGCGATCGGCGGGTGCACCCCGCCACCGACGAAAAGATCCTGGCCGGGTGGAACGGGCTGGCCATCTCGGCCCTTGCGGAAACCGGGCGGGTCCTCGGCGCGTCTCACTACGTGGATGCCGCCGCGGCGGCGGCCGACTTCGTGCTGTCCGCGCTCCGGCGGGAGGACGGCCGACTGCTCCGGTCGTGGCGCGATGGGCGGACCAGCGGCCCCGCGTACCTCGACGACCACGGGCTGCTGGCGGCGGCGTGCCTCGACCTGTACGAGACGACGTTCGAGGTGCGCTGGTTCGAGGAAGCCAGGAGCCTGGCCGACGCGATCCTCCTGCTGTTCGCCGACGAGGCCGGCGGCTTCTTCCAGACCGGCCGGGACGCGGAGCAGCTGGTGATCCGGCCGAAGGACCTGTTCGACACCGCGGTGCCCTCGGGGAACTCGGCAGCGGCCGACGTGCTGCTGCGGCTGGCCCTCCTCACCGGGGAGGCCGGGTACGAGCGAGCCGCGGTGGCCGCGCTCCGGCTGGTCCGAGACATGATGCCTCGCGCCCCGAGCGGCCTTGCGCATGCCCTCGGGGCCCTCGACCTGTACCTGGGGCCGTCGAGCGAGGTGGCGATCGTCGGCGAGCCGGAGGACCCGGCCACGAGCGCGCTGGTGGCCGAGGTGTGGGGCCGGTACCTGCCGAACACGGTGCTGGCGGCCTCGGCTCCGGGCGACGCCGACGCGGCGAAAGCGGTCCCTCTCCTCCACGGCCGCGACCCTGTCGACGGCCGGCCCGCGGCCTACGTGTGCGAGCGGTTCGTCTGCCGGCGCCCGGTCACCGAGCCCGCGGACCTTGCCGCCCAGCTCGTCTGATCGTCAGGCGACGCGGCCGGGCTGGCCATCGGGGGTGGTGAACGGGAGCCCCTCGGCCACCCAGGCTTCGCTACCGCCCTCGATGACCGAGGCGTCGAAGCCGCGGGCCTCGAGCATCAGCTTCGCCACCTCGCTGCGGTTGGCCGTTCGGCAGTAGACCACCACCGGCCTGGAGGGATCGAGCTCGTCCGTGCGGCCCTCCAGCACCTGCTGGAGCGGGATGTGAACGGCGCCCTCGATGCGGCCGGCATTCCACTCGAACGGCTCCCGGACGTCGAGGAACTGCACGTCCTGGCGACGCTCGAACGCCTCTCGAGGGGCCATGAAACGGCTCATCGGTCACATCGTACCAACGGCGGTCTGCAGGGACTCCGGACCATGTGGAGATCGATCACGCGGACCCCTCAGGTTGGCCGCCGGGCGCCGCGCGGGCCGCCGAGAACTGCCGCATCGCGGCCGGCAGCACGGGAAGGAGGAGCCTCGAGGCCCGCGACGCCGTGGCCAGGGCCGCCCGGGAGAGAAGCCCGGCCCGGAGGCCGAACATCGAGCGGATCCGCTCCGGCAGCAGCGAGAGCGTGATCAGCCGGACCGCCGCTGTGGGCACCCGGAGCGGCACGGGCAGCGGGGGCCGGAGGACGTCCGCCACCAGCCGCCGCCCTTCCGCGGTAGCCCGCAGCTTCGGGCCCTCGAGCATCCGGCCGAGGTAGGCCCGGAACGCGTCCAGGTCCCCTGGGATCACGGCGCGAGGGATGCCGAACAGCTCGGCCGCTTCCACGGTCTCGAGGTAGTAGCGGCGCCTGTCTCGTTCCGGGAGCGGCCGGACGAACCGCTCGTACACCAGGAGGGTGGTGTCGACGAGCGTGGCGTTCACCCACAGGAGCAGGTCGGGGTCGTTCGCCGCGTACGGCCGCCCGCCGGCGGACCCGGTGACCCTCTCGTGAACCGCCCGGATCCCGGCCGAGGCGGCCTCCGCCTCCGCGTCGGTGCCGTAGATAAGGGCCAGGCTCAGGTCGAGGGTGCGCCGGAGCCGCTCCATCGGGCGGGCCGGGAAGTCGCTGTGCTCGGTCACGCCCGCCGCCACGAGTGGGTGGGCCAGCTGCATGACCAGGGCCCGCTGACCCCCGACCAGCAGGACCCGCTCCCGGTTGACCTCGGCCATGGTCGAGACGCGCATCGTTCCGATACCGTACCGCCGTGCTGATCAGGGAGGCGCGACCCGACGACTGGCCCGACGTGGCCGAGCTCCTGGCCCAGCTCGGCCGGCCCGACGCGCGGGCCACCGGCGAGGAGGCGGCTGCACGACAGGTGTTCGAGCGCTACCTCGACCGCGCCGACGCGGTGATCCTGGTGGCCGAGGACCGCCGGAAGGTCGTCGGCCTCCTCGACATGGAGTTCCGGATCCGCCTCAACTTCACCACTCCCCAGGCGTGGATCCCGGACATGGTCGTCAACAAGGACTCCCGCTCGGCCGGGGTGGGCCGGGCGCTGATGGCCCGGGCCGAGGAGCTGGCCAGGAGGAGGGGCTGCTGGGGGATGGAGCTCGAGTCCGCCACGTGGCGCGAGCGGGCCCACACGTTCTACCTCCGGGAGGGATGGACCGACGCCGGGAAGTCCTTCTCGAAGCTCCTGGCCGAGGGCCTGACCTGGCCCCCGGCCCCCGCCCCTAGCGGCGCCCCACGATCACCCGGGTGACCTCTGGCCAGCCCTTCGTGCTCCGGATGTCGCGGTACCCCGCCCGGACCAGGAGCCCCCGGACCTGCCGGGCGAAGTCCGGGCTGACCTCCAGCAGGACCCATCCTCCCGGACGCAGCCACGCCCCTCCCTCACCTGCGGCCCGCTCCACCAGGCTGAGCCCGGACTCGGTGTAATCGGTGAGCGTGTGCTCGGGCTCGAAGCCCCGCACCTCGAGCGGGAGGTCGCCCATCTCGGGGTGGGGGACGTAGGGGACGTGCGCGGCGAGGACGTCCACCCCTCCCCGGAGCCGCCTCGGGAGCGGGGCGAACATGTCCCCGACGTGGAAACGCACGTTCCGGAGCCCCAGGGACGCCGCGTTGCCTCGAGCCTGCCGGATCGCGTCGGCGGAGATGTCGGTGCCGTGCACCTCAGCGCTGGGCGCCGCGGCCGCCAGGGAGAGCGCGATCGGGCCGATCCCGGTGGCCAGGTCGACGGCCACCGGCCGCCGACGCCCTCGCAGCCGCCGGAGAGCCTGGGCCACCGTGAACTCGCTTGACTGCCGGGGCACGAACGCGCCGGGGCGGACCCGGAGCCGGAGCCCCCGGAACTCGGTCCACCCCAGGATGTGGGCCATCGGCTCCCCGCCGGCCCGGCGGCGGACCAGAGAGTGGTACCGGCGGGCCCGCCGGCCGTCCACGGCCCGGTCGTCCTCCAGGTCGTCGGCCTCGGCGCCCAGGGACAGCGCCAGGAGCACCCGGGCCTCGTCCCGCTCCCGGCTCGGTGGCCAGTGGTCGATGGCCGGGGATCGCCGGAGCCGTCGCTCGCCCTCGGCGATCAGGTCGCCCGCGGTCGTCGTCACGGGCGGAACCTTACCCGGCCGGGGCGTATCCTTGGCGCGTGGCGAATCGATCCGTCCGCTCGATCCCCGACCGGGCCGCGGCCAAGGCGGTGACGATGATGTCGGACCGGGTCCTGGTGCGACGGCCCGACGACGAGGGCGAGCGCCGGTCCAAGGGCGGGCTCCTGATCCCCGCGACTGCGGCCACCGTCAGCAAGCGGGGACAGTGGGCCACGGTCGTGGCCGTGGGGCCCAACGTCCGCAACGTCGAGCCCGAGGACGAGGTGCTCCTCCTCCCCGACTCGGGCATCGAGGTGGAGATCCGGAGCGAGGAGTACCTGCTGGTCCGGGAGCGGGAGATCCACGCGGTGGCCAGCGAACGAGGCGACCCCAAGACCGGGCTCTACCTCTAACCCCGCGGACCCCCATACTGTCGCGCGTGCGCGTGAACCGTCCGGGCGAGCCCTCGTACGCCGGCATCGGCACCTTCGACAAGCTGCCGCTGGTCCTGGACCCGGAGGAGCTCCGGGGGGTCGACGTGGCCATCGTCGGCGCACCGATCGACGAGACCACGGTGGGCCGGCCGGGGACCAGGTTCGGCCCCAGGGCCATCCGGCTGGCCGATCCCGCCGGGGCCGGCGACGAGCGGCCGCACATGGACCTCGGGGTGGACCCGTACGAGGTGCTGACGGTGGTGGACCACGGCGACGCCGAGGTGGTGCCGGGCGACCCGGCCCGGAGCCACGGGGCGATCCGGATCGCCGTGGGTGGCATCCTGGCCGCCGGGGCCTTCCCGGTCGTGCTCGGCGGCGACCACTCCATCCTGCATCCCGACGCCGGGGCGGCCGCGGACCACCTCGGCCGGGGGACGGTCGGCGTGATCCACTTCGATGCCCACGCCGACGACGCCGAGTCCCTGTTCGGCGTCCGCCGTTCCCACGGCACACCGGTCCGCCTGCTCGTCGAGGAGGGCTCGGTCCGGGGCGAGCACGTGGTCCAGGTGGGGCTGCGCGGGTACTGGCCCGGCCCGGAGGAGTTCGCCTGGGCCCGGGAGCAAGGCCTGGTGTGGTTCACGCAGGGCGAGATCGACGAACGGGGCCTCGACGAGGTCGTCGAGGAGACGATCCGCCTGGCGGGAGGCAGGGCCTGGCTGTCCGTGGACATCGACGTGGTCGACCCGGGCTCCGCCCCCGGGACGGGGGCCCCGGAGCCCGGCGGGCTGACCCCCCGGGAGCTGCTCCGGTCGGTCCGGCGGATCGGGCGCCAGGTCGACCTGTGCGGGATGGAGGTCGTCGAGGTCTCACCCCCGTACGACCAGGCCGACGTCACCGCCCTCCTGGCCCACCGGACGATCCTCGAGGTCCTCTCCGGCCTGGCCCTCCGCGGGCGCGACCCCGCCCCGGAGCGGCCGAACCGCCCCTAGCCCAGCCCCCTGGAGCCGCTGACAGCGGCCGGGACCGTCTGTTAGCATTCCGACCGCTCGCATACCGCGGTTTTCGACCCCCTAACTGCTGGGTAACCAAGCACGCCGTGGACTCGGCTGACCGTCGGTCAGTACCACGAGGATCCCGGAAAACATGACAAGACCAGCGAGCATCTAGAACCCCTCGACTCGGTCAGCCTCGGGATCCCACTGCCTCCCTACGTCAGGGAGGCGGACATCGCCCATACAGGAGGTGAGCGGATGACGCTCTGGTCCAAGCGGCTGGTCGCGGTGGCCCTGGGGGCCGCCCTGGCGACCGGCCTGCCCGCCGGCGCCACGGCGGCTCCCCCTGAGCCGGAGGCGCCCCAGACGTCCTGGCAGCTGCGGGCCCAGGTCCGTCCTCGGACCGGGGTCCGGCTGAGCGGTCCGAAGGTCCTCTCGGAGGCCGTCGGCAAACTGCGGCGGGCCGCGTGCCGGCGGGCCCGCGACCTGCTCTGGGACGGCGCCCCCCGCCGGGCCAAGGTGGAGCTGACGATGTGGCGGCAGTCGGGGACCGAGGACGGGACCCAGGCCCCGGTGAACGAGGTCCAGTGCCATGAGCGCTTCGGCGAAGTGAGCGCGTTCCGCCTGAAGGCCGGGGTGACCTGGCCGGAGGCGCCGGGTGACCCGACCACGGCCGGTCCGATGGCCCTGGGGCCCGCCGCGGCCAGGGCCGCCGAGGTGGCCAACGCCCTCGCCGGGAGGGTGCTCCAGACCGACGAGCACCCCTGGGTCACGGTCCGGATGTGGACCGAGGAGAAGAAGCCCCGGCGGATGGTCCCGGCCTTGGCCCGTCGCTACGGGGTGGGGGTGGCCACCGCCGTGCACGTTGCCGCCTGCGAGTCGGGGTTCAACCCGAAGGCGTACAGCCACCCATACGCGGGGATCTACCAGCAGGACGTTCGGTACTGGCCCGGCCGGGCCCGGCACTACGGCCACCCCGGGGCGAGCCCGTTCGACGCCTACGCGAACGTCGACGTCAGCCTGCAGATGGCCCGAGCCGCCGGCTGGGGCCACTGGGGCTGCGCCTGACCGAGGATCCGCCCGGGGGCCGATGGTCCCCGGGCGGGCCTACCTCCCCTTCCGGTCCTCGACGGCCTGCTTGATCCTGGCCGCCACCGCGGGGATCTCGTTCTCCATGGACCTGAAGTCGCGGCCGAACATCACCACGGCCCGCATGGGGCTGGTGGCCACCACGGAGGCCGTCCGCCGGACGTGCTCCACCAGGGCGATCTCCCCGAAGAAGTCCCCCGGCCCCAGCTCCGCGATGACGTCGTCGCCGTGGCTGACGGCCGCGGTCCCCTCCTCGATCACGAAGAACTCGTAGGCGAACTTCCCCTCGTCGACGAGGTGCTTCCCCTCGGGCACGTCAACCTCGTCGGCCCACCGGGCGACCTGCTCCCGCTCGCTATCCGAGAGCTCCGCGAACAACGGGATCGACTTCAGACGAACCGGATCCATCGACACCCTCCTTCCCTACAGCCTCCAGTCTTCCATGCGTCGCGGCGACGGGCCAGCCGGGACGCTCGTCTACGCCGTGGCCCCGGCGCGGGCGTTCGTGCGGGGACCTCCTAGGGGCCGGCCTCGGGCTCCGGCACGCCCCGGGCCAGACTGGCCGCCACGGCCCCGCCCAGGATGAGGAGCCCGCCGAGGAGGACCCCCGGCCGGAGGAGCTCACCGAGGAACCACAGGGCCAGGACGGCCGCGGCCACGGGCTCCAGCGAGGAGATGATCGAGGCCCGCACCGCCCCCAGCCGCCGCACCCCCAGGAAGAGGAACGAGAACGCCCCGGCGGTGAGCAACCCCATGGCCAGGACCGGCACCCACTCGTCCGGCCAGGACGGGAACCGGGTCCCGGTGATCAGGGCGAACGCGGTCATGCCGGCCGACGCCCACAGCGCGATCCACATCGACGACGCCAGCGGAGAGGTCCGGCGCACCAGGGTCTGGAGCCCGATCAGGAAGAACGAGATCGTCACGGCCGAGGTCATCGCGAACACGATGCCGAGCGTGGTGATGTCCAGCCCGCCCGATGACGCCACCACGACCCCGGAGCCGGCCACCGCGGCCACCAGCGACCCGCCCACAAGCAGGCCGGGGAGCCCCATCCCGAACGCGGCCGACAGGGCCGCCACCCACACCGGGTACGTGTAGAAGAGCAGGGTCACCGTGGCGGCCGTCCCCCGACCCAGCGCCAGGAAGAAGAATGCCGCCTCGACCCCGTAGCCGAAGGCGCCCAGCAGGAGCAGGCGCCGGCCCTCGCCTCGGGTCGGGCGGAGCGGCTGACGGGTCACGGCTAGGACCAGCGCGAGCAGCGCCGCCGCCGTGGCGAACCGGATCGCCAGCAGGGCGCTCACCGGCACGTCGCGGACGCCCTCGGAGCGGCCGATGGTGACGATCATCCCGAACAGGAGCGCCGCCAGCGCGGTGAGCAGGCCGCCCGACAGGTCGCGTCCCTCGGCTGCCATGGCCGGGCATGGTACCGGGCGCGGGCGCCTCCGTCTGGTACGCTGGCCGCCCGATGGGCAAGGAAGTCCTCTACGAGACGTTCTTCGCCAAGGCGCCCGGCCAGGAGAAGCTGCGGAAGACGGCCCAGGGCCGTGTGCGGCAGCTCCTGTCCCAGGGCTGGCACGAGATGGCCCGCGAGACGGCCGGTCCGGACGCGTTCCGGATCCGCTTCGAGCGCGAGGGGGCCACCCGCCCCCTGCCCCCCCTTCGGACCAAGCCCGAGCCCCCACCGAAGAGGATGGGCCGGGGCGGCCCCGGGGGACGCTTCGGTGGCCCGGGCGGTCGGGGCGGACCTCCCGGTGGCCGGGGCGGGCCACCCGGTGGCCGGGGCGGACCTCCCGGTGGCCGGGGC